>NZ_JAZDQN010000050.1:0-43007 GCF_036324125.1 Pseudomonas ulcerans | reverse complement strand
GGTTCACCCGCGATTGCGATAGTGAATTCACCGACGCAATCGCGGGTGAACCCGCTCCCACAGGGTCCATGGCGCTCTCACCTTAGTCGGCACGCTCCAGCTCGAATGCCAGGCTGTTGAGCAACGCCGGCGCCAGGATCACATCGTCGTGCTTCTGCCCTTCCAGCATCAGCGACCACACCTGCTCCAGCCCACACCCCGCCTTCAGCACCTCTTCAGCCAGCTCGACCTGCTCCGCGCTGCGACTCGCCCCCGCCCACCAGCAATGCGGCTGCACCTTCAGCGGCTTGAGCCGGAACGCCTGGCCCAACGCCATGTTGGCACTGAGCAACCGATAGCCGCTGGCAATTTCCGCCTGCACCCCGATATCCCGGTGAATCGCGCGCAGCGCGTCAATATCGGTACCACTGCGCTCGGCCACCTGGACCATCACCCAGTCCGCCGCCTCCTTCGGATCGGCAAACCGCGCCGTCGCTTCCTCGATCAAGCCCAGCACCACCGTCTCGCCGATCCCCGGGGCGAAGGCCAGCAGGCTCTTCACCAGGCCATCCCACGGTCCGGCCTCGGGCTCTTCGTCGTCCACCGCCAGCAGCCGCTCGCCCTGGGGCAGGTAGGTATCCACCAACCCGAGGAAGCCCACGGTCTCACCCGTCGCCTCCAACGCATGGGCCACCTCGATGGCCAGCGCCCCACCCAGCGACCAGCCCAGCAGGTTGTACGGCCCGACCGGGCGTACCTTGCGGATCTGCTCGACGTAGTACGCGACCATGTCGTCCCAGGAGGTTTCCTGCCAGCCCGGTACCACGTAGCTCTTGTTCACCACCCCGAGCACGCTGCGCTGCACGCCCAGGTGCCCGGCCAGCGGGTAGTAGGCGTAGGTGCCGCCACCGCCGGGCGGCAGGCAGAACAACGGCGCCCTGGTACTGGCGCTGATGTTCATGCTGACCACCGGGTTCTTTACCCGGGTTTCGCCAGCGCCGAGGAAGTCGGCGAGGTCCTCGAAGGTGTCCAGCAGCAGGAAGTCATGCAGGCTGAGCTGGGTGGAGAACGCCTCGCGCAGCCGGCTGACCAGGGTGATCACCAGCAGCGAATGCCCACCGAGGGCGAAGAAGTTGTCCTTGAGCCCGACCCGCTCGACCTTGAGCACCTCGGCCCAGATCTGCGCCAGTTGCCGCTCGCGCTCGTTGCGCGGCGCCTCGTAGCCGACCTGCGCCTGGCTGCCATCGGGCTTGGGCAGGGCCTTGCGGTCGAGCTTGCCGTTGGGCGTCTGCGGCATCTTTTCCAGCCACACCAGGTGACCCGGCACCATGTACTCCGGCAACCCGGCCTTGAGGTGCGCACGCAACTCCACACGCAAACCGTCCGGATCCCCTGCCCCCTCAACCGGCACCAGCCAGGCCGCCAGTTGCTTGATGCCGGACACCTCGATATCGATCACCACCGCCTCGCGCACTGCCGGATGCTCCAGCAGCCGCGCCTCGATCTCGCCCAACTCGATGCGGAAGCCGCGGATCTTCACCTGGTGGTCGAGACGACCGACGTACTCGATCACCCCGTCAGCGTGGTAACGGGCCACGTCGCCGGTGCGGTACAGGCGGCCGCCCGTGGTCGAGAACGGGTCCGGCACGAAGCGCTCTGCGGTCAGCGACGGACGCTGATGGTAGCCGCGAGCAAGACCTTCTCCGCCGATCAGCAGTTCGCCCCGTGCGCCTACCGGCAGCACGTCGAGGTCGTCGCTGACGATATGCAAGGTGGTGTTGGCCAGTGGCTTGCCCAGCCAGACGTCATCGCTGCGGGTCAGGTAGTGGCGCGCCGACCAGATGGTGGTCTCGGTCGGGCCGTAGACGTTCCACACATGCCCGGCCTGGTCGATCAGGCGCTGGGCCAGTTCCGCGCTCAATGCTTCGCCGCCACAGAGAATGGTCTTGCCCTTCAGGGCATCAGCCGGAGCAGCGTCGAGAATCATCCGCCAGCTGGACGGCGTGGCCTGGATCACGCTCACACCCTGCTCGGCGATCACCTGTAGCAGTGCCTGCGGGTCCTTGTTCTGGTGCGGCTTGAGCAGCACCACCGAGGCCCCGCGAATCAGCGGCAGGTACAGCTCCAGGCCGGCGATATCGAAGGACAGCGAGGTCAGCGACAGCACCCGGTCGTTGGCGCTCAGCCCCGGCTGCCCGGCCATGCTGAACAGGAAGTTGACCAGGGACTGATGCTGCAGGGTCACGCCCTTCGGCAGGCCGGTGGAGCCGGAGGTGTAGATCACGTAGGCGAGGTTTTCCGGCGCGGCCGAAGGCGGCAGGTTGTCCTGCTCGTAGCCTTCCAGCCAGTCGCCTGGCTGGTCCAGGCACAGGGTTTCAACGCCCGCCGGGATGGTCAGTTGCTCCAGCAAAGAAGACTGGCTGAGCAGCAGCGTCAAACCACTGTCCTGCATCATGTAGGCCAGCCGGTCACGGGGGAAATCCGGGTCCAGCGGCACGTAGGCGCCGCCGGCCTTCAGGATCGCCAGCAACCCGACGAGCATTTCCGCACCCCGTTCCAATGCCACGCCCACCAGCACATCCGGGCCGACACCCAGTTCACGCAGCTTGTGCGCCAGCTGGTTGGCACGTGCATTCAGTTCGGCGTACGCCATCGACGCTTCGGCAGAGACCAGGGCAACCGCCTCCGGCGTTTCCCGTACCTGCGCCTCGAACAGCGCCGGCAGGCACTGCTGGCGCGGGTACTCGGCCTGGCTCTGGTTCCAGTCCACCAGGATCTGCTGGCGCTCATCGCCGTCCAGCAACGGCAGCTCGGCGATACGCTGCCGGGCATCGACACAGACGCCTTGCAGCAGATTGCGCCAGTGCCGGGCAAAGCGCTCGGCGGTGGCGCTATCGAACAGTGCCGTGGCGAAGGTCAGCACGGCACCGATGCCGCTGTCCCGCTCCAGGGTTTCCAGGGTCAGGTCGAACGCCGCGCTGTGCTGGCCGGCCGGCAGCTTCTCCACGGCCAGCCCCGGCAGTTGCCGAGCCTGGCCGAGGGCCTGGGTCTGGTGGTTGAACATCACCTGGAACAGCGGGCTGCGGCCCAGGTCGCGCTCCGGGTGCAGGGCCTGCACCAGTTGCTCGAACGGCAGGTCCTGATGGGCCTGGGCTTGTACGGCGGTGTCCTTCACCTGTTGCAGCAACTGGACGAAGGTGAGGTCGCCGGAGAAGTCGGCCTTGAGCACCTGGGTGTTGACGAAGAAGCCGATCAACCCTTCGGTCTCGGCGCGGTTGCGGTTGGCGGTGGGCACGCCGACGCGGATATCGGCCTGGCCGGTATAGCGGTGCAGCAGGGTCTGGAACGCCGCCAGCAGGAGCATGAACAGGGTCACGCCATGCTGCCGCGCAAGGGCCTTGAGCGCCTGCGCCAGCTCTGCCGGCAACTCGATATCCAGGCGTGCACCGGCATGGCTCTGCACCAGTGGCCGCGGGCGGTCGGTGGGCAGTTCCAGTATCGGCTGCTCGCCGCCCAGTTGCGCGGTCCAGTAGCCCAGCTGGCGCTCCTGCTCGCCCGCCTCCATCCAGTTGCGCTGCCAGATCGCGTAGTCGGCGTACTGGATCGGCAAGGCCGGCAGATG
Source organism: Pseudomonas ulcerans (assembly GCF_036324125.1). Taxonomy (NCBI): domain Bacteria; kingdom Pseudomonadati; phylum Pseudomonadota; class Gammaproteobacteria; order Pseudomonadales; family Pseudomonadaceae; genus Pseudomonas; species Pseudomonas ulcerans. Next base: position 39,406 of record NZ_JAZDQN010000050.1, on the reverse strand, counting down.
CACGGCCTGGCCACGGCAATGGCCGTCGTAGAGGCGCACCAGCTCGTCGATCATGATCGGCATCGACCAGCCGTCGGAGACGATATGGTGCTGCACCACGATCAGCACATGCTCCTGCGCGCCCAGGCGCAACAGGCGCACCCGCAGCAACGGGCCCGCCTCCAGGTCGAAGGGCGCCCACAGCTCGGCAGCCACCCGCGCATCGAGGGCAGAGGGATCCTCCAGGTCTTCCACCGCCAGGCTGAACGCCTGCGGCGGATGCACCACCTGCAACGCCTGTTCGCCGTCCTGGCGGAAGGTGGTGCGCAGGGTTTCGTGGCGAGCCACCAGCGCGCCGAACGCCGCTTCCAGCGCCGCCACGTCCAGGCTCCCGCTCAGGCGCAGGGCCACCGGGATGTTGTAGGCGCTGCTGCGCGGTTCCAGTTGCCAGAGAAACCACTGGCGCTGCTGGGCGTAGGACAGCGCCGCGCTGGCCTCGATCTCGCGCTTGAAGATCGGGGTCACCCCGTACAGATTCACCCCCTGTCGCTTGAGCAGGGCGGCCAGCGCCTTGCGTTCCCGGGCAGACAGCGATTTAACGGAGTCAAGCAGCTCTTGCACGTGTGGGTCTCCAGTCAGGCGGGTTTCGCACGGACCTGTAGGAGCGGGTTTACCCGCGATTACGGTAGTGAATTCACCATCGCAATCGCGGGTGAACCCGCTCCTACAAGGTCCGCGTCCCCTATCAAGCGAGCAGGTTATCGATTTCCTCTGCACTAAGACGTTTGAGGGCCTCCAGGGATTTAGTCAGTTCGTCCTGAGCATGATCGACCTGGCCGCGCTTGGCCTCGACCACCGCGCACAGATCACCCAGCGTGCTCTTCTCGAACAGCTCGCGCAGGGCGATCTCGCAGCGCAGCTGATCGCGGATGCGCACCAGCATCTGCACCGCCAGCAACGAATGACCACCCAGCTCGAAGAAGTTGTCGGCCAGGCCGACCCGCTCCACCTGCAGCACCTCTTGCCAGATCGCCGCCAGTTGCTGCTCCAGCTCGCTGACCGGCGCCACATAGGCCGATTGCAGCGTGTCCGCCTGCGGCAGGGCCTTGCGGTCCAGCTTGCCGCTCGGCGTCAGTGGCAACTGCGCGAGGAACAGCCACTGTGCCGGCACCATGAAGCCCGGCAGGTCGCGGGCCAGCAGCGCCTTCAGCTCGTCCTGCGGCGCGCCATCGGCCACCACATAGGCCACCAACTGGTTGTCCCGCGCCAGCACCACCGCTTCGCGCACCGCCGGGTAGGCGAGGATCAAGGCCTCGATCTCGCCCAGCTCGATGCGCAGGCCACGCAGCTTGACCTGATGGTCGATCCGCCCGAGGTAGTCGATCACTCCGTCGGCACGCTGGCGCACCAGGTCGCCGGTGCGGTACAGGCGCGCGCCCGGGGTGAACGGATCCGGCACGAAGCGCTCGGCCGTGAGATCAGCACGCCCGTGGTAGCCGCGGGCCAGGGAATCGCCGCCGACATACAGCTCGCCGGCACTACCCGGCGCACAGGCCTGCAGGTTGCCGTCGAGCACATAGGTGCGCACGTTGGCGATCGGCCGGCCGATGGCGGCGACTGCCGTGTCCACAGGCCCTTCGATCAGCAGGCTGCTGGTGTCGATGGTGGCTTCGGTCGGGCCGTACAGGTTGTACACCTGCCCGCCCCACCGCTGGCGCAGTTGCTCCACCAGCGTGGCGCCCAGCGCCTCGCCGCCGAAGGCCAGGGTGCGCAAGGAATCCAGCTGCCCCGGGCGCACGCCCGGCAGCAGGGCCTGGAGCACCGACGGTGCCAGTTGCAGGACGCTGATGCGCTGGCCTTCCACTTCGCTCCACAGCAACGCCAGGTCATCGCTCAGCGCCGGGGTGGCGAGCACCAGTTGCGCGCCATTGAGCAGCGGCAGCCAGAACTCCCAGACCGAGGCGTCGAAGCTGAACGCGGTCTTCTGCAGCACGCGGTCCTGCGGCGTCAGCTTCAGCTCGCCCTGCATCCACAGCATGTGGTTGCTCAGCGCACCGTGACGGATCTCCACGCCCTTCGGCCGGCCAGTGGAACCGGAGGTGTAGATCACGTAGGCGAGGTTATCGGCGTGCACCGGCACCTGCAGCGGGGCGACGTCGCCGTGGTCCGCCCAGTCGATCGCCAGGTCGAGGTCCAGGCGCTCGACCCCGTTGTCGTGCAAGCCGCTGCGGGTCAACAGCAGTTCCACGCCGCTGTCGCGCAACATGTAGTCCAGCCGTTCGCTCGGATAGGCCGGGTCCAGCGGCACATAGGCGCCGCCGGCCTTGAGGATCGCCAGCAGGCCGACCACCAGTTCCAGGCTGCGCTCCAGCGAGACGCCCACCAGCACGTCAGGACCGACGCCCAGCGCCACCAGACGATGGGCCAGGCGATTGGCCTGGCGATCCAGCGCGGCATAGTCGAGGGTGCGCTCGCCCAGCCGCACGGCGATGGCGTCCGGCGTCGCCCACACCTGCGCCTCGATCAGCTCGTGCACGCTGCCCGCATCGAACGCCACTGCCGTGTCGTTCCAGCGTTCGGTGACCTGCTGGCGTTCCTCGGCATCGAGCATCGGCAGCTCGCCCAGGGGGGCTGCGGCATCGGCCACCAGGCCTCGCAGCAATTGGTCGAAATGCCCGGCGAGGCGGGCCATGCCGGTCTCGCTGAAGCGCTGGCGATCGAAGTTGAAGCGTACCGCCAGGGTGTCGTTGGCCTGCACCACCAGGGTCAGCGGGTAGTGGGTCTGCTCCTGGGTGATCACGCTGCCGAAGCGCAGCTCCGCTGGCGCTGCGGCTTGCAGCGCCTCGGACACCGGGTAGTTCTCGAACACCAGGATATTGTCGAACAGCGCCTCGCCGCCCTGCCCGGCCCAGCGCTGGATGTCGTACAACGGCGTGTGCTCGTGCTCGCGCAGGGCCAGGTTGAAGTCCTGCACCTGGCGCACGAAGTCCGCCACCGACTGCTCGGCCCGCGGGCTGCCCACCACCGGCAGGGTGTTGATGAACAGGCCCAGTTGTTCCTCGATCCCCGCCAGTTCCGCCGGACGCCCGGCCACGGTGGCACCGAAGGTCACGCTGGCCTGCCCGCTGTAGCGTTGCAGCAGCAACAGCCAGGCCGCCTGGACCAGGGTGTTGAGGGTGACCCGCTGCTCCCGGGCAAAATCGCCGAGCTTGCGGGTGTCCTCGCGGTCCAGCGCGTAGTGCAGGTCGACGTAGCCCGAGGCCGCGCCGTCCGGCTTGAGCACCTGGGCCAGGCGGGTCGGCGCGTCCAGCACCGCCAGCTGCTCGCTCCAGAAGCGCTGGCTGGCCGCCGCGTCCTGGCGTTGCAGCCACTCGATGTAGTCGCGGTAGCGCGCGGCGGACAAGGCCGGGGCCTGGCCGTGGTAGCGCTGCAGCACTTCGCCGAGCAGCCGCGAATTGCTCCAGCCGTCCATGAGGATGTGATGGCTGGTGTACACCAGGTGATGGCGCTCATCGCCGGTGCGCAGCAGGGTCAGGCGCAGCAGGGCTTCCTGCTCCAGGTCGAAGCCACGCTGGCGATCGCCGTCGGCCCAGGCCTTCAGCACCTCCGGCGAGTGATCGCGACCACGCCAGTCCTGCTCGGCGAACGTCGCCACGACCTGCTTGCGGATCACTTGCAGCGGACGCTCCAGGTCGCTGACGAAAGCCGCGCGAAGCACGTCGTGCTGGTCCACCAGCGCCTGCCAGGCAGCCTGGAAGCGCGCCACGTCGAGGCCTTCGACATCGACGCGCATCTGGTTGACGTAGTTGCCCGCGGCCTTCTCGTACAAGGTGTGGAACAGCATGCCCTGCTGCATCGGCGACAGCGGATAGATGTCGGCGATCTCTGCCACTGCCACCGGCAGCCGGTCGATCTGCGCCTGTTCCAGGCGGGCCAGGGGGAAGTCCGATGGCGTGGCGCCGGCAACGCCATCGGCCAGGCAATGCTCGATCAGCTGGCGCAGTTCCTCGCCGTAGCGTTCGGCCAGGTCCTGCAGCAGCGCCGGCTCGAAGGCCGCGGTGCTGAAGCGCCAGTTCAGTTCCAGCTCGCCACCGTAGACCTGGCCACTGACGCTGATCAGGCTGTCCAGCGGCGCATCGATGCTGTGCATGTCACCGCGGCTTTCGCTGGCCGGGACGAACAGCGCGTCCTCGGCGGCGAAGCTGCCGTCGAACTGGCCCAGGTAGTTGAACACGATGCTGCCCTTGGCCAGCGCCGCCAGGCTGCTGCGTGCCTCGGCGCTGCCGAGATGGCGCAGCACGCCGTAGCCGATGCCCTTGTTGGGGATCGCCCGCAGCTGTTCCTTGACCGTCTTGATCGACCCGGCCAGGTCCGCCTGCGGACTCAGTTTCACCGGGTAGATGCTGGTGAACCAACCAACAGTGCGGGTGATGTCGAGGTCGTCGAACAGGTCCTCGCGGCCATGGCCTTCCAGCTTGATCAGCGACGACGGCTGCCCGGTCCACTGGCACAGCACCCGCGCCAGGGCGGTGAGCAGCAGGTCGTTGATCTGCGTGCGATAGGCCGCCGGGGCGTCCTGCAGCAGCTGGCGGGTAGCCTCGCGATCAAGACGGGTGGACACGCTGCTGACATGCCGGCTGGTCAGCTCGCCGCCGCGATGGCTCAGCGGCAGCTCGTCGCTGGCGTCGGCCAGCTGTGCCTGCCAGTAGGCCAGTTCCTGCTCCAGGGCCGCGCCCTGGGCATAGTCGCGCAGGTGCTCGCCCCAGTGCTTGAAGGCACTGGTCTTGCGCGGCAGGGTCACGGGCTGGCCGTCCAGCAGGGCGGCATAGGCCTGTTGCAGGTCTTCCAGGAGGATGCGCCAGGACACGCCGTCCACCACCAGGTGGTGGATCACCAGCAGCAGGCGCTGGGTGCCGTCCGGCAGCTCGGCCAGGACCGCGCGCAGCAGATGGCCGCGTTGCAGGTCGAGGCTGCGCTGGGCTTCTTGCACCAGCGGCTCCAGGTCGTCGGCGTAGGCCAGCGGGCGCAACCAGAGCAAGGCCTCGTCGCTGCTCGCCACATGCCGGGCCTGCCAGCCGCCGTCGGTTTCGACGAAGGCCAGGCGCAGGGCATCGTGGTGGGCCAGCAGCGCGCGCAGGGCCTGTTGCAGGGGCGCCGCGACCAGGGCCCGGGCCGGCTGCAGCAGCACCGCCTGGTTCCAGTGGTGACGGGTCGGGATGGGGCTGTCGAAGAACCCTTGCTGTACCGGCGTCAGCGGCGCCTCGCCCTGCACCGCGCCCTGCTCGATGGCCGTGGCGTCGGCCAGCCGCGCGACGGCGGCCAGGCTCTGCACGGTCTGGCGCTGGAACAGGTCCTTGGGCGTGAAGAAGATCCCGGCATGGCGGGCACGGCTGACCACCTGGATGGAAATGATCGAGTCGCCACCCAGTTCGAAGAAGTTATCGTGCAGGCCAACCCGCTCGACCTTCAGCACCTCTGCCCAGATCGCCGCCAACTGCATTTCCAGTTCGCTGCGCGGCGCCATCCAGGCCACCTGGGCCTGTCCGGATCCCGGCTGCGGCAGGGCCTTGCGATCCAGCTTGCCGTTCGGCGTCAGCGGCAGCTGCTCGAGGAACAGCCAGTGCGCCGGCACCATGAACGCCGGCAGGTCCTCGCCCAGGCGCGCCTTCAGGGTTTCGACCCATTGCTCGTCAGGCGCTCCGACCAGGTACGCCAGCAGTTGCGTGGCGTTAGCCAGCACCACCACATCGCGCCCTTCGGCGTGCCGGCGGATCACCGCCTCGATCTCGCCCAGCTCGATGCGCAGGCCACGGATCTTCACCTGATGGTCGATCCGCCCGAGGTAGTCGATCACCCCATCGGCGCGGTAGCGCACCAGGTCGCCGGTACGGTACAGACGCGCACCCGGCGTGAATGGATCCGGCACGAAGCGCTCGGCGCTCAGGTCAGCGCGACCGTGATAGCCACGGGCCAGGGCATCACCGCCGACGTACAGTTCGCCGGCACTGCCTAGCGGACAAGGTTGCAGGTTCGCGTCGAGCACGTAGGTGCGCACGTTGGCGATCGGCCGGCCGATGGCAGCGATGGTGCTGTCCACCGCTCCCTCGATCAGCAGGCTGCTGGTGTCGATGGTGGCTTCGGTCGGACCGTACAGGTTGTACAACCGACCCTCCCACTGCTCGCGCAACTGTTCCACCAGCACCGCACTCAACGCCTCGCCGCCGCACGCCAGGGTGCGCAGCGACGCCAGCTGGCCGCTGCGGACCTCCGGCAGCAAGGCCTGCAGCACCGACGGCGCCAGTTGCAGGACGCTGACGGCATGCCGCTCCACCTCGCTCCACAGCAACGACAGGTCGTCGCTCAGTGCCGGACTGGCCAGTACCAGTTGCGCACCATTGATCAGCGGCAGCCAGAACTCCCAGACCGAGGCGTCGAAGCTGAACGCGGTCTTCTGCAGCACCCGATCCCGTGCTGTCAGCTGCAGTTCGTCCTGCATCCACAGCATGTGGTTGGCCAGGGCGCCGTGGCGGATTTCCACGCCCTTCGGTCGCCCGGTGGAACCGGAGGTGTAGATCACGTAGGCGAGGTGGTCCGGGTCTACCGCGACCTGCACCGGTGCCACGTCGACGTGGTCCTTCCAGTCGATCGCCGTGTCGAGGTCGAGCCGGCGCACCCCCTCGCCCACTTGCAGCGACGAATGGGTCAGCAACAGACGGATACCGCTGTCACCCACCATGTAGTCGAGACGCTCACGGGGGTACGCCGGGTCCAGCGGCACATAGGCGCCGCCGGCCTTGAGGATCGCCAGCAGGCCAACGACCATTTCCAGGCTGCGCTCCAGCGAGATGCCCACCAGCACGTCCGGGCCCACGCCCAGGTCCAGCAGATGACGGGCCAGGCGGTTGGCCTGGCGGTCCAGGTCGGCGTAGCTCAGTTGCAGCTCGCCGAGGATCACCGCGACGGCCTCCGGCGTGGCCTGCGCCCGGGCTTCGACCAGCGCCGGCACGAAGGCTTCGGGGAAGATCACCGGGCTGGGATTGAAGCCCTGCAATAGCTGCTCGCGCTCGCCCTCGGTCAGCAACGACAGGCTGCCAAGGGGCGCCTGCGCATCCTCGATCAGCGCCCGCAACAGTTGCTCCAGGTGAACGGTGATGGCCGCCGCCTGTGCTGCGTCGCAGCACGTCCGGTCATGCCCCAGGCGCATCGACAGACGCGTGCCGACATTGACCACCAGCGCCAGCGGATAGTGCGCCTGCTCCTGGTTGTTCAGAGCACCGAACACCAGCCCTTGCGGTGCGGCCTGTTCCAGCGCCTCGGACACCGGGTAGTTCTCGAACACCAGGATCGAGTCGAACAGCGCCTCGCCGCCATGGCCGGCCCAGCGCTGGATATCGTTCAGCGGCGTGTGCTCGTACTCGCGCAGGGCGACGTTGCCGGCCTGCACCTGCGCCAGCCACTGCCCGACGCGCTGCTCGGGACGCGGGCAACCCAGTACCGGCAAGGTATTGATGAACAGGCCCAGTTGCTCCTCAATGCCCGCCAGTTCAGTCGGACGACCGGCCACGGTGGCGCCGAACACCACCACGGACTGCCCGGTATAGCGTTGCAGCAGCAACAACCAGGCGGCCTGGACCAGGGTGTTGAGGGTGACACGGTGCTCCCGGGCGAACTCGCCCAGGCGCAGGGTCAGTTCGGCATCCAGGCTGTGCCCATGATCGCCGTAGCCTTCGCCGGCACGGGGCGTGACCAGTGCCGTGGAAAGGCGGGTCGGCGCTTCCAGCGCACGCAGTTGCTCGCTCCAGAAGCGCTGCGCGGCGGAGCCATCCTGATCCTGCAGCCAGGCGATGTAGTCGCGGTAACGTCCGGCCTGCCGGGGCACGACCTGGCCGCTGTAGCGCTGCAGGACTTCACCGAGCATGCGCGAGGTGCTCCAGCCATCCATCAGGATGTGGTGGCAGGTGTAGATCAATTGATGGCTGTGCGCGCCGGTGCGGGCCACCGCCAGGCGCAGCAGCGGGCCCTGGTCAAGGACGAAGCCGCGGCTACGCTCCTCGGCGGCCCGGGCATCGAGCCAGGCGCGCTGATCGTGCGCCATGCGGGCATCGCACTCGACGAATGGCACCTCGACCTCGCGCAGGACGATCTGCAACGGCTGCTCCAGCGCGGTGACGAAGACACTGCGCAGCACCTCGTGCTGATCCACCAGGCCTTGCCAGGCGGCGCGGAAGCGGGCCACGTCGAGGCCGTCGACATCGATGCGCAACTGGTTGATGTAGTGCCCCGCCTCCGCCTCGTAGAGGCTGTGGAACAGCATGCCGCGCTGCATCGGCGACAGCGGATAGAGGTCCTGCACCTGGCCGGCAGCCACCGGCAGCCCGTCCAGCTCGGCCTGGGTCAGCGCCACCAGGGGGAAGTCCGACGGGGTGATTCCGGCCACGTCGTCGCGAGTGCAATGCTCCACCAGCAGGCGCAGCTCCGCCGCGTAGTCGTCCGCCAGGCGTTGCACGGTTTCACGCTCGAACACCGCGCTGCTGAAGCTCCAGCCCAGGTCCAGCTCGCCGCCGTACACCTGGCCATTGAGGCTGAGCAGCGCGGCCAGCGGCGCGGCGAAGTCCTGACCGTCGCCAGCGCTTTCACCGGACGGTGCGAACAGGGCGTCCTCGGCGGTGAAGCTACCGTCGAACTGGCCCAGGTAGTTGAAGACGATATTGCCCTGGGCCAGGCCGTCGAGGGTGGCGCGGGCCGCGTCGTTGCCGAGGTGGCGCAGCACGCCGTAGCCGATGCCCTTGTTGGGGATCGCCCGCAGCTGTTCCTTGATCGCCTTGATCGAGGCGCCGAGGTCCGCCGCCGGGGTCAGGCGCACCGGGAACAGGTTGCTGAACCAGCCGACGGTGCGGCTCAGGTCGATATCGTCGAACAGGTCTTCGCGGCCATGGCCTTCCAGACGCACCAGGGCATGGGCCTGCCCGGTCCAGCGGCAGATCACCCGGGCCAGGGCACTGAGCAGCAGGTCGTTGATCTGCGTGCGGTAGGCCGCCGGGGCGTCCTGCAGCAGCTTGCGGGTCAGCTCGGCATCCAGGTGGGTGCTGACCGACACGGCATGGCGGCGCTGCTGGCTGCCTTCGGGATGATCGCAGGGCAGCGCGTCGCTGACGTCCTGCAGTTGCGCCTGCCAGTAGCCCAGCTCCTGTTCCAGCACCGGGCTGACGGCGTAGTCGTGCAACCGGCCGGCCCAGTCCTTCAGCGAGCTGGTCTTGGCCGGCAGCGGCTGCTGCTGGCAGGCGCTCTGCAGGTCTTCCAGCAGCACGCGCCAGGACACGCCGTCCACCACCAGGTGATGGACCACCAGCAGCAGGCGCTGCTCGCCGCCGGCCAGGTTGACCAGCACGGCGCGCAGCAGCGGGCCGTCCTTGAGGTCGAGGCTGCGCTGGGCTTCGTTGGCCAGTTCACGCAGCGCGCCGACATCGTCCAGCTCGCGGACCCAGAGCACGCCGGCGCTGTTGGCCGGGGCGAAGCTGGCCTGCCAGTCGGCGGCCTGCTGCTGGAAGCTGAGGCGCAGGGCATCGTGCTGTTCGATCAACGCATGCAGTGCGGCCTGCAGGTGCACCGGGTCGAGGACCCGGGTGGGCTTGAGCATCACCGCCTGGTTCCAGTGCTGGCGTTCGGGGATGGCGGTGTCGAAGAAGCGCGCCTGGATCGGCAGCAGCGGCAGGCGCCCGCTGATCTGCACCGGGGCCGGGGCAGCGGCTTTCTTCTCGATCAACTTGGCGACGCTGGCCAGCTGGCCGATGGTCTGTTTCTCGAACAGCTGCTTGGGGCTCAGCTTGATCCCCTGGCGCTTGGCCCGGGCGATGATCTGCAGGCTGAGGATGGAGTCGCCGCCCAGCTCGAAGAAGTTGTCGGTGCTGCCGACCTGCTCCAGCTTGAGCACGTCGCGCCAGATCGCGGCGAGCTTTTCCTCGATCTCGCCGGACGGCGCCACATAGCGCTGCTTGACCGCGCCCGGCTTGGGCAGGGCGCGCTTGTCGAGCTTGCCGTTGGCGGTCAGCGGCAGGCGCTCCAGCAGGAGGATCTGCGCCGGTACCAGGTACTCCGGCAGGCTGGCCGCCAGTTGCTGGCGCAGGGCTTCGCCGTCGAGGCTGACGCCGCTGGCGGCGACGCAGTAGCCCACCAGTTGCAGGCGCGTTTCGTCGCTGTCTTGCGGCAGCGCGAGAACCACCGCCTCGGCGACGCCGGCAAGGCCTTGCAGCAGGTGCCCCACTTCGCCCGGCTCGACCCGGTAGCCGCGGATCTTCACCTGGTCGTCGGCACGGCCGAGGTATTCCAGTACCCCGTCCACCTGCCGCGCGCGGTCACCGGCGCGGTAGCGGCGCTGGCCATTTTCCGCCGGAACGAAGCGTTCGGCGGTCAGCGCCGGCTGGCCCAGGTAGCCCTGGGCCAGGCCCTGGCCGCCGAGGTACAGCTCGCCGGCGACGCGTTCCGCCACCGGGTTGAGCCAGGCATCCAGCACCTGCGCCGTCGCGTTGGCCAGCGGTTGGCCCACCGGCACGCTGCGGCAGCCATCGAGGCGCGCGCCGACTTCGTGGGTGAGGATGCCGACGGTGGTTTCGGTCGGGCCGTAGTGGTTGAGGATCCGGCAGCCCGGCTTCAGGCTGCGCACCTGCTCCACCAGGCTCCAGCTGCTGGCCTCGCCACCGAGCACCAACAGTTGCCGCGGCAGCACGTCCGCCGCGTTGGCCGCCTGCAACAGGCCTTGCAGATGACTCGGCACGATCTTCAGCACGTCGATGCGCTGCTCGGCCATGTAGGCGGCGAAGCGGTCCGGGTCGAAGGCGTGTTCGTGGGACAGCAGGTGCAACGGCCGGCCCGCGGCCAGGGCGCCGAAGAGCATGGTGTGGCCGAGGTCGGCGGCGATGGTCGAGACCATGGCCAGGCTGGCGTCGGCGTCCAGGTCCTGGCGTTCAAGCACGGCCTGCACGTAGTTGGCCAGGGCGCCATGGCTGATGACCACGCCCTTGGGCTGGCCGGTGGAGCCGGAGGTGTAGATCAGATAGGCCGGTTGTTCGGCGTGGATCTGCACGGCGGGCGCCTGGGTGTCGCAGGCGGCCCACAGTTGCGGATTCCAGCCGAGGGACGGGCAGCCCAGGTCGAGGTCGCCGCCCTGGATCAGCAGCACCGCGCCGCTGTCGCGCACCAGCTGGCGCAGACGCTCCTTGGGCTGGCGGGTGTCCAGCGGCAGGTAGACTGCGCCGAGCTTGAGCACTGCCAGCAGGCTGACGACCCACTCGATGCCACGCTCTTGGCACAGCGCCACGGTCTGCCCGGCAGCGACGCCCTGCGCTTGCAGGTAACCGGCGAGCTGGTTGGACTGGGCCTCCAGCTGGTCGTAGTCGAGGGTCTGTTCACCGGCACGCAGGGCCAGCTTGCCGCGACCGGCCTGCAGGCCGTGCTGCCACAGGGCGATGAAGTTGCCACCGGCCAGCGCCGGGGCCTGCGCTGCGGCCAGTTGCGCGGCCTGCTCGGGGAAGCCCAGCACGGCTTCGCCGGTATGCGCCACCAGGTTTTCCAGTACGCGACGCAGCGACCCGGCGATGCGCTCGATGGTCGCCGCCTCGAACAGGTCGGTGGCGTAGGTGAAGTAGCCACGCACGCCGTCCGGGCCGTCGACAAAGTCATAGGCCAGGTCGAAGCGCGCATCGGTGGAGCCGGAGGCGTACTTCTCGACGCTCAGCCCCTCGACGCTGCCGCCCTCGCCGTCGTCGGCGCCGGCCACCTGCTGGTTGATCTTGAACTGGAACAGCGGGTTGTGGCCGAGGTTGCGCTCCGGCAGCAGGGCGTCCACCAGGTGCTCGAAGGGCAGTTCCTGGTGCGACTGGGCACCGCTGACCACCTGCTTGACCTGCTCCAGCAGCGCGGCGAAGGTCTGCCGCTCGTCCACCTGGATGCGCAGCACCTGGGTGTTGATGAAGAAGCCGATCAGCCCTTCCAGCTCGCTGCGGGTACGCCCGGCATTGGGCGCGCCGATGCGGACATCGGCCTGGCCGCTGTAGCGCGACAGCACCACTGCCATGGCCGCCAGAACCAGCATGAACAGGGTCTGGCCATTGCCGCGGGCCAGTTGCTTGAGCTGGGCGGACAGCGCCGCCGGCAGGTCGGCCCGCAGCACGGCGCCGCGATGGCTTGGTTGCAATGGGCGTTCATGATCCAGCGGCAGGCTCAGCACGGGCTGCTCGTCGCCCAGTTGCTGCTTCCAGTAGTCCAGCTGGCGCTCGCCCTCCCCGGCTTCCAGCCAGGCGCGCTGCCAGATCGCGTAGTCGGCGTACTGGATCGCCAGTGCCGGCAACTGCGCCGGCTGGCCGCTGATCTCGCCCTGGTAGAGCTGGACGAACTCGCGCACCAGCAACTGCCCGGACCAGCCGTCGGAGACCACGTGGTGCATGCACAGGGTCAGCACATGCTCGCTGGCGCCGAGGCGGAACAGCCGGGCCCGCAGCAGGTTGCCGCCGAGCAGGTCGAACGGCGCCTGCAATTCGGCCTGCACCTGCGCCTGCAACAGCGCTTCGTTGGCGACCTCGGTCACCTCCAGGGCCACCGGCACCTGGTCGAGGATTTCCTGGTGGAAAGCCCCTTCCTCCGAGACAAAGCGGGTGCGCAGGGCTTCATGGCGCTGCACCAGCGCGTGCAGGGCGCGGCCCAGGCCGTCCTGGTCCAGCGTGCCGTTCAGGCGCACCGCCATGGGCACGTTGTAGGCGCTGTCATCCGGCGCCATCTGCCACAGGAACAGCATGCGCTGCTGGGCGTAGGACAGCGGGATGCGCGGCGTGTCGTGGCGGGTAACAGCGATCGGCAGCAGGCGGAAGCCCTGCCCGGTCTCGCGCATCTTGTCGAGGATCTGCCGGCGCTGCTCCAGGGGCAGGCCGACGAAACGTTTGGCAATGCGCTCTGCGGTAGTCTTGTCCATCTCAGGCTCCTGCCAGTTCGTTCATCAGTTTTTCGATATCGGACAGGCCGTCTTCGGTGAGCGACAGGCCGGTGTCGGCGAAGGCCAGGAGGAAATCGTTCAATTGCGGTTTCTCGAAGATAAGGCGCAGCGGTACGTCGATACCGAGGCCGGATTGAATGCGTGAGACCAGTTGCGCGGCCAGCAGGGAATGCCCGCCCAGCTCGAAGAAATCATCGAGCAGGCCGACGCGCTCGACCTTGAGCACCTCGGCCCAGATCGCCGCCATCTGCTGTTCCTGCTCGCTGACCGGAGCCACGTAGCTGCGCTGGGCCAGGCTGGCGTCCGGGGCCGGCAGGGCCTTGCGGTCGAGCTTGCCGTTGGGCGTCTGCGGCATCTTTTCCAGCCACACCAGGTGGCCCGGCACCATGTAGTCCGGCAAGCCGGCCTTGAGATGGGCCTTGAGGGCGTTGCGCAGCTCGGTGCTGTCCTCGTCGGCGACCAGGTAGGCGGCCAGTTGCTTGTGGCCGGCCAGGTCGATATCGATCACCACGGCCTGGTGTACTGCCGGGTGCTCCAGCAGCCGCGCCTCGATCTCGCCCAGCTCGATACGGAAGCCACGGATCTTCACCTGGTGGTCGAGACGACCGACGTACTCGATCACCCCGTCAGCGTGGTAACGGGCCACGTCGCCGGTGCGGTACAGGCGGCCGCCCGTGGTCGAGAACGGGTCCGGCACGAAGCGCTCTGCGGTCAGCGACGGACGCTGATGGTAGCCGCGAGCAAGACCTTCTCCGCCGATCAGCAGTTCGCCCCGTGCGCCTACCGGCAGCACGTCGAGGTCGTCGCTGACGATATGCAAGGTGGTGTTGGCCAGTGGCTTGCCCAGCCAGACGTCATCGCTGCGGGTCAGGTAGTGGCGCGCCGACCAGATGGTGGTCTCGGTCGGGCCGTAGACGTTCCACACATGCCCGGCCTGGTCGATCAGGCGCTGGGCCAGTTCCGCGCTCAATGCTTCGCCGCCACAGAGAATGGTCTTGCCCTTCAGGGCATCAGCCGGAGCAGCGTCGAGAATCATCCGCCAGCTGGACGGCGTGGCCTGGATCACGCTCACACCCTGCTCGGCGATCACCTGTAGCAGTGCCTGCGGGTCCTTGTTCTGGTGCGGCTTGAGCAGCACCACCGAGGCCCCGCGAATCAGCGGCAGGTACAGCTCCAGGCCGGCGATATCGAAGGACAGCGAGGTCAGCGACAGCACCCGGTCGTTGGCGCTCAGCCCCGGCTGCCCGGCCATGCTGAACAGGAAGTTGACCAGGGACTGATGCTGCAGGGTCACGCCCTTCGGCAGGCCGGTGGAGCCGGAGGTGTAGATCACGTAGGCGAGGTTTTCCGGCGCGGCCGAAGGCGGCAGGTTGTCCTGCTCGTAGCCTTCCAGCCAGTCGCCTTCCTGGTCCAGGCACAGGGTTTCAACGCCCGCCGGGATGGTCAGTTGCTCCAGCAACGACGACTGGCTGAGCAGCAGCTTCAGGCCACTGTCCTGCATCATGTAGGCCAGCCGGTCACGGGGGAAATCCGGGTCCAGCGGCACGTAGGCGCCGCCGGCCTTCATGATCGCCAGCAGGCCGACGAGCATTTCCGCACCCCGCTCCAGCGCCACGCCCACCAGCACATCCGGGCCGACGCCCAGTTCGCGCAGCTTGTACGCCAACTGGTTGGCATGGCCGTTGAGTTGCCCGTAGCTCAGGGTGATATCGCCCAGGACCAGCGCGGTGGCCTCCGGCGTCGCCCGCACCTGCGCCTCGAACAGCGCCGGCAGGCACTGCTGGCGCGGGTAGTCGGCCTGGCTCTGGTTCCAGTCCACCAGGATCCGCCGGCGCTCGTCGCCGTCCAGCAACGGCAGGTCGGCGATGCGCTGCCGGGCATCGGCGCAGATCCCTTGCAGCAGGTTGCGCCAGTGCCCGGCCAGGCGGGCGATGGTCGCGCCGTCGAACAGCGCCGTGGCATAGCTCAGTTCAGCCGCCAGGCCAGCGGCATGCTCGACGGTGTTCAGGGTCAGGTCGAACTGCGCCGACTGGCTGTCGGCGGCAAGCACCTCGACGCTCAGCCCCGGCAATTGCCGCGCCGTGCCCCGGGCCTCGGCCTGATGGTTGAACATCACCTGGAACAGCGGGCTGTGGCTGAGGCTGCGCTGCGGTTGCAGGGCTTCCACCAGTTGCTCGAAGGGCAGTTCCTGGTGCGCCTGGGCCTGCAGGGCGGTCTGCTTCACCTGCTGCAACAGCCCGGCGAAGGTGGTGTCCGCGCTGAACTCGGCCTTGAGCACCTGGGTGTTGACGAAGAAGCCGATGAGCTTCTCGGTCTCGGCCCGGGTGCGGTTGGCGATCGGCACGCCGACGCGGATATCCGCCTGGCCGCTATGGCGCTGCAGCAGGGTCTGGAAGGCCGCCAGCAGGAGCATGAACAGGGTCACGCCGTGCTGCCGTGCCACGGCCTTGAGGCTGTCCACCAACGCCGCGTCGAGGCTGATGGCATGGCGCGCGCCGGCCAGTTGCTGGATCGCCGGACGCGGGCGGTCGGTGGGCAGTTCCAGCACCGGCTGCGCACCGCCCAACTGCGCGGTCCAGTAGTCGAGCTGGCGCTGCTGTTCGCCGGCTTCCATCCACTGGCGCTGCCACAGGGCGTAGTCGGCGTACTGGATCGGCAAGGCATCGAGGCGGGTTTCCCGGCCCTGGCTGAAGCCTTCGTAGAGGCGCACCAGTTCGTCGACCATGATCGGCATCGACCAGCCATCGGAGACGCCATGGTGCTGGGTCAGCACCAGCACATGGCGGTCCTCGCCCAGGTGCAGCAGCCTGACCCGCAGCAACGGGCCCTGTTGCAGGTCGAACGGACGCCGTACCTCACGGGCGATGCAGTCTTCCAGGGCCTCGCCGGCCGCCAGCGTTTCCACTGCCAGCACCAGTGGCGCGGCCGGATGGACGATCTGCACGGCCTGTTCGCCGTCCTGGCGGAAGGTGGTGCGCAGGGTTTCGTGGCGGGCGATCAGCGCACTGAAGCTGGACTCCAGCGCCTCGATATCCAGCGCACCGTCCAGGCGCAGGGCCACGGGGATGTTGTAGGCGGCGCTGTCAGGCTCCAGTTGCCAGAGGAACCACTGGCGTTGCTGGGCGTAGGACAGGGCCAGCGGCTGCTCGCGGTCGGCGCGGACCAGGGCCGGTGCCTGGCTGGCCGGGCCTTGTTGCGCAGCAGCGGCGAAGGCCGCAAGGTCGGCGGACTCGAACAGATCGCGCAGGGACAGCTCCAGGCCCAGTTGCTGGCGCACCCGGGAGACCACCTGGGTGGCCAGCAGCGAGTGGCCGCCCAGTTCGAAGAAGTTGTCGCTGAGGCCGACCTGTGCCACCTGCAGGACATCGGCCCAGATGGCCGCCAGTTGCTGTTCCAGTTCGCTGACCGGCGCCACGTAGGCACCTTGCGCGGCGGAGGCGTCCGGCTTGGGCAGGGCCTTGCGGTCCAGCTTGCCGTTGGCGGTCAGCGGCATGGTGTCGAGCACTATCAGGTGCGCCGGGACCATGTAGTCCGGCAGGTTGGCCTTGAGATACGCCTTCAGGGTGTCGCGCAGATCGCTGCCAGCAGCGTCGTGCGGCACCAGGTAGGCCGCCAGTTGCTGGCCGGCCGGGCCGTCGACGGCGAGCACGATCACTTCGCGCACGGCGTCGTGTTCTTGCAGGCGCGCTTCGATCTCGCCCAGCTCGATACGGAAGCCACGGATCTTCACCTGATGGTCGATACGGCCGGCGTATTCGATCACCCCTGCGTCACGGAAGCGGGCAAGGTCGCCGGTGCGGTACAGGCGGCTGCCATCGGCGGCGAACGGGTTGGGCACGAAGCGTTCTGCGGTCAGCGCGGCGCGGTTGTGGTAGCCGCGGGCGAGGCCGGCATGGCCGACATGCAGCTCGCCACACACACCCGGGGCTACAGGGTTGAAATCGGTGTCGAGGACGACCATCGACAGGTCCGGGATCGCCTCGCCGATCGGGCTGACTTCGGCCTGTTGCAGGTCGGCCTTGCTGATCGGCCGGTAGGTCACGTGCACCGTGGTTTCGGTGATGCCGTACATGTTGATCAGCTGAGGCTGCTGATCGCCGAAGCGCTCGAACCAGGGTTGCAGGCTGCCGACGTCCAGCGCCTCGCCGCCGAAGACGACATAGCGCAGGGCCAGGGCATCCGGCGCATCACAGGCGACCCGGGCCAGTTGCTTGAACGCCGAGGGCGTCTGGTTCAGCACGGTGACCTGCTCGGCCACCAGCAGCTTGTGGAAATCATCCGGCGAGCGGGTGACTTCGCGTGGCACGACCACCAGGCGACCGCCATGCATCAGCGCACCGAAGATCTCCCACACGGAGAAGTCGAAGGCGTAGGAGTGGAACAGGGTCCACACGTCCTTCTCGTCGAAGCCGAACCAGGCCTCCGTGGCCTCGAACAGGCGCAGCACGTTGCTGTGCGGCAGCAGCGCGCCCTTCGGCTTGCCGGTTGAGCCGGAGGTGTAGATCACGTAGGCCAGGTTGTCCGGCGTGGTCAGGTTCACCGGGTTTTCTTCGCTGTGGCCCGTCAGTGCGCTCGGCAGCAGATCCGCCTGGGTCAGCAGCAACCTGATCCCGCTGTCCGACTGCATGTAGTCCAGACGGTCCTGTGGATAATCCGGGTCCAGCGGCACATAGGCACCGCCCGACTTGAGGATGCCCAGCACGCCGACCAGCATGTCCAGGCCACGCTCGATGGACAGCCCCACCAGCACATCCGGCCCCACGCCCTGCCCGCGCAGCTTGTGCGCCAGCTGGTTGGCCCGTGCGTTGAGCTGCGCATAGGTCAGCTGCTCGCCGGCGAAGCTCACCGCCACTGCCTCGGGCAGCCGTGCCGCCTGGGCTTCGATCAGTTGATGAATGCACGCCTCGTTCGGGAAGCGGGCAACGTCCTGCATCGGCGTCGAAGGCAACGCCAACTGGCCCAGCCGCGCCTGAGGGTCAACGACCAGCGCCGCCAGCAGGTGATTGAAATGCGCCGCCAGTTGCGCCACCGCCCGCTCGCCGAAATGCCGGCGGTCATGGCTGATGCGCAGCGACAGGCGCTCGCCGGTATTGACCACCAGGGTCAGCGGATAATGGGTCTGTTCCCGGGTGCGCACGTCGCCGAACACCAGTCCGTCCGGCGCCGCCTGTTGCAGGGCATCGGAAATCGGGTAGTTCTCGAACACCAGGATATTGTCGAACAGCGCCTCGCCGCTCCAGCCGGCCCAGCGCTGCACCTCGTACAGCGGCGTGTGCTCGAACTCGCGCAGGGCCAGGTTGAGCGCCTGCACCTGCTGCACGAAGTCGGCAACGGACTGCTCCGGACGCGGGCTGGCGACCACCGGCAGGGTGTTGATGAACAGGCCCAGCTGTTCCTCGACACCGGCCAGCTCGCTGGGTCGCCCGGCCACGGTGGCGCCGAAGGTGACGCTGGACTGCCCGGTGTAGCGCTGCAGCAGCAACAGCCACGCGGCCTGCACCAGGGTGTTGAGGGTGACCCGCTGTTCCCGGGCGAAATCGCCGAGACGGCGGGTCAGGCCGGCATCCAGGTCTTCGAGATGATCGCCGTAGCCCTGGCCCTCTCCCGCGCCCTTGAGGGCCTGGGCCAGACGGGTCGGTTCGTCGAAGGCGGCCAGTTGCTCCACCCAGAAGCGCTCGCCGGCCGCGGCGTCCTGCTGCTGCAGCCAGCGGATGTAGTCGCGGTACTGGCTGCCCTGCCCCGTCGGCGCGTGGCCGGCGTAGCGCTGCAGGACCTCGCCGAGCATGCGCGAGCTGCTCCAGCCGTCCATCAGGATATGGTGGCTGGTGTAGATCAGTTCATGACGGTCGTCGTCGGTGCGGATCAACGCCACCCGCAGCAGCGGGCCGCGAGTCAATTCGAAACCCTTGTCGCGCTCGATCCGCGCCCAATCGTCCAGCCAGGCATCCAGGCTTTCGCGGCCGCGGGCATCGATTTCCACGAACGGCAGCACCACCTGGCGCTGCACCACCTGCACAGGGTGCGCGGCGTCGCTGACGAAGCTGCTGCGCAGCACTTCATGCTGGTCCAGCAGCCCCTGCCAGGCTTCACGCAGGCGCGCGGCGTCGAGGCCGCCGACGCTGACCCGCAGCTGGTTGACGTAATCGCCTGCGCCCTGCGCATACAGGCTGTGGAACAGCATGCCCTGCTGCATCGGCGACAGCGGGTAGATGTCCTCGATGCCGGCGGCGGCCAGCGGCAGGCGATCGAGTTGTTGCTGGGTCAGCGCCGCCAGCGGGAAGTCCGACGGCGTGACGCCGTGATGGCCGGCCACGCAATGCTCCACCAGGTCTTGCAGCGCCCGCTCGTAGTCGCGGGCCAGGGCCTCGATGGTTTCGCTGCGGAACATCCCGCGGCTGTAGGTCCAGTCCAGGCGCAGCTGGCCGTCGAACACCTGGCCGTTGATACCCAGCCAGTTGCCCAGCGGGCCCTCGGGGCACAGCGGCTGGCCGCTGCCTTCCGGGGCGAGGCCGAAGGCGGCGTCCTGCTCGAAGCTGCCGTCGAACTGGCCGAGGTAGTTGAAGGTCACCCGTGGCTGTGGCAGCGCCGCCAGCGCGTGGGCGAAGTCACCATCGCCGAGGTAGCGCAGCACGCCGAAGCCGATGCCCTTGGCCGGCACGCCGCGCAACTGTTCCTTGATGGCGCACAGCGATGCGGCCGGGGTCGCGCCCGGGGTCAGGCGCACCGGGAACAGGCTGCTGAACCAGCCGACGGTGCGGCTCAGGTCGAGGCCGTCGAACAGGTCTTCGCGGCCATGGCCTTCCAGTTGCACGCGCACCGAAGGCTGCCCGCTCCACTGGCACAGGACCTGGGCCAGGGCGGTCAGCAGCAGGTCGTTGACCTGGGTGCGGTAGGCCGCCGGGGCGACCTTGAGCAGTTGCGTGGTCAACTGCGCATCGAAACGCGAGGTGGCATGGGCGGCATCCTGCACGCGCAGGCTGCCTTGCGGGTTGTCCTGCGGCAGGTTGTCTGCGGCACCGTCGAGCACGCCGCGCCAGTAGTCGCGCTCGGCTTCCAGGGCCGGGCTGTTGGCGTAGGCATGGAGCTTTTCGGCCCAGTCCTTGTAAGCGCTGGTCTTGGCCGGCAAGGCCGGGGCGCGGCCCGCCGCGATGGCGCTCCAGGCCTGTTGCAGGTCTTCCAGCAGCACGCGCCAGGACACGCCATCCACCACCAGGTGATGGATCACCAGCAGCAGGCGCTGCGAGCCGTCCGCCAGGTCCACCAGCACGGCGCGCAGCAGCGGGCCACTCTTCAGGTCGAGGCTGCGCTGGGCTTCGTCGGCCAGGGCGTCGAGGTCGTCGCTGCTGCGGGTCCACAGCAGCGAGGTGCTGTCCAGCGGCGCGAACACCGCCTGCCAGCCGGCGTATTGCCGGGCGAAATTGAGGCGCAGGGCATCGTGCTGCTCCAGCAGGGCATGCAGCGCCGCCTGGAGATGGGCAGGGTCGACCCTCTGTCCCGGCTTGAGCAGCACCGACTGGTTCCAGTGCTGGCGCTGCGGGATGTCCATTTCGAAGAAGCGCGCCTGGATCGGCAGCAGCGGCAGGTTGCCGCTGACCTGCTCGACCACCGGGGCCACGGCCTTCTTCTCGATCAGCCTGGCCACCGTGGCCAGCTGGCCGATGGTCTGTTTCTCGAACAGCTGCTTGGGATTGAGCTTGATCCCCTGGCGCTTGGCCCGGGCGATGATCTGCAGGCTGAGGATCGAGTCGCCACCCAGTTCGAAGAAGTTGTCGGTGCTGCCGACCTGTTCCAGCTTGAGCACGTCGCGCCAGATGGCCGCGAGCTTTTCCTCGATCTCGCCCTGGGGCGCCACGTAGCGCTGCTGCACCGCGCCCGGCCTTGGCAGGGCACGCTTGTCCAGCTTGCCGTTGGCGGTCAGCGGCAGTTGCTCCAGCAGGACGACCTGCGCCGGCACCATGTACTCCGGCAGCACCCCGGCCAGTTGCTGGCGCAGGGACTCGGCGCTAGCGCCTTCGGCCACGACCCAGGCCAGCAGTTGCAGGCGGCTGGCATCGTCGTCCTGCGGCACGGCGAGGACCACGGCCTGTTGCACCAGGCCTTGCAGCACCCGCGCGACTTCCGCCGGTTCGACGCGGTAGCCGCGGATCTTCACCTGGTCGTCGGCGCGGCCGATGAATTCCAGCTGGCCTTCGCGGTTGCGGCGCACGCGGTCGCCACTGCGGTACAGGCGCGCACCGGCCGGGCCGTGCGGGTCCGGCACGAAGCGCTCGGCGGTCAGCGCCGGCTGGCCGAGGTAACCCAGGGCCAGGCTGTCGCCACCGATATACAGCTCGCCGGGCACGCGCTCGGCGACGCCGTTGAACACATCGTCCAGCACCCGTACCACGGCACCCGGCAACGCTTCGCCCACTGGCACGACCTGGGGGATTTCGCCGGTGACTTCATGGGTCAGCACGCCGACCGTGGTTTCGCTCGGGCCGTAGTGGTTGACCACGCGGCACTGCGGACGCAGCTCGCGCACCCGCTCCACCAGCCCGGCCGGACAGGCTTCGCCGCCGACGATCAGCAGGTGCCGTGGCAGCACGTCCGCCGGCCGCGCGGCCTGGAGCAGCGCGGCAAGATGGCCGGGAACGATCTTCAGCACGCCGACCTGGTGGGTCGCCATGTAGTCGGCGAAGGCGTCCGGGTCGAAGCCCAGGGCCTCGGGCAGCACATGCAGGGTGCGCCCGGCGCACAGGGCGCCGAACAGCACGGTGTGGCCGAGGTCGGCGGCGATGGTCGAGGCCAGCGCCATGCTCGCCTCCGGTGCCGGTTGCAGGCGCGCCAGCAGGCCGCGCACGTAGCTGGCCAGGGCGCCATGGCTGACCAGCACGCCCTTGGGCTGGCCGGTGGAGCCGGACGTGTGGATCACGTAGGCCGGGGACTGCGCGGGCAGGGTGACGGTCGGCGTGGTGTCCGGTTGCTGCTCCCACAGCGTCGGCTGCCAGGCGATATCCACCGCCACGTCGAGGCGCGGGGCACCTTCGCCACGCAGCACGGCCTTGGCCCCGGCGCGCTCCAGCATCTGCTGCAGGCGCTCGTCCGGAGCCTTCACATCCAGCGGCATGTACACCGCACCGGCCTTGAAAATCGCCAGCAAGGCGGTCAGCCAGGGCAGCGAGCGCTCCATCAGCACCGCCACCGGCTCGCCCTGGGCGACGCCCTGTTGCTGCAGGTGATGGGCGAGACGGCTGGATGCCTGGTCCAGCTCGCGCCAGGTCAGGCTCTCGCTCAGGCAGCGGGCAGCGATGGCCTCCGGCTGGCGGGCGACATTGGCCTGCCACTGGCTCAGCACCGAAGGCGCCGCCGGCAGTGCCTGGACGGCCTCGGCTTGCGGCAACGCGGCAAGCTGGTAGAGCGGCGCTTGCGGCGCATCCAGCACGGCGTCGAACAGCGCCAGCAGTTGCGGAATGAACGCCTCGACCGTGGCGCGCTGGTAAAGGTCGCTGGCATAGGCGATATCGCCGTGGATCAACTGGCCGTCATCGGTGATGTCCAGGGCCAGGTCGAAGTGCGCGCCCTCGCGCTGCATCGGGTACTCGCTGACCTCCAGCCCCGGCAGCTTCAGTGACAGCTCCTGCTTGAGCACCACGTTCTGGTTGAACTTGGCCTGGAACAGCGGGTTGTGGCCAAGGTTGCGCTCCGGCGCCAACTGGTCCACCAGTTGCTCGAAGGGCACATCCTGATGGGCCTGGGCCTCGAACGAGGTCTCGCGGATCTGTGCCAGCAGGTCGAGGTAGCTCAGGCGCTCGTCCAGTTGGCAGCGCAGCACCTGGGTGTTGATGAAGAAGCCGATCAACCCTTCGGTCTCGCTGCGGCCGCGGTTGGCGTTGGGCACGCCGATACGGATATCGCGCTGCCCGGACTGGCGCGAGAGGAACAGCGAGAAGCCGGCCAGCACCAGCATGAACAGGCTCATGCCCTGGCTGCGGGCGAAGGCGTTGAGGCGCTGCGAGCGCGCGGCGCCGAAATCGAATTTCAGGTGCGCGCCACGGAAGCTCTGGGCCGGCGGGCGCGGGAAGTCCTGGGCGGCTTCCAGCAGCGGTTGCTCGTCACCCAGCTGGCGGCGCCAGTAGTCGAGCTGGCGCTCGCCCTCCCCGGCTTCCAGCCACTGGCGCTGCCAGATGGCGTAGTCGGCGTACTGCAATGGCAGCGCCGGCAGATAGGGTTGCGCGCCCTGGCTGAAGGCCTGGTAGCTCTGGGCGAACTCCTTGACCATCACTTCCATGGACCAGCCATCGGAGACGATATGGTGCATGCACACCACCAGCACATGCTCGTCGTCACTCACGCGCAACAGGCAGGCGCGCAGCAGCGGGCCCTTGAGCAGGTCGAACGGCCGGGCGATGAATTCGCCGGCCAGGCGCTCCAGCTCGGCATCGCTGGCCGGCTCGGCGCGCTGCAGGTCGATGGACAGCTGCGGCAGGATCACCTGGCGCGGCTGCTCGCCATCGGTGCTGAACACGGTGCGCAGCACTTCATGGCGTTGCAGCAGGTGGTCGAACGCGCGTTGCAGGGCCTGCTCGTCCAGCTGTCCGCGCAGACGCAGGGCGGTGCTCATCTTGTAGGCATCGCTGCCCGGGTCGAGCTGCCAGAGGAACAGCAGGCGCTGCTGGGCGTAGGACAGCGGGATCAGCTCGACGTCGTGGCGGCTCTCGACGATCGGCAGCAGGCTGAAGTCCTTGCCGTCCGCCCGCAGCTTGGCGAGGAACTGACGGCGCTGGTCGAGCGACAGACCGACAAAGCGTTTGGCGATACGTGCAGTGGTGGTCCCGCTCATGCTTCGGTTTCCTCCAGTGAATCCATGAACTGGTCCATGTCGTCCCAGTCATCATCGGTCGTGGTAGTGCTCAACGCCGCCACGGCAGCGGCCAGCTGGCTCAGCAGCGGCTGTTCGAACAGGGTGCGCAGCGGCAGGCTGACCCCCAGGTGCTTCTTGATCCGCGCGACCATCTGCGCCGCCAGCAGGGAATGCCCGCCCAGCTCGAAGAAACTGTCGTTGAGGCCGACCCGCTCGATCTTCAGCACCTCGGCCCAGATCGCCGCCAGTTGCTGCTCGATATCGGTGACCGGCGCCATGTAGCGCGCCTGCGCCTGGCTGGCGTCCGGCTGCGGCAGGGCCTTTCGGTCGAGCTTGCCGTTAGGCGTGAGGGGCATGGCATCGAGTGGGATGAAGAAGGTCGGGACCATGTAGTCCGGCAGGTGGGCCTTCAAGGCAGCCTTGAGCGAGTCGACATCGAGTTCGCTACGCAGGGTCAGGTAGGCCGCCAGTTGCTTGCCTTGCGGCCCCTCGATATCGAGGACCACGGTTTCGCGGATCGCCGGCTGTTCCAGCAGGCGGGTTTCGATCTCGCCCAGCTCGATGCGGTAGCCGCGGATCTTCACCTGGTGGTCGGCGCGACCGACGTATTCCAGCACGCCATCGACGCGGCGGCGGGCCAGGTCGCCGGTGCGGTACAGGCGCTCGCCCGGGGCGCCGAACGGATTCGGCACGAACACCGGCACGGTGCGGCGGGTATCGCTCACATAGCCGCGGCCGACGCCGGTACCGGCGACGCACAGCTCGCCCACGGCGCCCAGCGGCACCAGTTCCAGGGCATCGTCCAGCAGGTAGATCAGGTTGTTGTCGGTCGGCGTGCCGATCGGCAGGTAGGTGCTTTCGGTGGCGGCCAGGTCGACGCGGAAGAAAGCCACATCGTCCGAACACTCGGCCGGGCCATAGGCGTTGACCAGGCCGATCTGTGGATAACGCAGCAGCCACTGGCGCGCCAGTTCCGGCGGCATGGCTTCGCCGGTCGGCAGCATCCAGCGCAGGCCGTCGAGGTTGACGCGTTCTTCGGCCAGCAGGCCCTGGATCAGCGACGGGACGCTTTCCAGCACGGTAATGCCCTGCTCCACCACATGGGCCAGCAACGCCTGCGGATCACGAGCGATATCGTTCGGCACGATATCCACGCGGGCGCCGAACAGCGGTGCGGCGAGGAACTGCCAGACCGAGATATCGAAGCTCTGCGAGGCGGTCTGGGCGATCACGTCCTTGTCGCTCAGGTCGAGGTACGGAACCTTGCTCAGCTGGTTGTTGAGCATGCCGCGCTGTTCGACCATCACGCCCTTCGGCAGGCCGGTGGAGCCCGACGTGAAGATCACGTAGGCGAGGTTGTCCGGGGCGCTGTAGCGGCCCGGGTTGGTGATGGCATCGCTTTGCTGCACCTGTTCCCAGACCAGCAGTTGCACGCCCTCCAGCCCAACCAGCAATTCACGCGCCTGAGCCTCGCACGCGGCGCTGCACACCAGCACCGGCGCCCCGCTCTGCCCGATCACGCCGCTCAGGCGCTGGTTCGGCAGCGCCGGGTCCAGCGGCAGGTAGCCGGCACCGGCCTTGAAGCTGCCGACGATCATGCCCAGCAGGTCCGGGCCACGCTCGGCGAGCAAGGCGATCGGCTGGTCGAAGCCGGCGCCCGCTGCAATCAGGGCATGGCCCAGGCGGTTGGCCCTGGCGTTGAGCGTTGCGTAGCTCTGCTGCTGATCGAGAGAGCTGACGGCAATCCGTTCCGGCTGGGCTGCCACGCGCTCTTCGAACTGCGCCACATAGCTGCGCCCCAGCGGATACTCGCGGGCGCTGTGGTTGCAGCCGCGGGTCAGAAACGCCTGTTCCTCGTCGCCCAGCAGCGGCAACTGATCGATGCGCGCCCGGGGGTTGGCGCAGATCCCGCCCAGCAGGGTGCGCCAGTGGCCGGCCATGCGCCGCACCGTGGCTTCGTCGAACAGGTCGGTGGCGTAGGTGAAGGAGGCCTTCAGTTGCTCGCCTTCGCCGCTGGTTTCCAGCATCAGGTCGCTGCCCGCCGCCTGCGGGCGCTGGTCTTCGCCCAGTTGCTCGGCGCTCAGGCCGGCGACCGTCAGGCCGCAGGCCAGTTGCCGACCCTGGATGGCATTGACCAGCGGACGGTGGTTGAACATCACCTGGAACAGCGGATTGCGGTTCTGGCTGCGCGGGATCTGCAAGCCGTCGACGATGGCATCGAACGACAGCTCCTGGTGCGCCTGGGCGCCAAGGGCGGTCTGGCGCACGGTCTGCAACAGGGCGTCGAAACGGCTGTCGGGGAGGACTTCGCTGCGCAGCACCTGGGTGTTGACGAAGAAGCCGATCAAGCCTTCGGTTTCACTGCGGGTGCGGTTGGCGATCAGCCCGCCGACGCGGATATCGCGCTGGCCGCTGTAGCGGTGCAGCAGGGCCTTGAACGAGGCCAGCAAAACCACGAACAGGGTCACGCCCTGCTGCTGGGCGAGGCCTTGCAGGTTTTTCAGCAGGCTGCTGTCGAGGTCGATTTCCAGGCACTTGCCCTGTTGGCTGGGCAGTTGCGGATGGGGGCGGTCGGTGGGCAGTTCCAGCAGCGGATGCTCGTCGCCCAGGTGGGCGCGCCAGTACGCCAGCTGCCGCGCCTGCTCGCCGGCGTCCAGCCAGGCGCGCTGCCACAGGGCGTAGTCGCGGTACTGGATCGACAGCGGCGCGAGCTCGACGGGCTTGCCGGTCACCAGGGCGTCGTAGCAGGCCAGGCACTCGTCGATCAGCACGCCCATGGACCAGCCGTCGGTGATGATGTGGTGCAGGGTCAGCAACAGCACGTGCTGCTGCGCGGCCAGGCGCAGCACGCGCACGCGGAAAAGCGGGCCCTGTTGCAGATCGAAGGGGGTCAGCGCCTCGCTGGCCATCGCCTCGCGGGCGGCGAGCCACTGCTGGGCCTCGGGCAGTGCGCTGAGGTCGCGCAGGGTGATATCCACCGAACCGCTCTCGGCGACGCACTGGATCGCCTGTTCGCCGTCCTGGGCGAAGGTGGTGCGCAGGCTTTCATGGCGCTCCACCAGCACGGCGAAGGCGCGCTCCAGGGCAGCCATGTCGAAGGGACCGTTCAGGCCGACCGACACCGGCAGGTTGTAGGCGGGGCTCTGCGGATCGAACTGCCAGAGGAACCACATGCGTTGTTGGGCATGGGACAAGCCGTCGCGCTCGGCGAGCCCGGCGCAGGACGGAATCGGAAACTGGGCGAAGTCCACCTCTTCCCGACGCAACGCGTCGAGGAACAGGCTGCGTTTCTCGGCAGGCAACTCGACGAAACGGCGGGCGAGTGTCCGGGCTTGTTCGGCATTCATGCAGTGGGTCCTTGCTGATCGGCGTGACCGTGGCTTGGTCGTATGAACAAGAACGAACTGGAAGGGAAATATTTAGAAAGGAATGGCGGCGTTGGTCGGGGAAGCGTATCGGGGCTGTAGCGCCTTTGAGATCGAGCCGTACATCGCGCCGTGCATGCAGGTGTTTTTCTAGCTCACCCAAGATCAAGCGCCGCCCCCGGGGTGTCATATAAAGCTACGAAAAGCGCGTAATTTCTTCCTTTCTTGTAGGCAATTTCCCAAGCATACTTCCGCGCCTCGTTTGACATTGCGCTTCTGGAAATCGGCACCTAGGCTGCGTCGGTCGCCGCTTGCTGGCGATCAGGTTTGGTCACCTGTCGATTATGCGGAGTTGCTCATCTTCAACGTTGAGCGCGTTGGCTGCTGCTATGGCGGCTGTGCGCGGAGCACCCTAGGGTGCGCCGGATAATGCTCCTGTAATCCCGGTTGACCAATCCGCGTACAGTCGCCACCCAATCGTTTGGTCACGTACTGGATGGCGATCCCTTTGAATTACAGGAGCGTCATCATGATCAAACCCGTACCCGATCCACCCCGTACCGCCCACACCCACTTCGCCACCTGCAACGGCACCCACCCACCGCTGTTCGCCGTCTGCGAAGGCGCCAGCCTGGAAGATGCCCTGGTGCATATCAGCCTGTCCCTGGCCTCGGCCTACGAAACCAACTACCAACTCTGCGAATCGGGCGGCAAGCCGGTCCAGGGCCTGGCCTGGGCCACGCAGCATGCGCTGGAGATCAGCCAGGCGCTGGTTGAGTCGCTGTTGAAGGGGATCAGACAGTCCCTGGTTTGATATGGGCTGTATCGCGAAGAAGGCTGCAGGCATCGTCCTGTGGCCTTTTTTGTTGGGCTTTCCACCTGCACCGAGCAGCTTCCAAAAATCCCTATACATCTCTCGGAAACGTCTGATGTTTTTTCCCGTCTCGGGACTTCAGGGTTGCAGCCTTCCAACCGACGGGCACCACGGTTTTTTCATTCCGAAGAAGTCCGCGCGGCCTGCAAGCAAGGAGCAACCCCATGGACGCCGACATTCCACGCTTCACCAACCGAACCTCGCCTGTCATCCCGGGCTTCGTCCTCTCCGGCGAGGACAGTTAAGCCATGGCGCGCTCAACGCTCAACGGCCTGGGACAAGGCCTCGATGGCGACAAGACCACTACCGGTGCGACCTGCATCAGCAGCTTGCCCAACATGTCGCAGGAAGACCGGGGCGTGCTGCGTCTCGGTGACAAGACCACGCGGTGCCCTCGGTGCGGTGAAGTGGGCGTCATTGCCGAAGGATCACAGATCTTCAAGTGGTATGACATTCCCACTGCGCTGGATGGTGCGCGCATTCAGTGTGGCTGTCCGGTAGGCAGCAATCGCTTGATCGCCATAGCGGGCTCACCTCCGGCGGGCACCGCCCCGGCAGCCTCGCCTCGTAGTGCGATCACTCCAACCAGTGCACAACCCGCCGCCCAACCGGCTGCCGCTGCGCGTTCGGCCTCGCCCTTATCGTCGACTGGAACGCCAGTGCGTCCGAGCACTGAAGACAACGAGCCTGTCGAGCCCGGTTTCTATATCGTGCCGAAGTCCATCAACCGACGTGCGCTGGAAGCTGAATTGTTCGGTGACCTACCTTCGCCAGACGTGCTGCGCAAGTTCAATGGCCTTAACGGCAGTCTCGGTGATGACATCGTGAAGGCGGGGCAACTGGTCGTTCTCAGTGATCCGCGTAACAACATGTGCATGCGGGAAGAAGCGCATTTGATGCAGGCGGCGGAGGAAACGGCCGAGGCGTTGAGGGAATTAGCGCCGGAGGAGGCTGATTTAATGGTGAAGCATCAGGCAGCAATTGCTGCCGTGCTCGGCGAAGTGTCCACCTGGGTTGGCGTTACTACAGCAGTACTTGAAAAACACATGAAAGACTTGACCCGGATATTGATTGATCTCGAAAAACTACATCAAGAGACTTACCGTGTGCATGGCCATTTGCGTGGGGCCGATTTTTTCGAAAGACGTAAAAATTTACTGGACGAATTGGACACCAGTTTCTTCAAGTCAAACAAGCTACGCAGTGTCACCTCACTTGGCAGTCACCCCAAATTGAAAAAAGCCTTGGGAATCTCGACAAAAAGCCTTGTTCATCATTGGAACAAAGCAGGTGGACCAGGGCCTATCCCAGGATATTCAAATTATGTAAATGCCGTCGCCAAGGCGGAGAAATATATGAAGGTGGGTGGCGCTGTCGCCATAGGCATTGGTGGTGTTTCTTCAGTACTGGCAATTAAGGACGTTTGCATGGCTGGCACGGAAGAAGCTTGCAGGAAGAAGATTTTGACTGAAGGGAGCAAGTTTTCCGGAGCGACGGTGGGAGGAGTTGCCGGTGCGAAGTTAGGAGTCAAGTATAGTCCCGCTATCTGTGTCAGCCGTAGCAGCAGTCCTAGTGCGAGAGAAATTCTTGTATGCTCGCTGGTGGTTGTAGGAGGTGCATCCTGGCTAGGAAGTTTCTTCGGTGGGAAGGGTGGTGAGCGGAGTGGAGAAGTCATGCATGACTTTTATCTATATGACTGATCTGAACAACTGGCCAAAATCAATGGTCCTATTTCTCATAGTTGGGGTCGCGCTAGTTTTCTTCTGCTGGCTCGCTTTCAGGCTGTACATTACGAAAAGATACTGGAGCGATATATCTTCTTCATTTTCGAATAGCCCACTCATCAACTCGACCATTTCCGCACTTCAAGCCCAAGGACTTTTTGCACGGAGCTTCGCCATTGACTTTATCAGTGGGACGCTGTCCTGTTCGAAGGTACTGATTCGTAAGCAGAGAGTGTCCCACGATGACATTAAGTCTTTCCCCTCACATCTCAGAAGTTTGTTTTCCAAGGAAAGCCTGATTTTTCGGGTTTTCATACTATGGTCCATTGTCCTCTATCTGCTCTTGGAGTTCAGAGGACACAGCTCCTGAGGTTGCGCCGCGCGGGCGGCGCTCGATCTCAAAGGGCGCTGAAGAACTCAAGACAGGCGCGCACCGACGCAATCTCCAGCCCCCTCCCCTCAGAACCGCGTACGCATCGTAAACATCAAATTCCGCGGAGTACCAAAGTACGTACTGTTCTCCACCGTCCCCGTCTGCGAGTAGTAGGTCCGGTCGAACAGGTTCTCCACATTCACCGACAGATTGACGTTCTGGCTCAGGTCATACCCAACCCGGGCGTTGTACACCGCATAACCGCCGGTCTCGTTCTTCACGCCGGTACCGGGCACCGTGTCGATATAGCGACCATAGACACCACTCTGGATATTCCCACCCACACCAACCTGCCACTTGGACCACTCGCCCGGCAGTTGATAGTTGGCCCACAGGCGCAGCATGTGTTCCGGCATCGCGGTCAGGAACGACGTGCCCTCCAGCGCCACGTTGTCCGGGTTGCGCACGTACTGGCTGCGGTTGTAGGTGTAGCCGGCACTCAGCTCCAGCCCCGGCAGCACCTTGCCCGAGACTTCCGCCTCGAAACCTTCGGACCGCACCTTGCCACCGGCGACGTAGCAGCGGCAGGTGGCCGGCTGGGTCTGGTCGGTCTGGGCGCGACCCGAGTAGTTGGTGCGGAAGATGGCGAAGGCGGTGTTCAGCGCGCCGTCATACAGCTCGCCCTTGATCCCCAGTTCGTAGGACTCGCCGGAACGCGGTGCCAGCGGGTTGCCGGCCGCGGTTTCGTAGCTGAGCTGCGGGGTGAAGATCTCGGTGTAGCTGGCATAGGCCGACCATTCCGGGTTGAGCGCATAGACCAGGCCGTAGAACGGCACGACCTTGGCGTTGGTCTTCTGCGCGGTGAGGGTGTGCCGGCCATTGAGTTCGTTGAGCTGGTCCTGGGCGTAGTCCCACCAGCTGACCCGGGCGCCGACGATCACGTCCAGCGGGTCGATGACGTTGACCCGCAGCGAGCCATACACCCCTTGCTGGTCGAGGGTGGCGGTGGTGGTGCGGTATTTGTCGGTGAGGTCGTACTTGGGCGGGTCGAACTGGGTGATGTCCGGAATGAAGTCGTAGGCGCCGTTGTACCAGGTGACGTCGTAACGCCCGGCCACGCGCTTGCTGTGGGAGACGTTGCCACCGAGGATCAGTTCGCTGCGCCGGCCCAGCAGTTCGAAGTTGCCGTTGAGGAACAGGTCGGTGTTGTACTGGTAGTTGTTTTCGCCGCGGCCCTCGGCCCAGTTGTAGGCGCCGGAATTGTCGGCCGGGTCGATCAGGCCGCCGGTGTTGCTGTACAGCGCGTCGAGATTGAGCCGGGTGTAGTTGCTGGAAAGGGAGACTTTCCAGTCCTCGTTGAGCTGGTGCCTGGCCTCGATGAAGACCTGGGTCGACTCGACGTCGTTGTAGTCCGAGGGCGAGCTGAGGTTGGTGGAGCGCTTGAAGTCGATCTTCGAGCCGTCGCGGTAGGTGGGCAGGCCCCAGTCCATGGTCGCGTGGTTGTTGGCGTTCTGGTAGTTGAAGCCGACGCTGAGCAGGGTGTCCGGGGTCAGGTCGAATTCCAGCACGCCGTAGGTGGAAGCCCGCTCGCTCTTGCCCTCGTCGTAGAAGTAATGCCGCGAGCCGTAGGCGGTGGCCAGGCGGCCGCGCACGGTCTTGTCGGCGTTCAGCGCGCCCTGCACGTCGACTTCCTGGCGGTAGTTGTCCCAACTGCCGGCCTGGGTGACGGTGTTGAGCTGGAACTCGGCACCGGCCCGCTTGCGCACCAGGTTGATCGCACCGCCCGGCGAGCCCGCGCCCTGGAACAGGCCGGACGAGCCCTTGAGCACTTCCACCCGCTCGTAGGCGATCAGGTCGGTCCAGTTCAGCGAGGTGATGCCGGTGCTGGTGCCGGCGGGAATCGGGATGCCGTTGATCTGGAAGTTGTCGATCTCGAAGCCGCGGGCGTAGGGCTGGTTGTCGCCGTTCAGCGCGCCATAGGCGACCACGCCCTGGACGTTGTTGTAGACGTCGTTGAGGGTGGTGATGTTCTGGTCCTTGAGGCGCTGGGCGGTGAGTACCGTAACCGTCTGCGGAATCTCCTTGAGGCTGCGCTCGCTCTTGCCGATGGTCACCGCGCCGGTGGTGTAGGAACGGGTGTACTCGGTGTTCACCCCCAGGGTCTGGCCGTCGATGCTGGTGGGCGCCAGTTGCAGCGCGCCGCTCGGGTCGGCGGCGGGCAGCAGCAGGTAGTTGCCCTGAGCGTTGCGGACCACGGTCAGGCCGGTGCCGGCGAGAATCCGCGCAAAGCCCTGCTCCACGCTGTACTGGCCCTGCAGGCCGGCACTGGTCTTGCCGTTGGTGAGGCGCGCATCGGTGGCCAGCGGGATCGCCGCCTGCCTGCCGAACTGGCCGAGGGCCTGGTCCAGCGGGCCGGCGGCGACGCTGAAGGTGCGGACCGCGCTTGCCGTCGACACGCTGTCGTCGGCCTGGGCGGTCAGGTTGCAACCGAGCAGCAGGCTGCCCACCAGGGTCAGGTGCAGGGCCGAGGTACGGGTGTCGTGGATGGCGCGGGCCAGCGGGTGGAGACGATGCGTCATGGAGAGTTTCCGAGAGGTTCAAGGGGCCGCGTCAGCAGCGGGATTACCCCTAGGCCAATCGAGCGCGAGAAATCTGCCAGCCGGGTGAAAAAATTATCCGGCCTGTCGTGCTGCGACCGTGACCCAATAACGCGTGCGATGCCTGACGCTGACCGGCAGGCTGTCCACCAGTTGCGAGAAGATCCGCTCCTGGTCATCCAGCGGGAAGGAGCCAGTCAGGCGCAGTTCGGCCACCGCCGGCTCGCAGCGCAGGATGCCGCGGCGATGGCGGGCCAGTTGGGTGACGAAATCCGCCAGGCGCATGCGCTCGGCAACCAGGAAGCCATCGATCCAGGCTGTCGCGCCAGGGTCGATCGGCGCCAGCTGCGACACGCCGCGCGCATCGATGAACACCTGGTTCCCGGCCTCCACCACCTGTGCCTCGCGTCGACCGGGCACGGCTACCGACACACGCCCGCTGCTCACCGACAAGCGCGTGCCGCTGCCCGCTTCGTCGCAGCGTACGCAGAAGCGCGTACCCAGCGGCTGCAGCAGTGCATCCGGGGTCTGCACCCGCAGCGGCCGGCCGGCGGGGTCGTGGCCGGTGAGAATGTCCACTTCACCAAAGCGCAGCACGATCCGCCGCTCGCCGTCGCTGAAGCGCAGGTCCACGGCGCTGGCGGTGTTCAGCCACAGCTGGGTGCCGTCGGCCAGGGTCTTGTGCAGGCGCTGGCCGGTGGCGGTGGCGAGGTCGGCCAGTTCGCCCTGGACCCAGTGGCTGTCCTTGCCGTGCCAGGCGGCGGCGCCAAGCACGCCGACGCCGAACAGCAGCTTCAGCACCTGGCGGCGGTCGCCACTGACGTAGCGGGTGTGCTGCAAGGCCCCGCGCGCCACCGGGTTTTCCAGCAGCCGCGCGTGATTGCGCAGCACCCCCGGCAGTTGCGCCATGCGCTGCCAGGCGCGCTCGTGCTCGCTGTCGCTCTGCCGCCAGCGTTGCAGTTGCTGCAGCTCGGCCTCGCTGATATCGCCGGACTGGGTCAGGCTGAACCAGGCCAGCGCCTGGTCGCGCACGCGGGGGCTGATCGGGGCTTCCGGCACGGTGCTCACTCGAACAGGCTGGCGTAGCAGCGGCTGAACGCCTTGAGCATGGCCTTCTGCACCTGGTTGACGCTCAGGCCCAGTTGCGCGGCGATCTGCTTGTAGGACAGGCCATCGAGCTGCGAGAGCAGGAACACCTCCCGCACCCGCGGCGACAGGCCATGCAGCACGGCATCGATCTCGGTCAGGGTTTCGATCAGCAGGTAGCGCGCCTCGGCGGACAGGTCGAGCGCCTCCGGCTGCGCCGCCAGGGCCTCGGCATAGGCCCGCTCCACCGCCAGGCGGCGCCAGCGGTTGACCAGCAGGCTGTTGGCGATGGTCGCCAGGTAGGCCAGGGGCTGCTTGAGCTCGGCGACCGGACTGCGGGCGCGGATGATGCGCACGAAGGTGTCGTGGGCCAGGTCATCCGCATCCGCCGCCTCGCCCAGGCGGCGCTGCAACCAGCCCTTGAGCCAGCCATGATGTTGCAGGTAGAGGACTTCGACGTCCTGTTCGAATGAGTTGTGCGTGCCCATGGGACAGAACGCCTGCGTAGATGGTAACGATTCGCAATACTATCGATTCGCTCAACCGGGACGCAACTGCCTTGCTGAAACGCGGACCCTGTAGGAGCGGGTTCACCCGCGATGACGCCAGTGAATTCACTATCGCAATCGCGGGTGAACCCGCTCCTACAGGGCTCGTGCCACTCCTGATGCGGCTCTGTGAACTAGCGCTCCGAATGCCCCCGCGCCATCGCCACCACCACCTTGCGCTTGCCAGTGAACGGCGAGCGCGCATGGGCCGCAAGCATGTTGTCGAGCATCATCACGTCGTTTTCCAGCCAGGGGAACTTGATGGTGCATTCGTCCAGCACCCCGCGCACCTCGTCCAGCAGGTCCACCTCGATCGGCGAGCCGTCGCCGTAGTAGACGTTGCGCGGCAGCTCGTCCTCTTCCACCACGTCCAGCAGGCTCTCGCGCACTTCCGGCGGCAGGTTGGAGACGTGGAACAGGTGCGCCTGGTTGAACCAGACCATGTCCTGGGTCACCGGGTGCCGCGCCACCGACTGGCAGATCTGCCGGGTGCGCAGCTCACCGTCGTCCTTCCACTCGCACTGGATCGAATGGGCGCGGCAATAGGCCTCGACCACGCTTTCGTCCTCGGTGTTGAACACCTGGCTCCATTCCACGTCGAGGCCGTTGCCGTAGTTGCGCACGTACATCAGCTTCTTCTCGATGAAGCGCTCGCGGATCCGCGCCGGGATCCGCCGGTAGATCTCGCGGCTGTCGGCGATCGGCGTCTCGCCGCCGGTTTGCGCGGCGATCATGCTGTAGAACCAGATGCGCATCGGCCAGTCGAGGGTGTAGGCCTGCTCGTTGTGCAGCGGGATGCTCTGGTGCGCCGGGTATTCGGTGGAGGTGTAGACGCCCTTGGTCACGTTGCTGCGCGGGGTCGAGCCGAACTCGTAGCTGAGCAGCGGATCGCCGAAGCCCGCGGCAAATTCGCGAAAGCGCTCGGCGCCCCCCACCTCGAAGCCACGGAACAGAATGCCGCCGGCGGTGTGCAGGTGCTGCGCCACCAGCGGCTTGAACTCGCCGAGCGTTTCCATCAGGTCCAGCCCCGGCTCCGGCGCCTCGATCAACAGGGGCAAGGTGCCCGCACCCTCCAGCAAGGGCCGGATGTCCAAACTCAACGCTTCACTCATGAAGATTTCTCCCTGGTCGGTGCGAACGCCCGAGCCCCAGCGGTCGGGCACGCACCCTGTGCAGATGGAACGTTTGGCCGTGGCGGAAAATTAATCCCGCCTGGCGTGTCGTTGTGCCGCAGAAACATTTACTTGCAACTGGCGACTAAAATGCACGCGCCCTTGTTCGTAGAGAAATGGATGCAGCGGTCGCACCCGGCCGCTTTCACCGACAGCGAAAGCGAGAGCGCAACCCATGTCGAAGAAGTCCCGCTCGAAACTCTGGTTCCTGGTGCACAGCTGGCTGGCCCTGCCGATCTGGTTCTTCGTGCTGATCGTCTGCGTGACCGGGACCCTGGCCGTGGTGAGCAAGGAAATCATGTGGCTGGCCTACCCGGAGATGCGCGCCACCGCGCCGACCGACGATGCCGAGCGCCTGAGCTTCCAGCAGATCAAGGACCACCTCGACCAGAAGAACCCGGACGCGACCCTCGGCGCCCTGTTCCAGCCGGACGGCGACTATTTCGCCCTCAACGCCACCCTGACCCTGCCCGGCGGCCGCTCCACCATCGCCTACATCAACCCGTACAGCGGCGAGATCCAGGGCTACGCGCCAGACTTCGACTTCCGCCGCTTCACCCGCGCCCTGCATGGCTGGTGGCTGGTGCCGTTCACCAACGGCTATCCGTGGGGCTGGTACCTGGTGGCCTTCCTCGGCCTGCCGATGCTGGCCTCGCTGGTCACCGGGCTGGTGGTGTACAAGCGCTTCTGGAAAGGCTTCTTCAACCCGGTGCTGCGCCTGCGCCACGGTGCACGGATCTTCTGGGGCGACCTGCACCGGCTCAGCGGCATCTGGTCGATCTGGTTCATCGCGACCATCTCCATCACCGGCACCTGGTTCCTGATCCAGGCGATCCTCAGCGACAACCAGATCAGCATTTCCAGCTACTCGCCGGTGACCTCGGTGATCACCCACGGCAGCGTGCCCCTGACTGCGGACGGCAACCCGCCGCCGATGGTCAGCCTGGACCAGGTCCTGAAGGTCGCGCAGGACAAGGTCCCGAGCCTGGACGCGAGCAATATCTTCCTGCCCAGCAACACCTACGGCACCCTGCAGGTGGCCGGGCGCAGCTGGTATCCGCTGATGGCGCAGTCGGTGAACGTCCATCCCTACACCGGCGAGGTCACCTCGTCGCGGCTGCTGTCGGACCGCACGCCGCTCGAGTTCGTCACCGAATCGATGCGGCCGTTGCACACCGGTGATTTCGGCGGCTTCTGGATCAAGGCGATCTGGGCCTTCTTCGGCCTGGTGCTGTCAGTGATGGTGCTCAGCGGCCTGCTGATCTGGAGCAAGCGCACCGCCCTGGCCACCGCCGCCGCGCTCAAGCGCGAGACCCGTGAAGCGCGCAAGCCGCGCAATGCCGAGCCCCTGGAGAACCCGTCATGAGCAAGGACCTGGCAACCCCGGCACCCTCCGGCCTGGGGCGTTTCTGGCGCAAG
The DNA here is from genome assembly GCF_036324125.1 of Pseudomonas ulcerans. Classification (NCBI taxonomy): domain Bacteria; kingdom Pseudomonadati; phylum Pseudomonadota; class Gammaproteobacteria; order Pseudomonadales; family Pseudomonadaceae; genus Pseudomonas; species Pseudomonas ulcerans. The sequence continues at coordinate 2,447 of NZ_JAZDQN010000050.1, read as the reverse complement.
TGGCGCTTTCACCTGAATATCCTGCTGATCCTGGTGCCGCTGGGGTTCATGCCACGCTATTTCGCCGAGACCGCGCTGTTTCGCGGCGACAAGGGCCTGGGGCAGCGGGTGGTGGGCGAAGTGCAGGTCGGGCCGTGGAGCCTGACGCTGGCCGAGCTGAAGGACAAGGCGCCGGAACTGGATGGCGTGTCCGGCTACATGAAGGGCTTCAATGCCGCGCTGTGCGACGCCTGCGCCCAGCGGGTCAAGGCCACCTACCTGAGGATCGGCAAGCCGCGCAGCTTGCGGGCGGCGGGGGTGATCTTCTTTGGCTCGGCGCATCGCCAGGGCGCGAGCTTGCCGGTGCCGCAGAACACGCCGGTGGATGCGCAGCTGTGGATCACCATGGAAGGCTGGGACGGGTCGGTACACCAGGCGGCGATCCCGCTGGAGCAGGCTTCGCCGAAGACGGTGGAGTGGCTGGCCAAGGCGGCGAGATAACTGAATCTGCATGGCCCTGAAGGGCCTGACGGAGCCTGTAGGAGCGGGTTCAGCCGCGATTGCGTCGGTGATGCCACCATCGTAATCGCGGGTGAACCCGCTCCTACAGGGATCGCGTGCACCGCAAAACGGTCAACGCCCCACCTGCTCCTCCATCTTCTTGCGCAGGCTCAACGGCCGCATATCGGTCCACACCTCCTCGATATAGGCCAGGCAGTCCTTCTTCAGGCCGCTCTTGCCCACGGTGCGCCAGCCCGCCGGGACTTCCTTGTAGTCCGGCCAGATGGAATATTGCTCTTCATGGTTGACCACCACCTGGAACAGGATGTCGTCGCGATCGAATACTGAAGTCATTGCCGTTCTCCGAAACCTTGAGGGATGACGCGAAAAATTACAGGCCGGCCACCGCCGCCGCCAGCGCCCGGGCGAAGATCGCCGCGACTTCGTCGACCTGCTCGGCAGTGATCACCAGCGGCGGCAGGAAGCGCACCACGCTGCCATGCCGGCCGCCCAGTTCGAGGATCAGGCCACGCTTCAGGCATTCGCGCTGGACCAAAGGTGCCAGACGCGGGAAGTACGGGGCATGACCCAGGGCATCCACTTCGCCATCCGGGTCCACCAGTTCGACACCGAGCATCAGCCCGCGCCCGCGGATATCGCCCAGCTGTGGATAAGCCCGCTGCAGCTCGCGCAGGTGCCCGCCCAGGCGCTCGCCCATGGTTGCGGCGTGGGCGCAGATATCGTGTTCCTTGAGGTAGCGGATCACCGCCGAGCCCGCCGCCATGGCCATCTGGTTGCCGCGGAACGTGCCGGCATGGGCACCCGGCGCCCAGCTGTCGAGCCACTGCCGATAGACCACCACCGCCAGCGGCAGGCTGCCACCGATAGCCTTGGACATCACCACCACGTCCGGGATGATCCCGGCGTGCTCGAAGGCGAACATCTTGCCGGTGCGGGCAAAGCCGCTCTGGATCTCGTCGACGATCAGCGCCACGCCGGCCTTGGCCGTGATCGCCCGCACGCCGCGCAGCCAGTCGAGGTCGGCCGGGATCACCCCGCCCTCGCCCTGCACCACCTCGACGATCACGGCGGCCGGCAGTTGCACGCCGGCTTCCGGATCGCCCAGCAGGTTTTCCAGGTAGTTGAGGTTGGCCTTGACCCCGGCCGCGCCACCCAGCCCGAACGGGCAGCGGTAGTCGTACGGGTAGGGCATGAACTGCACGCCGTTGCTCAGCAGCGCCCCCAGCGGCCGCTTCGGCCCGAGGCTGCCCATCAGGCTCAGGGCGCCCTGGCTCATGCCGTGGTAGCCGCCCTGGAACGACAGCACGGTGCTGCGCCCGGTAGCGGTACGCACCAGCTTCAGCGCGGCTTCCACCGCGTCGGTGCCGGTGGGGCCGCAGAACTGGATCTTCGCTTCCGCCGCCAGCTCGGCCGGCAGCACGCTGAACAGGTCCTGGACGAACTGGTCCTTGACCGGTGTGGTGAGGTCCAGGGTGTGCAGTGGCAGTTCATCGGCCAGCACCTGCTGGATGGCCTCGATCACCACCGGGTGGTTGTGGCCCAGGGCAAGGGTGCCGGCGCCGGCCAGGCAGTCGATGAAGCGCCGGCCCTCGACGTCCTCGACATGCAGGCCGCGGGCGCGTTTCAGCGCCAGCGGAATACGCCGCGGGTAGCTGCGGGCGTTGGATTCCTGGCGGCTTTGCCGGGCCAGCAGCGGCGACTCGTCGAACTGGTAGAGCGTTTCGCCGGCGTCCTGGTCTTCGGCAACCCTGATAGCGACTGACATCTGTGCAACCCTCGAAAAAGATGGATGAGGTGAGTTTCCTTCCTAGAAAAACGCACCAGCGCGGTAGGGATTTACAACGTGAAACAGGTTTTTTTCCACTTTGAGCATGCCCCCTGTGGGAGCGGGGTTAACCCCGATTGCGACCGTGAATTAGCCGCCGCAAACGCCGGGAAAACCCCGC
>NZ_JAZDQN010000049.1:0-43442 GCF_036324125.1 Pseudomonas ulcerans | reverse complement strand
CAACGCTCCATCGTCGATGAATGGCGACGCTCCTTCGATGGCCGCTACCCGTTCGCCGGCACCGACAGCGATGTCTCGCTGGCGATGCTTGGGCAGATGATCCGCGGCGGTTCCGGGCGCATCGACCAGTTCCTCGGCAGCCAGCTCGATGGCGTGCTGCGCAAGGAAGGCAGCCGCTGGGTGGCCGATCCGCAACACAGCCAGGGGCTGCGCTTCAACCCGCGTTTCCTCGAAGCGATCAACCAGCTCAGCCATCTCTCCGACGTGCTCTACAGCCCCGAAGGCGGCCTGGGCATGAGCTTCGAACTGCGCGGCAAGCCGGTGAGCAACGTGATCGACACCCAGTTCATCCTCAATGGCGAGAAGCACCACTACTTCAACCAGAAGGAACGCTGGCAGCGCTTCGACTGGCCGGGACGGGGCAGCCACCCGGGCACTCGGGTGCTGTGGACCAGCGTGGGCAGCGACCTGCGCATGTACGGGGATTACCAGGGCACCTGGGGGCTGATCCGTTTCCTGGAGAACGCCAAGGTGACGCTGCTGGACGATGGCGCCAGCCGTTATCACCTGGAAGTACGGGCGCCGGATGGCAAGGAACTGACCTGGCATCTGCGCACGGAGCTGGGGGAGGGGCCGCTGGCGTTGCTGCGGTTGCGGGGGTTCAAGTTGCCGGCGCAGATCTTCCTGAGTGAAAAGTCCAATAAGGAGATTGCGTCCAAGATTTTGTAGGAATATTCCTTAATAAGATTGGAAATATCCCAGAGTGGCGTCGAGAGGTGGAAGTCTGCATTGAGATCATTTACTGTCAGGCGCCTGAAAAATATCCATCTTGACAGAGCCTTTTGCTAGCAAGGGGTTGTTGTAGGTTTTTTTGCAAGATTTTTAATTTCATTACAAGGAAGGAACGGTGAGGACGGCTTTCGCTATATGTTTCATGATGCTGTTCGTAGTGATATTCATGGCTCAGGCAATAGGCGATTACCTGGAAAGCAGGGAGTTCGTTGCCAATGCGATGGCTACTACAGGTGTGGTCGTCGAAGTGAAGGAAAGAAATGGGGAAAGTGCGAAGTACTTTTATCCGGTAGTTGCATTCAGGAACGAAAATGGCCAGAGGGTAACCTTTTCTCCAGGTTTGACCAGAGGTTCTCCTGACTATGAGAAAGGTGAAAGGGTGCCTGTCCTGTATTTGCCGGGGCGCTCTGAAGAAGCCCAAGTGGATAGTTTCTTCAACCTTTGGCTTGGCAGTCTCATTCAGGTCGTCATGGTGCTGCCGTTTCTGTTGCTCAGCTACTACATGATGAAAACCAGTTGGCGGCGCGTACGTAAAAGTCAATATCTGCAAAAGTACGGCATGGAGGTTAGAGCAGAGTTTATGGTGGTTCGGCGCAATCACCGTATTTTGGAAAATGGCAGCAGTCCGTTCTTCATCGTATGCCGCTGGGTGGATCCACAGAACTCTCAGGTTCACGTGTTCAGAAGTGAGAATATAGGGTTCGATCCGTCCCGCTATATCTTTGAAAGAACGATTCGGGTATTCATGGATAAACGTGATGCGCAGAACTATTACGTCGATATTTCCTTCCTGCCGAAAGTCTCGGTTTGAAACTTATAAAATCTGTTGCGAGGGAAATACATGACCCTGCCATTGCTCATCACAAGTTGCTTCGGCGACCGTGACCCATTGCCCCTGGCCCGCGCAGACGCAACCCGCTGGCACGACTGGCTGCAACCCATAGGCGAAGCATCGGCAGTGGGAGAAGACCCTGCCTACCACGATGACTTCCAGGAAATGCGCGAGGAGGTCAACAAACTGTCCGGTGCCGATCCGTCCAGGGTGGTGCAACTGGCCCAAGACCTGTTCACCACCCGTTGCAAGGACCTGCGTGTCGCGACCTATTACCTCTGGGCACGCTTGCAACTGGACGGCGAGCCGGGCCTGGCCGATGGCCTCTGCCTGCTGGCGGCCTTGCTCGAACGCTTTCCCGACGACCTGTGGCCCGCGCGCCCCAACAGCCGGCGCATGGCCCTGGAGTGGCTGGCGACGGCCAAGGTGCTGGACGGCCTGGCGCAGTTTCCGGCGGTGGTGAAGGAGGAGGCCGAGCGCACCGTGGCGGCACTGGCCTGGCTGGACCAGGGCATGCAGGCCTGGCCCGAGGCGCACCGCCCTGAACTGACGGCACTGCATTCGGCGCTGGCAGCGCGCCTGGGCCAGTCCGGTGGAGTCGCTGCCGTGGTGCCGCAGAACACTTCGCAGCAAGAGCAGGCGACCCCGGACAAGGACTTGCCGATCAAGTCCGGCCGCGACCTGCTGGACAACGGCCGCCGCCTGGCCGGCTGGCTGCGCGAGCAACCCGACGGTTGGCTCGCGGCGCACCGGCTGATGCGCAGCCTGCGCTGGGACACCCTGCACGAAACCCCGCCCCACGATACCGACGGCCTCACCCACCTGTACGCGCCACGCGGCCCACTGCTGACCCAGCTCAAGCGCCTGCATACGCGCAAACACTGGGAGCAGTTGCTGGAGCAGGTCGAGGATGCCTTCGCCGAGGCGGTCAATCACTTCTGGCTGGACCTGCACTGGTACCTGCACCAGGCCCTCAGCAACCTGCCGGAGCCTCGACGCTCCTGGGCCGGGATCGTCAAGCGCGACCTGGGCATGTTCCTCGAACGCCTGCCGGGGCTGGAAATGCTCTGCTGGGAGGACGGCTCGCCGCTGGCCGACGACCAGACCCGCGAATGGATCGCCCGCGAGGTCAGCGGCAACCGCCCGCAGAACTGGCTGCCGGCGCCGGGCAACGAAGCCACGGCGGCGGCGGACGACATCCTGTCGCTGGAAAGCGAAGCCCTTGCCCAGGCCGACAGTGAAGGTGTGGAGCAGGCCCTGGCCTGGCTGGCGCAGCGCCCGGACCTGCGCTCGGGACGCCAGCGCTGGCTGTTGCGCTTGCTGATGGCGCGGATTGCCGAGCAGTACGGCAAGACCGACCTGGCCCTGCATCTGTTGGGCGAGCTGGATCAGATCGGCGAGCGCCAGGCCCTGCGTGACTGGGAGCCCGAGCTGCATTTCGAGATCAAGGCGCGCCTGCTCCGGCTGCTGCGGCTCAAGGCCCAGCGCGGCGATGTCGATCGTGCCGCACTGGCCCGGCGCATGGATGCCCAGCTGGCGGCGCTGGTTGCCATCGACCCGGTACGTGCCGCCGTGCTGTGCGGCTGACTATCCCTAGAACGGAACCTGACTCTCTTGACCATGGACAATCTGACCCTGCGCTATTTCGATGCCGAAATGCGCTACCTGCGCGAGGCCGGCAAGGAATTCGCCGAGGCGTTTCCAGACCGCGCGGCGCAACTCAACCTGGATAAAAACGGCGCCGAGGATCCCTTCGTCGAGCGCTTGCTGGAGGGCTTCGCCTTTCTCATGGGGCGGCTGCGGGAAAAGCTCGACGACGACCTGCCCGAGTTGACCGAGGGGCTGGTCAGCCTGCTCTGGCCCCACTACCTGCGGACCATTCCCTCCCTGGCGATCGTCGAGTTGATCCCGGACCTGGCCACTGTCGAAAAGGACCGGGTGATCGCCAAGGGCTTCGAGGTGTTGTCGCAGCCGATAGGCCCCAGGCGCACCCAATGCAGCTACACCACCACCCGCGACATGCCCTTGCAGCCCCTGGCCGTGAGTGCCGTCGGCCTGGACTACCAGGCCGATGGCCGCCGGCTGCTGCGCCTGCGTTTCGACTGCCGTGCGCTGAAGCAGGAACGCGGGCCACGGGAGCTGGAGCTTTACCTGAGCGCCGAACCCGCGCTGGCCAGCGCCTTGCACCAGGCCCTGACCCAGGGCCAGCTTCAGTTGTATGTCCGTCACTCGGGCAATGTGCAGCGCCAGCGCCTGGACGGGCACTTTTCGCCCCGGGGCTTCGCCGAGCAGGACCGTCTGTGGACCAAGGGCGACAGTGCCTTCAGCGGCTATCAACTGCTGCTGGAGTACTTCAACTTTCGCGAGAAATTCATGTTCGTGACCCTGCACGGCCTGGAGGAACTTACGATTGCCCCGGACACCTCGTGGTTCGAGCTGGAGGTGCTGTTGGCCGAGCCCTGGTCCCATGGGGTGAACCCGGCGGTGGAGCACATTCGCCTGAATGCGGTGCCGGTCATCAACCTGTTCCACATCGAGGCGGACCCGATCAACCTCGATCCCTTGCAGTCCGAGTACCTGCTGCGTCCCATGCGCCTGCAGGACGGTCATACCGAGATCTACTCGGTGGACCAGGTCAGCGTTGCCAACCGCGAGGACAGTACCCAGTACGTGCCGTTCAGCAGTTTCAGGCACAAGGGCGGCATGCTCCGCGACGAGGCGCCCGAGTGCTATTTCCATAGCCGGGTCAAGCGTGGCCCCAGTGGCCTGCACGACACCTGGCTGATTCTGGGGGGCGAAGGCTTCGAGAGCCTGGAGCATGACGGCGGACAGAGCGTTTCCCTGACCCTGACCGGCACCAACGGCCAGCTGCCGCGCAAGGCCCTGCAAAGTACGCTGCTGGACAGTTTGCGCACGGACGAGAAGCACGGCCTGCGGGTGCGCAACCTGACCGCGCCGACGCTGCCCTGCTATCCCCCCAGCCGCGATCGCTTCCATTGGCGCGTCCTCAGTCACCTGGGTTCGAACTTCCTGCCCATGCTCGATAGCGCCGAGGTCCTGCGCGGCACCCTGGCGCTCTACGACTGGAGCGACAACGAGCTCAACCGTCGACGTCTGGCGGCCATCGTCGATGTGCGCCATCACCTGGTCCAGCGCTTTGAAAAAGGCTTCCTGCTGCGCGGCGTCGATATCGAGGTGACCCTCGACGCCGATGGTTTCTGCGGCGAAGGCGACATTGCCCTGTTCGGCGAACTGCTCAACCGCTTCTTCGCCCTGTACGCCGATATCCACCTGTTCAACCAGCTCACGCTGATCCTGCAACCGACCGGGAAGACCCTGCGATGGAACGAGAACCACAGCCAGCGGATCCCCGGCTGAACGCCGTGGAACTGCTGCGGGCCCTGCAAGGGCGGGTGGCCGAGGCCGACCTGTACCGCTTCTGCCAGTTGCTCGAGAAGGCTTCGCCCGGCCTGCCGCCACTGGGCAGCAGCAGTGATCCGAACGATGACCCGGTGCGCTTTCGTCCGGACCCGGGCATGGGCTTTCCTGCCGGCGAACTGCGCGCCATCGAGTTCGATGCCCGGGGTGCCCAGCGTCCGGCCACGGTACGTACCCGCCTGCTGGGGCTCTACGGCGTGGATTCGCCGCTGCCCACCGGTTACCTGGACGACATCAGCCGTCGCCGCGAGGGCCATGAAGCGCTGGAAGCCTTCCTGGATATCTTCAACCACCGGATCTTCACCCAGTTCTACCGGATCTGGCGCAAGTACTCCTACCCGGCCAGTTTCGAGACGGTGGGGCGGGATGCCACTTCCCAATGTTTGCTGGGCCTGATCGGCCTTGGCATTCCCGGCACCGCGGAGCGCATCGCCACCCCGGTTTCACGCTTTCTCGCGCTGCTCTCGGTGATGCGCCTGCCGACCCGCAATGCCGAGGGCATCACCGCCCTGGTCAAGCTGCTGGCGCCACGTACCGAGGTGCGGGTACAGGGCCACTGGCCGCGCAATATCCACCTGGCGGTTGCACCGGGCCTGGGCCACGGTCATTCGGCCTCCCTGAACCAGAGCACGCCACTGGGGCCGCTGGCCCGGGATGCCAGCAGCCAGTTGCGGCTGGTGCTGGCCACCGAGGACGCCGGGGAAGCCCGCGACTGGCTGCCTGGCGGACAACTGCACGGCGACCTGCTGGTGCTGCTGCGGGTGTACCTGGGCTGGCGCTGTACCGCGCGTTTGCAACTGTCGCTACCGCTGGCCAGCCTGGTGCCGGCGGCACTGGGAGCGAGCACGGCATTGCTGGGCATGACCGCCGTCATGGGGCCGCTGGGGCGCGACCCGCAGGCGCATATCACCATCAACCTGGGCCGCTACGAAGGCCTGAAGAAGAATCCGCAGGAAAGGAAGATCGACTATGTGGCGTACCGTTTCTAGAGCATCGGCCATGATGCTGGCTGTTTCCCTGGGCGGCTGCGGGCTGTTCCAGAGCGTTGCCGACAGCACCCGTGAAACCACCCATGCAGTGTTCTACAAGCAGGTGAAGACCCTGCACCTGGACTTCAGTGGCCGCTCGGCGCTGAACACCGACTTCCAGGAGATGAACCTGCTGTCGGTCCCGGCCCTGGTGCGGGTGTACCAGTTGCGCGATCGCAAGGCGCTGGACAAGGCCAGCTACGAGGAACTGCTCGACGGTAGCCAGCAGATGCTCGGCGCTGACCTGCTGGACCAGCGTGCCCTGGTGGTCACGCCGGAGCAGGGCGCGCAACTGAGCATGCCGCTGCACCGGGAGGCAAAGCATGTGGCCGTGGTCGCCCTGTTCCGTTTCCCCGAGCCGCAAGCCGGTACCTGGCGCCTGGTGTTGCAGCGCGACGATCTTGATCCGGACCGGGCCCGGCTCGTCGAACTGGGCGACAACCACCTGAGCCTGCGGCCGCAGGAGGGGTGAGCCATGAGCGATCATCCGCCCTCGCTGTACGAAGTGCTGCTGGGCAACTTCAGCGGCGAGCTGGACCTGCATCAGGTCGATGAGCAGGACCAGCACGTACTGTCGGTGCTGGATAATCTGCAGCGCCTGTTCAACAGCCGTGCCGGCAGCCTTGCCCATCTGCCCGAGCTCGGCCTGCCTGACATGGGGCAGGTCATGCAGAGCCTGGGGCCGGCCGCCAATGGCGTGGTCGCTGGCATCAAGCGCACGGTGAATCTCTACGAACCCCGCTTGCACGACCTGCGCGTCGACCCGGTCGACCAGGACCGGCCAGGTCAGTTGCACTACATCCTCCACGCACGCTTGAAGAACGGCCAGCCGGTAACCTTCGGCACCCGCCTGGGCAGCGGCGGTCGCGTGCTGGTCCGGCACCTGAAACAGCAGGATCAACTCTCGACTCCCTGAGTCCTCGAAGCAAGGAACACCGGATGACAGCAGTATTCGCAACATCGGCGCGGATCGGTGGCGATCCGCGTCACCTCGACGCGTTCAAGCACTTGTGTCGCGAGCTGGAAAGGCTGAGCCATCCCGCCTGCCCGGATGTGGACTGGCTGCGGGTCGAAAGCTTGTGCCTTGTGGTGTTCAAGGAAAACGGCGTCGATCTCCAGAGCACCGTGGCCTTCACGCTCGCCCAAGGCAACCTGCGCGGCGTAGAGGGGCTGGTGCAAGGCTTCGCCCTGCTCGAAGGGTTGGCAGGGCAATGGCCGGATATCTGGCCGACGACTGACGCAACACGTCTGGAAATCCTCGACTGGCTGTATCGGCAGGTTCTTGTCCTGCTCCGCGGGCTGGGGGGGCTGGCCACCGGGGTGGCCTCGCTGCAGCAGCTTCAGACGCAAGTGCACCGGGTGCAGGGCCTGCTGCTCGGACACGTCGACCAACTGCCGGCAACCTGGCCTTCCTTGCAGCAATACATCGCCGCCCTGTTGCAGCAACTGGAGCGCGGCCGGCTGCCGCTACCGGGGTTGCCGCCGACATTTCGCGCGGGAGAACCGGAGCGGGTCATGCCTGTGTTCATCCTGCCGCCGGCTCCTGCGCCTGCTCCGGTCTTCATCGCGCCGCGCCGCCGTAAGGCTCGCATCGCCTGGGGGCTTGGCGTCGCAGGATTGCTGGTGGTCCTGGCGGGAGGGGCGTACTGGCAGGCGCAGCTGCGCGAGGCCATGCGTCTGCCCGAGGCCGTGAGCCTGGACAGCCTTGCCGTGTTCGATGCCGGCAGCGCCGAATTCAGGGACGACGCGACCAAGCCGCTGATGCATGCCCTGGTGCAGCTCAAGGTGAAACCGGGCTGGCTGATCGTGATTACCGGGCACGCCGACAACACGGGTAACAGCACCCGTAACCAGGCGTTGTCGCGGGATCGCGCGTTGGCGGTGAGGGACTGGATGCAGCGCATGAGCCCCATCCCGGATGACTGCTTCGCTATCCGTGACGCCGCCGACAGCCAGCCGGTTGCCAGTAATGACAACGAGCTGGGTCGGGCTGCCAACCGGCGGGTAGATATCCAGCTGGTGCCCCAGGCGGGCGTGTGTGGGGCAGGCTAGACCTCGCGATATCAGCAATGGAAGGTCATGCCTGCCCGTAGACCTGGCTAACGGCGACCTGCCGCCGCGAACGCATCACTCCCAGCAACGCAATCGCCCCCGCCAGTGCCAGCGTCGCCGTCACTTCCATGCGGTGCGCCGGCATCACGAACATCACCCCGAGCGCGAACACGATGAAGGCGATCACCGCCAGGGTCAGCCAGGGGAACAGCCACATGCGGAACGCCAGCGCCTTGCCTTCGCGCTGCAGGATCCCGCGCATGCGCAGTTGCGAGCAGGCGATCACCAGGTACACCAGCAGGGCGATGGACCCCGAGGTCGCCAGGAGGAACTGGAACACATGGGCCGGGGCGAAGTAGTTGACCACCGTGGCGACCATGCCGATCAGGGTGCTGGCGATCACCGCCGCACGCGGCACGCCCTTGGCCGAGGTGCGTTGCAGCAGGGATGGCGCATCGCCGCGCTTGCCCAGGGAGAAGACCATCCGCGAGGAAATGTAGATCGACGAGTTCAGGCAACTGGCCACCGCCACCAGCACCACCGCGTCCACCAGCAGCTTGGCGTAGGGGATCTGCATGATTTCCAGGGCGCGCTGGTAGGAACCCTGCAGCGGCAGCAGCGGGTCGTTCCACGGCACGATGGAGATGATCACGAAGATCGACAGCAGGTAGAACACGCTGATGCGCCAGATCACCGAGCGGGTGGCGCGGGCGATGTTGCCGGCGGGGTTGCTGGATTCCGAGGCGGCGATGGTCACCGCTTCCGTGCCCATGAAGCTGAACATGGTGGTCAGCAGGGCGCCGATGATCGCCGTCCAGCCGTTGGGCAGGAAGCCGCCCTGGGTTTGCAGCAACTGGCTAAGGCCACTCACCTCGCGGCCCGGCAGGCCACCGAGCAGGGCGAAGAAACCGAGGCCGATGAAGGCGACGATGGCGATGATCTTGAGCATGGCGAACCAGAACTCGAACTCGCCGTACTTGCCGACGCTGGCCAGGTTGGTGGCGGTAAGGAGCACGGTCAGGCCGAGGGCGAACAGCCAGGCGTCGACATGGGGGAACCAGGCGTTGAGGACCACGCCGGCGGCGATCGCCTCGATGGGAATCACCAGCACCCAGAACCACCAGTACAGCCAGCCGATGGTGAATCCGGCCCAGCGCCCGATGGCGCGGTCGGCGTAGGTGGAGAAGGAACCGGTGTCGGGGCTGGCGACTGCCATTTCGCCGAGCATGCGCATCACCAGCACCACCAGGGCACCGGCCATGACATAGGCGAGGATGGCGGCCGGGCCGGCCGCCGCGATGGCGTGTCCGGAACCGACGAACAAGCCGGCGCCGATCACCCCGGCAATGGACAGCATGGTGACGTGGCGCGGCTTGAAACCCTGCGCCAGTTCTGCACGATCACGCTTCGTGGAAGGTGTATTCATCCTGAAGGCCTTTTGTTATTGGACTTGTTATGAAATGGCACTACAGGACGCGGTCGGATCACTCACCGCGTCCGTCCGTCGAAGCTAGGCCGATCGGCGAGGTGTCTGTTGCCTGGGTTTGCCGCGTTCATGTGCGAGAGCGACATTGGCATGTCGGAACGCGGCGAGGCCTCAGGACAGGTCAGAAGTCGTAGCGCAGGCTGACCGTGGCATTGCGCGGCGCACCGTAGTGCCCATAGCTTCCCGCCATCCCCGCGTAGTACTTCTCGTCGAACAGGTTGTTGACGTTCAGCGTCGCGGCCAGGTGCTCGTTGACCTTGTACCGGGCCATCAGGCTGGCGACGAAGTAATCGTCCTGGGTGACCCGGCTGTCGTAGCGGGAGAAATACAGCGACGAGGCCGAGTTCCAGTTCACCCCGCCGCCGAGGGTGAGCTTGTCCAGGGCACCCGGCAGGCGCCAGGTGTTCCAGAAGCGGAAGGTGTCCATCGGCAGTTGCGAGGTCAGGCGCACACCGTCCGCGTCTTCGGTGCGGGTGTGGCTATAGCCGGTGTAGACGTTCCAGCCCGGCAGCACCTCGCCCGACAGTTCCAGGTCCACCCCCTTGGTTTCTGCGCCATCCACCGCTTTCGAGGCCGTCGCCCCGTTGGGGGCCTGGTACTCGGTGGCCTCGGCGAAGTTGTCGCGCTGGACCAGGTAGACGGCCACGCTGGCGTTCAGGCGACCGTCGAGGAATTCTCCTTTCCAGCCCATTTCGTAGTTTTTGCCGACTTCCGGATCCAGCGGCCTGCCGCTGATGTCGACGTTGCTCTGCGGCTTGAAGATTTCGGTGTAGCTGGCATAGACCGACTGTTCGCCGGTCAGGTCGTAGACCACCCCGGCGTAGGGCGTGACCACGCCACGCTCGTGCATTGAATAGGTATCCGGCGCGACGGGGCTGTCGATGATGCCCAGGCTGTAGTCGAACCGGTAGTTCGAGACGCGCGCGCCAAGAATCAGGTGCAGGCTGTCGGAGAGGTTGAAGCGACCGGCAGCGAAGTAGCCGCTCTGGCGATTGAACACGTCGTACTTGATGCTGGGCGAGAGCTCCGCGTCACCCGGCTTGGGCGTCTGGTTGCGCCAGGTGAAATAGTTGATGTCCTGGTCGGGCCCGGCATATTCGCGGTGCTGGTTCTGATACTCCAGGTAGTTGAAGCCGACGATCAGCTCGTGGGTCTGGCCGAGCAGCTCGAACGGGCCCTGGAGGTTGGCGTCGATGCCTTTCTGGTACTGGTCGGCCGAGGCCACGCCGGCGCTGATGGAGGTCGAGCCGTCCGGGTCGAGGTAGGAGCGGTTGGTGCGGGTCGATACATAGGACGAGAAGGTGTTGCGATCCACATCCATGTAGTTGGCGGCGACCTTCAATTGCCAGTCGTTGGCCAGTTGCTGTTCCAGGTTGAGGGTGTAGTTGGTGGTTTCGTAGTCGTCGTAGCCCCATCGGGCATCCGAGCTGTTCGAGCGCGACAGGTGGGTCTTTTCACCGTTGGTGTAGAGCAATGGCACCCCGGGTGCGCCGTTGACCTTGTAGGTCTGCCGGTCGATACCGAAGCGCACCAGGGTGCTGTCGGTGACATCCGCCTCCAGTACGCCATAGAGCACGCTGCGGTCCTGGCTGTACCAGTCCATGAAGGTGTGGTTGTCCTGCTCGGCGGCGACGAAGCGTCCGCGCACCTTGCCGTCCTCGGTCAGCGGGCCGGAGACATCGGCTTCGGCGCGGTAGTAGTCCCATGACCCGACGCCCGCCTGCACATGGGACTTGAACTCACGGGTCGGCCGCTTGCGCATCACGTTGATCACCGCGCTGGGATCGCCGGCGCCGGTCATCAACCCGGTGGCACCGCGGACGATCTCGATCCGGTCGTACAGCGCCATGTCCAGCAGGGTGTTGGGCATGTTGCGGGTCTGGTTGTCCTGGTAGGTGGTGACGCCATCGAACTGGTAGGTGTTGATGCCGCTGCCCCGCGAGTAGATGTTGAAGCGCTCGCCGCCGTCCTGGGACATGGTGATGCCGGGCGTCTGGTTGAGCACTTCGGTCATGCTGCCCAGGTGCTGGTCGTCCATCCGTTGGCGGGTGACCACGGTGATGGTCTGCGGCGTTTCGCGAATCGACAGGTTCATCTTGGTGGCGGTGCTGGTCGAGCCGGTGGTGTAGCTGCCGGTACCTTCGGTGGTCGCACCCAGCCCTTGCGCATTGACGCTGGTGGCGCCCAGTTCCAGGGCATCGCCTTGGCTGGAAACAGGCTCCAGGGCGTAGTTGCCGCCCGCGTTGATGGGTGCCAGGCCGGTCCCCGCCAGCAGGCGCACCAAGCCTTCGTCCACCGTGAAGCTGCCGCTCAGTCCCGGGCTGCGCTTGCCGGCGGTCAGGCGCGAATCCACCGAGAGCAGGATCCCGGCTTCACTGGCGAAGCGGTTCAGGGCCTGGTCGAGATTGCCGGCGGGGATGGCATAGGCGCGACTCTGTTCGGCCGGCGCCGCCTGCGCCGTGGCGATCGCGCCGGGCAGCAACGGCGTGGCGGCGAGCAGGCCGGCGAACAGCGCGCGGGTGATGGAAAGGTTCAGCGGCGAGCGCTGGGAAGCGGGCAGATGGTGCACTGCGGGATCCTCTTGGGACGGCGTCGTTATTGGTTTCAAGAGGTATCCCGTGCGAGTAGGAAAAAACGACATCGACAACGGTAATTATTTTTCCGATGGCCTTACGGTGACCCAGTAGCGGGTCAGGCGGTGCACCTCGACGGGCAGCGACTGCTGCAGCGCCGTCAGTACGCGGTCGGTGTCGGCCAGGGGAAAGACGCCGGTCAACGGCAGCCCGGCCACCGCCGGATCGCAGCGCAGCACGCCGGGACGCTGGCGGGCCAGTTCGCGGATGAACTGGCCGAGGGGCATGCGCTCGGCGATCAGGCGATCGTCGCTCCAGGCCATGGCATTGCGGTCCGCCGTGCCGACCGGGCCGAGGCGCCTGGCAGCGAACCAGCAGCGTTGGCCCGCCTCCAGGCGTAGGGGCGCGGCCTGTCGCGGGCGTAGCTCAAGGGCTCCCTGGTACAGCTCGACGCGGCTGCCGCCGTCGATTTCATACACCGAGAACAGCGTGCCCAAGGCCTGGATTTCCCCGGCGGCAGTTTCCACTATCAGTGGCCTGCCGGCGGCATCATGGCCGCTGTCGAGAAGCAGTTCGCCGCTGAGCAACTGGATACGCCGTTGCGTTGCGTCGTAGCGGATGTTCACTGCGCTGGCACTGTTCAGGCTCAGGCGGCTGCCATCGGCCAGGGTGCGTTGCAGGCGTTCGCCGGTCCCGCTGCGCAGGTCGGCCATGGCTTCGCGCCAGGGCAGTTGCGACTGCGCGAGATAGCCGCTGCCGCCCGCCACCAGGAGCAGGCCGAGGAGCTTGAGGGTCTGGCGCTTGCGCGCATCGGGCAACTGGCGCAGCACGCGGCTGGCGGTGCTGGCGGAGACACCGGCGAGGGTGCCTTGCAGGTGCTCCAGGCGTTGCCAGGCGCGCCGGTGTTCGGGGTCGGCGGCTTGCCACTCGGCGAAACGCCGCTGTTGCTCGCCATCCAGCTCGCCGCCCCAGTGCAGCATCAGCCAGTAGCTGGCCTGCTCGACCACGGCGGGCGCGATGGGCGCCGGGGATGGGCTGCTCATTCGGCGTACAGCACCTGGTAGCAGGCCTGGATCGCCCGGGTCATGTATTTCTGCACCGAACTGAGGCTGATGCCCAGGCGCTCGGCGATCTGCGGGTAGGTCAGGCCTTCGAACTGCGAAAGCAGGAAAGTCTCGCGCACCTTCGCCGGCATGGCATCGAGCATGCTGTCGATCTGCAGCAGGGTTTCGATGACCAGGGCGCGGGTCTCCAGCGACGGCGACTGCGGTTCGGGCAGATCGCGGACGCTGTCCAGGTAGGCCTGTTCGATGCGCTGGCGGCGCCACTGGTCGATGACCAGGTTGCGGGCAATCTGCGCGAGGAAACTGCGGCCTTCGCCGACGCTGGGCAGGCGGCCACTGACCAGCAGGCGCAGGAAGGTGTCGTGGGCGATGTCCGCTGCCCGCTCGCGGTCGCCCAGGCGTTTGCGCAACCAGCCCTGCAACCAGCCGTTGTGGTCGCGGTACAAGCCGTGCAGCTGGTGTTGCAGCGGGGAGGGGGGCGTTGCGCTGGCCACTCGGGACTCCTGAAATTGCACCGCATGCGGATAAGAATGGGTCGCAATTGTATTCAGGGTGCCGAGGTTTGGGAACAGGCAAGTGCCAGGGGCTAGCTCAGGGGCGTCATCCGTTCCAGTTGTTCGCGGGAGGGAAAGCCCCGGGTCCGGTAGCGCGGCGGATAGGCCTCGACCGCTTCCAGCAAGCCGGCGGCATGGGCTTCGATCTGTGCCCATTCCACCAGGCGGGTATTGCTGGCGCCGTCCGCCCCCAACTCCACCAGCGCGACCCGGTCGGTCTTCGGCAGCAGGCTGTCGACGGTCTGGGTCCAGCTGCACATGGAGAAGGTCAGGCCATCGCTGTCGGCCAGTTCGTAGAGCATGTAGGTGGCGACGAAGAGGTCTTCGGCGCGCTCCTCGTGGATCCTGTCGAGCAGTTCCTTCTGCGTGTGATACGCACCTTGCAGCATCAGGTGCTGAAGGGTCGACAGGCGCGCCAGGAGGACTTCGTCCGTGGATTCGAACGGTACGATTCGCTGCTCCTGTACGGTGAAGATCTGCCCGGACACGGCACGGCCGTTCTCCTGCGCCTTGAAGCACAGTTCGACCATCTGCCGCAGGGCCGTTTCGTCGTGGTCACCGGCCACCAGCAGGACATCGTTGGTGGGGATCATGAACACTGGCCGGCCCTTGACCGGCGCCCGTTGCAGCACATCCGGCAGCAGTGCGCGACTGATGTCGTAGCCGTCGTTCCAGCGCCCGATATACAGGCCCGGGACGATCTCCTCGAAGTTGTCCGGAGTGTCCGCCCGCAGGTTGTCGCGGGCGATGGCCAGGGCCTCGTCCATGCCCACGCCCCAGTGCGCCTCCGGCCCCTTGGTCAGGGTCGAGGTGGACTCGGGGTGGTCGAGCGCCAGCAGCAACACGCAGTCCTTGCCCAGGGGGCGATGCACCACGTCGTAGGCCGCATCGCGCCCTTCGCTGCGGGCATGGTGCAGGCGGACTTCTTCGAGCATGGCCAGGTTGCGGATCACCGGGCGCAGCAGCGGGCGGACGTCCTCGAAGGTGCGCACAGCCTTGTCCCGCGACCTGAGCAAGGTCGCCACGTAGCCTTCCAGCACGGCGGCGCGCTGCTGCTTTTCGGCATTCTGGTAGTCGCGGAAGGCGTTGTGCAGGTTGAAGTAGGCGCCGTCGCCATGGCGGATACGGAATTCGTCCGCCAGGTACTCCAGTGGCTCCCGATAACCCGCGTTGCGCGCTGCCTCGATCATCTTGCGGGCGAAGCCGTTCTCGTCGAGCGGGCGGTTGAAGACTTTGTCGAGCAGGGCGCCGAGCATGCGGTGGGCTCCTCCATGAGTGTCGCTGTGCCGGGTTGGCAGTAGCTCATCAAAGACCCTGATCAGGTCGGGAAATTCATTTAACGCCGACGAATATGACGAAAGCGTGGCAGTCATTCGCCGGAAATGAGCGCTGGGTCACAGCCGAGGCCGGCCAGGAATTCCGCGCATGCAGCGGCATCGCGCAGGTGCAGCACCGGTACCTGTGGCGCGACGGCCAGGCGCACCTGCTCGATGCCGGGACGGTAATCCGCGTCGTAGGTCCAGACGTACTTGAGGAAGTCGAGGAAGGCCTTGTCCAGGCGTTCCCTGCAGCCGTCCGGCAGATCGGCGCGCGGGCGGTTCAGCAGGCTGCGCAGCACCACCCGGCGCAGGCAGGTGAGGCGCGGGGTGTCGAGCCAGATCACCAGGTCGGCGCGCGGCAGGCGCAGGTCGAAGGTTTTCCGCGCGTAGTTGCCTTCGCAGACCCAACTGTCGCCGGCGACGCCGTCGCTGACCCGCTGGCGAAACACCGCGGTCGGCGCCTCGATCCATCCCGGCTCCCAGAACAAGCGGTCCAGATGCACCACCGGCAGCCCCAGGCGCTGGCCAAGTTGCCGGGCCAGGGTCGATTTGCCGCTTCCCGCGTTGCCGAGTATCACGATGCGTTGCATGGGGCCGTCCGTTGCGCCGAAAAAAAGGCGGGCGAGTGTAGTGCACCGGCCGATGCTTCGGAAGCGCCTGATCAAGATGGCAGCCCTGGCCAGGCCGGTCATTCTGATCGGGTTGCACGCCATCGACGGTACGCCTCGGGCAGGCACACCGCGCAGGGCCGGTAGCCGGCGGCGATGGCGCTGGCTTCGTCGAGGAAGAACACCCGGTGTTTCACATAGCCTCCGGCGGCGATGGCGCGCAGGGCTGCGCGGCAGTCGAGGCGGCCGTAGATGCGACTGTGCCGGTGCCCGCCGAGGCTGCCGCGGACCTCGCTGGGGAAGGGCTGGCCGTTGTGCCCTAGCAGGGTCCAGCTCATGGTGCCGCCGCGAGGTGGAAGTAAAGCTCCAAGCCGAGGCGCTGGCCGCTGCGCACCCGGCTTACGGCCTGCCGGGTGGTGATCGGGTAGTAGCCATTGCCACCGGCGACGGGGCGGCGCTGGCAGGGGAAGAGGGCGATATCGCCGCGGCGCAGGGGCACCACCACGGGCCGGGACTGCATGCGCGGTCGCTGCTCGGTGAGCAGCAGTTCGCCGCCGCTGAAGTCTTCGCCGGGGCTGGAGAGCAGGGCGCTCAGTTGCAGGGGAAAGGCCAGGGTGTCCGTGCCCCGGTGTCGTAGCGGTCGGTAGTCCTGCGCGTCCAGGCGGGTGAAGTGCGACGGGTCGTGGTGCTGGCCGGCTGCGCGGCATTGCGCCTGGAATTGCAGGAACTGCTCCGGGTAGCGGCCGGGCTGGTCGAAGCGCGCGCGCCACTGGTTGGCGACCTCGGCCAGTGCCGGGTAGAAGGTGGCTTGCAGGGTGTGCAGCAGGCCGGACGAGCCGAAGCGACCGTTTTCCAGGTAGCCGGGGAGGATGAGAAAACCGTCCTCGTCGAGGTGTTCGAGCAGGTCAGCGGGCGTCATGGAAGATCACTCCCAGGGTGTGGCGATGGCCGGCCAGCACGCGGCTGACGCCATGGCGCATCAGCACCTTGCGCGAGCCGTTGCGCCGGCCGGGGACCGGACGTTCGGCCACGGCGAACAGGAGCGCGTCGCCTTGTTCCAGGGGCACCACTTCGGCGCGGTGTTCCCGCGAGGAATACTCGGTCAGGCAGAACTCGCCGCCCTCGAAGTCGATGCCGGGGCGGGACAGCAGGATCGCCATCTGCACGGGGAAATGCAGGTCGCCGTAGAGGTCCTGGTGCAGGCAGTTGTAGTCGCCGGCCTGGTATTGCAGGAGCAGGGGCGTGGGGCGCAGCTGGCCGGCGGCGTGGCACTGGGCGAGGAAGCTGGCGAGGGTCGCGGGGAAGCGCGTCGGCTTGTCGAGCCTGGCGTACCAGTCGTTGGCGAGCGCGGCCAGGCAGGGGTAGAAACGCTGCCTGAGACCTTCCACCAGATCCGGTAGCGGGTAGCGAAAATACTGATATTCACCAAGGCCGAAGCCGTGGCGGGCCATGACGATGCGTGAGCGGAACAGGGCGTCCTGTCGATACAGGCCAGCGAGTTCACGGCATTGGCCCGCATCGAGCAGGGCAGGCAGGCGAGCGTAGCCGAACTGGTTCAGGGACTGGTGCAGGGCGGGCCAGTCCGGTTCTGCAGGTGTGGCGGGAAAGGCAAGCTGGAGGCTGGTCTGCATGGTTCGGGCCCTGGTCCGGTGGTGGATTCAGGATAGGTGTCCGGTTCGGGTGGAGAACTCCGTTCCTTGCGTTTGAACCTGCACGGACGTGTAGGAGCAAGGGAAGCGAGGGGCCATGACTTTCCCTCATACCCCCATGACTTTATGTGGTTCCAGCCTCGCCCCGGCGCGGTGATACAAAACCGGCAAACACACCCACCAACAACAAAGAGTGTTTGCAGATGAAAGAACTTGACCTGTACATCGGCGAAGGCTTCGAAGGCCCGGGCGTCAACGCGGCGCACATCAACATCCTCATCGGCCCGCGCAACGGTCCCGCCGGCCAGGCCTTCGCCAACAGCCTCGCCTCGCCGAGCCAGGGTCACTGCCCGTTCATGGTGATCGCCCAGCCGAACATCCCGGTCAAGCCGATGACCCTGTACGTGAACAAGGCCGCCATCGACGGCGACCTGCACGGCAACGCCACCTGGGGCGCGTCCCAGGCCGGGATCGCCAAGGCCGTTACCGAGGCCCTGCTCGACGGCACCCTGCCGGCCGAAGCCGAGGACGAATGGGCCATCGTCACCGCCAACTGGGTCAACCCCGCCTGCGACGACCTCGACGCCGTCTACCTGAATAACTACAACGCCTGCCGCACCGCGATCCGCGCCGCCCTGACCGGCAAGCCGGAACGTGCGCAACTGGCCGACGTGGTCGGCCAGATCAGCAACCCGTTCTACACCCCGAAAGCCTGAGGTCGCCGCCATGCAATACATTCGTTTGGGCAATTCCGGCCTGGAAGTCTCGCGCCTGTGCCTGGGCACCATGAACATGGGCACCCCGGACTGGAAACCGTGGATCTTCGACGAGAAGCAGAGCGAGCCGATCGTGCGCCACGCCCTGGAGAACGGGGTCAATTTCATCGACCTGGCCGACTTCTACTCCGCCGGCGTCGGCGAGGAAGTGGTGGGGCGCATCGTCAAGCGCCTGGCCCGCCGCGAAGACCTGGTGATCACCACCAAGGTCGGCTACGGCACCCGCAGCGGGATCAACGCCAGCGGTCATTCGCGCAAGCACATCATGGACAGCATCGATGCGTCCCTGACCCGCCTGGGCATGGACTACGTCGACCTCTACATGTTGCATTTCTTCGATGTGAACACGCCGGTGGAAGAGACCATGGGCGCGCTCAACGACATCGTCAAAGCCGGCAAGGCGCGCTATATCGGCGTGTCCACCATGCTCACCGGGCAACTGGCGAAGATCCTCCTGTGCTGCGAGCGCAATGGCTGGGTCAAGCCGATCAACATGCAACTGCAACTGAACGTCGCCTACCGCGAGGAAGAACGCGAGATGATCCCGTTCTGCCGCGACCAGGGCCTCGGCGTCTCGGTGTTCAGCCCGCTGGCCCGCGGCCTGCTGACCGGCGACGTGCAATCGACGCGCAACCAGACCGACTTCTTCACCCAGCAGATGTATGCCGACGAGGCCTCCTTCGAGATCGCCCGCTCGGTGCAGCGCGTGGCCCGTGCCCGCGGCGTGTCCAACGCCCAGGTGGCACAGGCGTGGGTCCTGCAGCATGGCGGCGTCGACTGCATGCTGGTGGGCGCCGACACCACCGCGCAGTTCGACAGCGCCCTTGCTGCCCTCGACACCCGCCTGGATGCCGAGGAACTGCAGGAGCTGGAACGCAACTACACACCGTGCGACCTGATCAACGACTACACCGCCGGCAAGCGCATCCTGCGTACCGCGCGCCCGGGTATCGAACGTTTCCTGCTGAGGGAGGCGGTGGCATGAGCGGATTGCTGCGCAACGGCAACTACATCGACGGCCAATGGTCCGGTGGCGGCGCCACCTACGCGGTCAACGACCCGGCCAGTGGCGAGCTGATCACCCAGGTGCAGAAGGCGGGCGCGGAGGAAACCAACCTGGCCATCGCCGCCGCCGAGCGCGCCCTGCCGGCCTGGCGCGGGCTGACCGCCAAGGAGCGCAGCCAGCGCCTGCGCCGCTGGGCCGAGCTGATGCTGGGCAACCAGCGCGAGCTGGCCACGCTGATGTGCCGCGAACAGGGCAAGCCCCTGGCCGAGGCCATGGGCGAGGTGGTGTACGCCGCCAGCTTCCTTGAATGGTTCGCCGAGGAAGCCAAGCGCGCCTACGGCGACGTGATCCCCAGCCACAAGGCCGATGCGCGCATCGTGGTGGTCAAGGAAGCCATCGGCGTGGTCGCCGCGATCACCCCGTGGAACTTCCCCCTGGCGATGGTCACGCGCAAGGTCGGCCCGGCGCTGGCGGCGGGTTGCACTCTGATCCTCAAGCCGTCCGAGGAAACCCCGCTGTCGGCCTTCGCCCTGGCGGTGCTGGCCGAGCAGGCAGGCATTCCGGCCGGCGTGTTCAATATCGTCTCCGGCGATGCCGTGGCCATTGGCGGCGCGCTGCAGGCCTCCAGCGTGGTGCGCAAGCTGTCCTTCACCGGCTCGACCCGCACCGGCAAGCTGCTGATGCGCCAGGCGGCCGATACGCTGAAGAAGGTGTCCCTGGAGCTGGGCGGCAACGCTCCCTTCATCGTCTTCGACGACGCCGACCTGGACGCTGCGGTGAAGGGCGCCATGGCCTCGAAATTCCGCAACACCGGGCAGACCTGCGTGTGCGTCAACCGCTTCTTCATCCAGGACGGGGTGTACGACGCCTTCGTCGCCAGGCTGGCAGAAGCGGTCAAGGCCATGCGCGTCGGTGCGGCGCTGGAAGGTGAGACCGAGCAAGGCCCGCTGATCAACGCCGCCGCCCTGGCCAAGGTCGAGGCCCATGTCGGCGATGCCCTGGAGAAGGGCGCGCGCCTGGTCTGCGGCGGTCGTCGCCACGCCTTGGGCGGGACCTTTTTCGAGCCGACCGTACTCGCCGAGGCCAGCCGCGACATGCTGATCGCCAGCGACGAAACCTTCGGCCCGGTAGCCGCCTGCTTCCGCTTCCAGGACGAGGCCGAAGTGCTGCAGGCCGCCAACGACACGCCGTACGGACTTTCGGCGTACTTCTACAGCCGTGACATCGGCCGCGTCTGGCGCATGGCCGAAGGGCTGGAGGCGGGCATGGTCGGGATCAACGAAGGGGTGATTTCCACCGAGCTCGCGCCCTTCGGCGGCATCAAGGAATCGGGCCTGGGCCGTGAAGGCTCGAAGTACGGCCTGGACGAATACCTGGAGATCAAATACCTGCTGATGGGCGGACTCTGAGCCCCAGGCATCCGCCGCCGGCAGGCTTGCCGGCGGCTTTTCGGCTTCATCTCTACTTCAAGAACAATAACCGGAGACGAACATGTCCGTTAAACCCGTCAAGATCGACGATCTTCCGATCGGTCGCTTCCACCTGAAAATCGCCGGGCTGACCTTCGGCGCGCACTTCACCGACGGCTATATCCTTGGCCTGATCGGCATCGCCTTCACCCTGCTGAGCCCGCAGATGCAACTGGATGCGTTCTGGCAGGGGCTGATCGGTGCCTCGGCGCTGATCGGCCTGTTTCTCGGCAGCCTGTTCTTCGGCTGGATTTCCGATCACCTCGGGCGGCAGAAGATCTTCCTGATCAGCTTCGTCCTGATCACCCTGGCCTCGGTCATGCAGTTCTACGTGGAAAGCGCGGCGGCGCTGCTGTTCTGCCGGATCCTGATCGGCATCGGCCTGGGCGGCGATTTCAGCGTCGGCCACGCCATGCTCGCCGAGTTCGCCCCGCGCAAGCACCGTGGCGTGCTGCTCGGGTCGTTCAGCGTGATCTGGACCTTCGGCTACGTCGCCGCGACCTTCGTCGGCAGCGCCATGCTCAGCCTCGGCGACGATGCCTGGCGCTACATGCTTGCGTCCTCGGCGATTCCCGCCGGGCTGATCCTGCTGGCGCGCATCGGCACCCCGGAGTCGCCGCGCTGGCTGGTCAACCGTGGCCGCATCGAGGAAGCCCGCGCCATCGTGCGCAAGCACCTCGGCGCCCATGTGGTGCTGGACGAGGAGCCCACCGTGGAGCGTCACTCCGGCTACAAGGCGCTGTTCAGCCGCGAGTACCGCAAGCGCACGGCCTTCAACTGCCTGTTCTTCGTGTGCATCGTCATGCCGTACTTCGCCATCTACACCTTCCTGCCCACCATCCTGGCCAAGATGGGCCTGGCCGAGGGCTTTGGTACCGAGCTGATGCTGAACATGCTGCTGATCATCGGCGCGCTGCTGGGGATCTGGTGCACCGTGAAGTTCTCGCGGCGCGGCTTCCTCATCGGTTCGTTCGTGATCCTGGCGGCGGCGCTGTTCCTGCTGGCGGTGCTGCCGGGTAGCGCGGCGTGGCTGATGGTGCTGGTGTTCGGCCTGTTCACGCTGGTGCTGTCGGCGGTGAGCAACCTGGTCGGGGTGTTCCCGGCGGAGAGCTTCCCGACGCCGGTGCGCGCCAGCGGGATTGGTTTGGCCACAGCGGTGAGCCGGCTGGGCTCGGCGGTCAGTACTTTCCTGCTGCCGTTGAGCGTGGCGGGGATCGGGCTGAGTCCGACCATGGGCATCCTGGCCGCGATCCTGGCTTTCGGGGCGCTGATTTCCTGGGCCTGGGCGCCGGAGACCAAGGCACTGACCTTGAGCCAGGCGTGTACGGTGCCGAGTGCTGACGGGGTGAAAACCGAGGTTGTGCCTGGCTTGACCACTTAGTTGCTTTTCCTGGCCCCATCGCTGCGGTTCGGCGCCCCGACAAGCCAGCTCCCACAGGAATCGCGTGCACCGCTGAACCTGTGAGAGCTGGCTTGCCAGCGATGAGGTCGGTAAAAACAATAGAAAAATCAGCCAGTGACCCTTTGCAGCCAGTCAGTGAACAACCCGACTTTCGACAGCCCCTGCTTGTCCCCGGCAACATCCAGCCAATACCCATAAGGCCCCAGCACTTCCAGCGAGTCGATCATCAAAAGGCTGCCCTCGCGCAGCTCCCGCTCGATCATCTGCCGGTCGATCACCGCCAGCCCGCCGCCCGCCAGGGCGGTGTGGATCACCTGGTCCAGGGTGCTGAACTCCAGCCCGCTGGCCACGTCCACATCATCCCGTCCCGTGGCCCCCAGCCAGTTCTCCCAGACCGGCAGGCGCTTGCCGTCATGCAGGATGTGCAGCAGCGGATACGCCCGCAGGTCCGGCGCCACGCCCTCGACGAACAGCTCGGGGCTGGCCACCGCCACATGCCGTTCCATCACCAGCAACTCGCTGTGCCAGTGCTCCGCCGGGCCCAGGCCGAAGCGGATGCGGCAGTCGATCTCGGCCAGGTGCTCGTGGCTGGCCTGGTTGCTGATGCTCAGGCTGATCTCCGGGTAGTGTCGGCAGAAGTCGCGCAGGTGCGAGGACAACCAGCGCGTGCCCCAGGTCGGCGGGGCAAGGATGCGCAGGCGCTGGCGCAGGTTGGGCACGCGCACCGACTGCAGGGCCCGGTCGATCTGGTCGAAGGCGGCCGCCAGTTGCGGTGAAAGGGCCAGGCCGGCCTCGGTCAGGGTCAGGCCCTTGGGCGTGCGCACGAACAGCGCCACGCCAAGGTGATCTTCAAGCTGCTTGATCTGTCGGCTGACCGCCCCCTGGGTGACGTTCAGGTCGAGGGCAGCCTGGCTGAAACTGCGATGCCGCGCGACTTCTTCGAAGACGCGCAGCATGGTGAGCGGGGGCAGTTGACGCATGGACGGGCCCCCGGAACAGGAAGGACTTAGAAGTAATAGCCGATGTTGACGTATACCTGGTTTTCCCACTGGTCGCTACCGCCGGCACCCAGGCTCTGGGTGTAGTTGCTGCCACCGATGTAGGGATCGTTCTTGCCGAACAGCCACTCGGTGGCGATCCACAGTTTGCTCAGAGAGAACGACGAGCCGAGGATCAGCCGCTCGGAGGTGTCCCAGCCCGAAGCCGACTTGTCGAAGGCGCTGTAGTTGGCGTACAGCTTGATGCCGCTGAGCTGGTCGAACAGGTACTTGCCGTCGACGTCGTAGCTCAGGTCGGCGACATAGAAGTTGCCGCGGCTGGCGACGTTGAAGGTGCCGTCGTAGCCGCCGAAAGTGACCAGTTCATCGGTGCCTTCGTTGCGTGGCGACATCTGTTGCCGCGCCGCCATCAACTGCACGCCCCACGGCCCGTTCTTGCCCAGGTAGTGCACGGCCACGGCGTTGCGCCGGCCGTCGTCATGGGTGTCGTTGTTCTTCAGGGTCGAGGTCATGCCGGAGACGCCGACCTCGGACTTCCAGGCACCCAGGTCCACCGAGCGCGCCACCCGCAGCACCGCGGTGTTGCGTTCACGGTTGTCGCTGCCGTCGGCGACGTAGCTGTCGGCGGAGGAGACCACGGTGGAGTAGGTGCGCCCGTTGCTGGTGCCCTTGCCTTGCCAGGCCGGGCGCAGGTAGTAGCCGGCCTGGACGTTCCAGGCGCCGGCCTGCTGGATGTACTTGGCGCCGATCTGCTCGACGTCCTCCAGGCCGATGACGTTGCCCAGGGTCTCGAAGAAGGTGCTGCCGAAGTACGGCTGCAGGCCGAACGGGATCTGGTTGAGGCCGACCTGGACCTGCTGGTCGGGGTTGAACCTGTAGCCGATCCAGGCGGTTTCGGCGAAGGCGATGTCACCGACATTGTTGGTGTACTTGTAGGGGTAGGCGCGTCCGTAGAAACGGTACTTGGCCGCCCCGATCCAGGTGTCGGAGTTGTACTTGGCCGTGAGGAAGGCGGTGTCGAAGTTGAATTTCTGGATGTCGCGGTCCGGGTCGTAGTCCCAGCGGGCGCGCACGGCGCCGCCGAGGTCGAGATTGTCCGTGACCTGTACGGCGAAGGCCGGGACGGCGAGGGCGGACAGGGTGGCAAGACAGACGGACTGCAGGCGCAGTGAAGCAGGGAAGGGCATGGGCGTGGCTCTCGTTGTTGTTATGTGAGACGCGCGCAGTTTTGCCAGCGGGGCGCTGGGCCACAAACGATTAAATGGCGGGGCAAACCTTCGCTGAATGCACGTTACCCCCAGAAAAGTCTGTTTGGCATGTGGGATGTATCCTACGGCTCATGGAATAATCGACACCTTTCCCGTCCCCTGCCCGAGTGCCGTCCATGAAACGCAAGATGCCAGGTCTCAATGCCCTCAAGGCCTTCGAGGTGGCCGGCAGCACCGGCAGCTTCACCCGTGCCGCCGAGCTGCTCAACGTCACCCAGAGCGCGGTCAGCCGCCAGGTGCGCCAGCTGGAGGAACAACTGGGCGAGCACCTGCTGCAGCGTCGTCATCACCACCTCGAACTGACCAATGCCGGGCGCGTGCTGCTGCGGGCCTTGCACCAGTCCTTCGACAAGATCGAGATGACCGTGCGCAGCATCCAGCAGAAGACCCACTCCAACCGCCTGCACCTCAACGCGCCGCCGACCTTCACCCGGCGCTGGCTGATGCCACGCCTGGGGCGCCTGCGTGAGGCCCACCCGGAGCTGGAACTGAGCATCACCACGCAGTTGCAGGACAGCCTGGCCGAGACCGCCACCCTTGACTGCGCGATCCGCTTCGGCAATGGCGAGTGGGACGGGCTGGACAGTTCGCTGCTGATCCAGGAACGGCATATCGCCGTGTGTGCTCCGTCGCTGTATGGCCGCGAGCAGGATGCGCAGGGCATCGACCTGAACCGCATGACCCTGCTGCACGTGCTGGCCCGCGAGGACCAGCGCTACCTGACCTGGAAACACTGGCTGGACGCGGCGCGGATCAGTGGCGTGGATACCCAGGGCGGCTACGAGTTCGACCTGCTGGACCTGGCCATTCGTGCGGCGGTGGATGGCTTGGGGATCACCATCGCCGACTGGCACATGGTCGCCCCGGAGCTGGCCAGCGGGCAGTTGACCCAGGTGCTGAACGTGCATGTCGACGGTCACCAGTCGTACTGGCTGGTGACCCGGCCGGAGCAGCGCGATGCGCCGCAGTTGCAGTTGTTCCACCAGTGGTTGCAGGAGGAGATCTGGCTGGCGCAGCGGCAACTGGAGCCGTCCAGTCCGGCGGGTTGATGGTGCTCTTTCGGGCCTTATCGCTGCAGGGGTATCTACACATCTCTCTCAGGTCTGCGCTCCCACAGGGGCCGCGTTTTCTTTAGCCAAGATGTGTCTATACCCATGCGACGATGAGGCCCGAAAGTAAACCCCCAAACCCACTAACATTCCTTTTTCGAATGTTCCCCCGCGAAATTCATCGTTTGTCCAACCCCCGCCAAATCCCAACACTGCCCGTCAATAACAACGCGACAACGATGGGCGGATTGCGATGCGAATCGAGCGAAATTTTGTTGATGGCCACTTCATCGAGCCTGCCGGCACGGCGCAGATCGCCGTGTACGACCCGGCCACCGAGGCCCTGGTCGGCCAGGTCTCGGCCGCCACCGCGCAGGAGGCCATCGCCGCCGTGGACGCTGCCGCCCGCGCACAGAAGACCTGGGGCAAGCTGACCAGCATCGAGCGCGGCGAGCATCTGCGCGCCTTCGCCGACGCCCTCGAAGCCCGCGCCGTGCCGATCGGCGAGGCCCTGGCCGCCGAGTCCGGCAAGAGCCTGGATGACGCCAGCAACGAAGCCCGCTACGCGGCGCAGATCACCCGCTACCACGCCGAATGGGCGCGCCGCGTCGAAGGCGAGATCATCCCCAGCGACACCCCTGACGAACGCCTGTTCCTGCACCGCGAGGCGATCGGCGTGGTGGCCTGCCTGATCCCCTTCAACTACCCGGTCTACACCCTGCTGCGCAAGATCGCCCCGGCGCTGATCACCGGCAATACGGTGGTGGTGCGGCCCAGCAACAACACGCCGCTGTCGGCCTTCGAGATTGCCCGCGCGGCGGAGCAGGCCGGCCTGCCGGCGGGGGTGCTGAACATCCTGACCATGGACCACGCCACCGCCGCCAGCCTGTGCACGCACAAGGCGGTCGGCCTGATCACCCTGACCGGCAGCGTCAATGCCGGGCGCATCGTCCTCGACTACTGCAAGGAAAACATCGCCAAGCCGTCGCTGGAGCTGGGCGGCAAGACGCCGGTGATCGTCGAGCCCGACGCCGACCTGGAACAGGCCGCCAGCGCCATCGTCGGCTCCAAGACCACCCACTGCGGCCAACTGTGCACGGCGGTGGAGCGGGTCTACGTCCACGAAAGCGTGCATGACCGTTTGCTGGCGCTGCTCAAGGAGAAGTTCGCCGCGGTGCGTTTCGGTGACCGCGCCCAGGACCCGAGCCGCATGGGCCCGCTGGTCAACGCGGCAGCCCGGCGCAACATCCACGCCATGGTCGAGCGTGCCGTCGCCGCCGGTGCGGTGCTGGAAACCGGCGGCTTCATTCCGCAAGGGCCCGGGCATTTCTACCCGCCGACCCTGCTCAGCCACTGCCGCCAGGACATGGAGATCGTCCAGGAGGAGACCTTCGGTCCAGTGCTGGCGCTGCTGAGCTACCACGACATCGACCAGGCCCTGGACATGGCCAACGACCATCAGTTCGGCCTGTCCTCGGTGCTCTACAGCGAGAACTACCGCACCACCATGAAGGTCGCCGCCGCCATCGAAGCCGGCGAGCTCTACGTCAACCGCACCCCGGCCGACCCCTACCAGGGCTTCCACGCCGGCTGGAAACGCTCGGGCCTGGGCGGCGACGACGGCAAGCACGGGATGCTCGAATTCACCCAGACCCGACTGGTGGTCATGAAGTACTGACGATTCCGTACCAAGCTGCACGCAATGCGTGCAGCCGCTTCACCCTCAATAAAAACAATTAACCGGCACGCCTGCCCCGCAGGGTGCCCGAGGTCTCATCCATGTCCAAGCATGCTGCCAATGCTGCCGCTGTCCAGGGATCCGCTGCCCGCTCCGAGGGCAACAGCGACAAGGGAAGTCGCTATTTCCAACTGATGCTGCTGGTGCTCGCCGCCGGCGCGATCTATCCGATCCTCTACCTGCGCCAGGTCTACCAGACCACCATGCTGGAGGTGTTCCAGATCAACCACAGCGAGCTGGGCTACCTGTATTCCATGCTCGGCACCATCTTCCTGCTCAGCTACCTGCCCAGCGGCTGGCTGGCCGACCGCATCGCCCCGCGCTTCCTGATCTTCTTCTCGCTGGTGGCCACCGGTGCCCTCGGCCTGTGGTACGCCACTGCGCCGGGCATGAGCGGCCTGCTGGTCATCTTCGGCTGCTGGGGCCTGACCACCGGCCTGACCTTCTGGGCCTCGGTGCTCAAGCGGGTCAAGATGATCGCCCGGCATTCCGAGCAGGGCCGCTTCTTCGGCATCCTCGACGGTGGTCGCGGCCTGGTCGAGGCGCTGCTGGCGACCGTGGCCCTGGCGCTGTTCGCCATGGCCACCGAGACCCGCGGCGAGTCGGTGGCCGAAGGCTTCCGCCATGTGGTCTACCTGTACTCCTTCACCTGCATCGCCATCGGCTGCGTGCTGGTGATGCTCAAGGACCCCAGGTCCATGGAGGAAGCCGCACCGGTGGAGAAGGGCAAGTACAACCTGCTCGGCGACCTGGCGACCCTGGTGAAGATCCCTGAACTGTGGCTGGTCACTGCCATCGTGTTCTGCGGCTACCACATCTTCTGGGCCACCTACAGCTTCTCCGACTACCTGCAGGGCAGCGGCATGACCGCGGTCATGGCCGGCACCATCACCACCATCAAGCTGTGGATGCGCCCCCTCGGCGGTATCGGCGGCGGCTGGCTGGGTGACAGGTTCAGCAATGTCTCGGTGCTGATCGTCGCCATGCTCCTGGCCACCCTGGGCGTCTTCGGCCTGATCGTGTTCCCCGGCTTGAACAGCCTCGGCCTGCTGATCACCACGGTGATCTTCATCGGCCTGATGACCTACGCCATCCGCGGCCTGTACTGGGCGATCCTGGATACCTGCGACATCCCGCTGCGCATCACCGGCCTGGCCATCGGCATCGTCTCGGTGGTGGGCTACCTGCCGGACACCTTCATCCCGCTGATCAACGGCTACCTCACCGAACACTACCCGGGCGCCCTCGGCTACAAGCTGTACTTCGGCTACATCGGCGCCGTGGGCCTGGTCGGGACCCTCGCCGCAGTGGTCCTGCGCGGCCGGGTCAAACGCAAACAACGTCTTCTGAACACAGGTGCCTGAGATGAAAATCGTCGCCCTCGAAACCCATATCGTCGCCGTCCCGCCACCGCACATCGGCGGCATGTACTGGCTGTTCGTCAAGCTGCGCACCGCCTGCGGCATCGAAGGCGTCGGCGAGATCTACGCCGCCACCTTCGGCCCCAAGGCCATGCTGCCGATCATCGAGGACGTGTTCGAGCGCCATCTGCTCGACCAGGACCCGCACCATGTCGAGCGCTTCTTCCGCCAGGCCTACTCCAGCGGCTTCACCCAGCGTCCCGACCTGACCATGATGGGCGTGGTCAGCGGCCTGGAAATGGCCTGCTGGGACATCATCGGCAAGGCGGCGAACAAGCCGGTGTACGAACTGCTCGGCGGCAAGGTGCATGAGCGCCTGCGCTCCTACACCTACCTGTACCCGGTCAACGCCAAGGGCGAGTACGACTACGACGACCCGGACCTGGCGGCCGAATGCGCGGTGCAGAACTTGAACAAGGGCTTCACTGCGCTGAAGTTCGATCCGGCCGGCCCGTACACCGCCTATTCCGGGCACCAGCTGTCGCTGGAAGTGCTGGACCGCTGCGAGCTGTTCTGCCGCCGGATTCGCGAAGCCGTGGGCAACCAGTGCGACCTGCTGTTCGGTACCCACGGGCAGATGGTGCCGTCCTCGGCGATCCGCCTGGCCCGGCGGCTGGAGAAGTACGACCCGCTGTGGTTCGAGGAACCGATCCCGCCAGGCCAGGAAGACGCCATGGCCCAGGTCGCCGGCAAGACCAGCATCCCCATCGCTACCGGCGAGCGCCTGACCACCAAGTACGAGTTCTTCAAGCTGCTGCAGGCCGGCGGTGCGTCGATCCTGCAGATGAACGTGGCGCGCTGCGGCGGCCTGCTGGAAGCGAAGAAGATCGCCAGCCTGGCCGAGGTGTACTACGCGCAGATCGCCCCACACCTGTACAACGGCCCGATCGGCGCGGCGGCGAGCTTCCAGCTGGCGGCCTGCACGCCGAACTTCCTGATCCAGGAAAGCATCGAGACCTGGGGTGGCTTCCACGCCGAAGTGTTGAAGAAGCCGCTGCAATGGGAGGGCGGCTACATCATCCCGTCCAGCGAGCCTGGCCTTGGCGTCGAGCTGAACATGGACGTGGTGCGCAAGCACACGCCGTACACCGGCCAGCGCCTGCACCTGCAGATGGCGCCGAACCCGGTGGACGTGCGCGACACCTCGCCAGCCAAGGGCTGACCCCGATTACCCGCCCGGCGACGGGCGGGGTTTTTCCCGACTTACGCGGTAAATGTGCATGACTTACGACTACATCATCGCCGGCGCCGGTGCGGCCGGTTGCGTCCTCGCCAATCGCCTGTCGGCCTCGGGCAAGTACTCGGTGCTGCTGCTGGAAGCGGGCGGCAAGGACGGCTCGTTCTGGTTCAGGATCCCGGTCGGCTTCGCCAAGATGTACTACAACCCGACCTTCAACTGGATGTACTACAGCCAGCCGCAGAAGCAGCTTGCCAACCGCGCCCTGTATGCGCCGCGCGGCAAGGTCCAGGGCGGCTCCGGCTCGATCAACGCGATGATCTACGTGCGCGGCCAGGCCCATGACTTCGACGACTGGGCGGCCAACGGCAACGACGGCTGGGGCTTCAAGGACGTGCTGCCGTACTTCCGAAAGCTGGAGAACCACCCGCTGGGCGACAGCGAGTACCACGGCGGCAGCGGTCCGATCAGCATTACCCCGATGAAAGGCCAGACCCACCCGATCTGCGACGTCTTCCTCAAGGGCTGCGAAGAGCTGGGCTACCCGCGCAGCGACGACTTCAACGGTCCGCGCTTCGAAGGCGCTGGTATCTACGACGTCAACACCCGCAATGGCCAGCGCTGTTCCAGCAGCTTCGCCCACCTGCACCCGGCGCTGGGCCGGGCCAACCTCAAGGTCGAGCACCATGCCCTGGTGGACCGGGTGCTGTTCGATGCGGCCGGGCAGCGTGCCATCGGCGTGCTGGTCAGCCAGAACGGGGTCAACCGCAGCTTCACCGCACGCAAGGAAGTGATCCTCTGCGCCGGCGCGGTGGACACGCCGAAGATTCTCCAGTTGTCTGGCGTTGGTGACCGCGCTCTGCTGGACAAGCACGGCATCGCGCAGGTCAGGCAGTTGCCGGCGGTGGGGCAGAATCTTCAGGACCACCTGTGCGTCAGCTACTACTACAAGGCCAATGTGCCGACCCTGAACGACGAGCTCAGTTCGCTGCTCGGCCAGCTCAAGCTGGGTATCCAGTACCTGCTGACGCGCAAGGGCGCGCTGGCCATGAGCGTCAACCAGGCGGGCGGGTTCTTCCGTGGCAACGACGAAGAGCACAACCCCAACCTGCAGCTGTACTTCAACCCACTGTCGTACCAGATCCCCAAGAACAACAAGGCCAGCCTCAAGCCCGAGCCGTATTCCGGGTTCCTGCTGTGCTTCAACCCGTGCCGGCCGACCAGTCGCGGGCATGTCGAGATCGCCTCGGGCAACCCGCGGGACGCGGCATTGATCGACCCGAACTACCTGAGCACCGAGAAGGACCGCGACGAAGCGATCCAGGGCAGCCGCCTGATGCGCCGGATCATGCAGGCCCCGGCGCTCAAGGGCATTACCGTGGATGAAGTGCTGCCCGGGCCGGCGGTGGAAAGTGACGAACAGATGCTGGCGTACTTCCGCGAGAACTGCGGATCGATCTACCACCTGTGCGGCAGCTGCGCCATGGGCGCGGATGAACAGACCTCGGTGGTGGACAAGCGCCTCAAGGTGCACGGCCTCGACGGGCTGCGGGTGGTGGATGCGTCGATCTTCCCCAACGTCACCTCGGGCAATACCCATGCGGCGGTGCTGATGGTGGCAGAGAAGGGGGCGGACCTGATCCTGGCGGATGCTTGATGCTGATGGCCCTATCGCTGGCAATTTGCGGTGCACGCGATCCTTGTGGGAGCTGGCTTGCCAGCGATGAGGCCAGCAGCATCAAACCGTAATATCGACTGGCCATATTAGGCGGCCTTCTCATAACGACAATGGCCGCCAACCATGCTTTTCACCCGTCATCGCCTTGCTCTCTGCGTCGCCCTCGCCAGCGCCTCCTTCGCGCCATCCCTGTTCGCCAAGGACTATTCGATCACCAGCGCCACCACCGACACCCTGGAATTGAAGAAGGGCGACAACCTCAGCGTGTCCGCCAAGGGCAGCATCGTGTCGAGCAAGGACGACGGGGTGATCCTGCCCAAGCACACCAGCGGCACCACCATGACCGTGACCAACGCCGGGATCATCCGTTCCACCGTGGCCCGCGGCATCGACACCAAGGACGAGGGCGAGGACGTCAGCGCCTACGTGATCAACAACCAGGCTGGCGCGCTGATCCAGGGCACCAACGACGGCCTGCGTTTCCAGACCAACCCCAGCGCCGGCGGCACCCTGAAGATCGTCAACGCCGGCACCATAGAGTCCACCGTCGATGGCCAGGCCATCGACCTGGAAGCCCTGAACAACGTCAAGTTCACCACCAGCATCACCAACGAAGCCACCGGGGTGATTCATTCGGTGGGCAACGACGCCATCAAGACCGGCTCCAACGCCGTGGTCACCAACTACGGGCGCATCTACACCGACACCGCGCCGCAGGACAAGGATGGCCTGGACCAGAAGTTCGACGGCATCAAGATCGGCACCTCCACCGGCGTCACCGTGTACAACTACGGCAGCATCAGCGCCGACCGCCATGGCATCGACCTGAAGACCGACACTACCCTCTACAACCATGGCGAAGTCACCGGGCGCAACGGTTCCGGCTTCGGCTCCGACGGCTCCGGCACGGTGTTCAACTACGCCGGCGGGGTGATCACCGGGGCCATTGCCGACGGCAAGATCAACGGTGACGGCGATGGCGTCGATATCGACCTGATCGGCCATATCTACAACGAAGGCACCATCCAGGGCCTGGGTGCCAAGGGCGTCGACAGCGGCGGCCGGCCCAACGGCAGCGAAGGCATCGCCATGGGCGGCGGGAGCATCGTCAACACCGCCAGTGGGGTGATCCGCAGCGTCGACAACGGCATCCTCGTCGACGACGGCGCCGAAGGCTCCGGCGAGGGCGCTACCAGCATCACCAACCTTGGGCGTATCGCGGGCGAGGGCGGTTTCGGCATCAAGCTGATCGGCGACTTCGCCGATACCGTGATCAACGGCGGCACCATCCACGGCGGCAATGGCCTGGCCCTGAGCATGGGCGCCGGCAACGACAGCCTGACCGTGCTCACCGGCGGCGTGTTCGAGGGCCTGGTGGATGCGGGCGAGGGCATCGACACCCTGACCCTGGACGGCAGCGGCAGCTTCGGCAACAGCGCCAACTTCGAGAAACTGGTGGTCAGCGGTGGCCGCTGGACCCTCAGCAGCGTCAACGATTTCAGCCAGGGGGGCAGCGTCCTGGCCGGTGCGACCCTGGTCAACCAGGGCAGCATCCTTGGCGCCATGGTGGTGGATGCCGGGGGCGTCTATGCCGGCGGTGGTTCGGTGGGCGGGCTGACCGTCAACGGCAGCCTGCTGACCAACACCGGCCTGGGCGTGGCCAAGGTCAATGGCGATCTGTCCTTCGGCAGCGGTGCCAGCCTGATGTACGGCGTCAACGCCGACGGCAGCAGTGCGCCGATCAGCGTCACCGGTACTGCCCATCTCAATGGCGCCACCCTGAACGTACAGCCTTCGGCGGGCGAGTACCCGTGGAAGAGCCAGTACACCGTGCTGACTGCCGGCGCGGTGGATGGCACCTTCGGCAAGGTCACCAGCGACTACGCGTTCCTGACCCCGACCCTGAGCTACAACGCCACCTCGGTCGGCCTCACCTACACCCGCAACGACGTGGCCTTCGAGCACTACAGCCAGACCGCCAACGGTGGTGCCGCGGCCCGTGCACTGGGCAGCCTGGGCAACGACAGCAAGCTGTACAACGCCCTGCTGAACACCTCCACCGGCACGGCCAGCAGCGCCATCGAGCAGTTGTCCGGCAGCAACACCGCCAACCTGGCGGCGGCGACCATGAGCGGCAGCGCCCAGGTCGCCGGCACGATGCTCGGCGCCATGCAGTCGATGGGCAGCAATGCCGGGCTGCTGGTGGGGCTGAACGAAGAGGACACGCCGGTCCTGGCCGCCACCGGCCTGCCGCAGGGCGTGCGCAACCTCAACGACCCGAATGCCCGCGGTCGCCTCTGGGTCCAGGCCCTGGGCAGCTACGGCAAGGTCGACGGCAGCCATGGCGGCAGTGCGCTGGAGCAGCGCACCGGCGGTGCGGTGATGGGCCTGGACTGGGCGCTCGGCAGCGACTGGCGCCTGGGTGTGCTCGGCGGCTATTCGCGCACGCGGCTGGATGCCACCGGGCTGGATGGCAAGGTCAATAGCTGGCACGCCGGTGTCTACGGGGTGCGGCAGAGCGGTGCGCTGGCCCTGCGCCTGGGTGCGGCGTACAGCGCCCACGATGGCGACAGCAAGCGCGACGTGGCCTTCAGTGGCTTCAACGAGCGCCTCAAGGGCGACTACGACGCCGACAGCCAGCAGGCCTTCGCCGAACTGGGCTACGCCCTGGGCAGCGGGCGCTTCAGCGCCGAACCGTTCGCCAACCTCGGCTACCAGCGTTATCACCGTGATGGCTACCGGGAGAAGGGCGGGGATGCCGCGCTGGCGGTGGACAGCGATACCCAGGACAACGTCACCAGCACCTTCGGCGTGCGCATCGCGCACCTGGGGCAACTGGACAACGGCATGAGCCTGACCCCGCGGGCGAGCCTGGGCTGGCGGCATGTCTACGGCAATGTCGATACCCGTACCCGCCAGGCGTTCATCGCCGGTGGCGATGCCTTCAGCGTCGAAGGCAGCGCGCTGGACCGCGACAGCCTGGTGGTCGAGGCCGGGCTGGAGCTGGGTGTCAGTGCGACCCAGTCGGTAAGCCTGGGCTACAACGGCGAACTGGGCAGCAACAGCCGCAACCATGCGGTCGTGGGGCAGTGGCAGCTGAAGTTCTGAGTCCGCGCCGGGCCGTGGCCTATCCGGCGAACCGCCCGGCGTAGTCCCGGGCGAACTGCGCGGCGATGCGCCCCGAGCGCGAGCCGCGCTGGATCGCCCAGCGGGTGGCGTGGACATGGGCGTCCTCGAACGCGTCCTCGGGCACGCCGTAGCTGGCCAGCCAGTGGTTGACCGCTGCCAGGTACTCGTCCGGCGAGAAGCTGTAGATGGAAATCCACAGGCCGAAACGCTCGGACAGCGAGATCTTTTCCTCGACTTCTTCGCCCGGGTGCAGCGCGCCGTTTTCGCCACGGGTCATGGACAGGTTGTCCGAGGCCCGTTCGGCGATCAGGTGGCGACGGTTGGAGGTGGCGTAGATCAGCGAGTTGGACGCCTGGCCGGCCACGGAACCGTCCAGCACGGTTTTCAGGCGCTTGTAGCCGATATCGCCTTCCTCGAACGACAGGTCGTCGCAGAACAGGATGAAGCGTCCTGGCTGGCGCGCGACGATCTCGATCACTTCCGGCAGGTCGCCGATGTTTTCCTTGTCGATCTCCACCAGGCGCAGGCCCTGGGGGTGGAATTCGTTGAGGCAGGCCTTGACCAGGGAGGACTTGCCGGTCCCCCGCGAGCCGGTCAGCAGCACGTTGTTGGCCGGCTTGCCCTGGAGGAACTGCAGGGTGTTGCGGCGGATCAGATCCTTCTGCCGCTCGATGTTCTGCAACTGCTCGAAGGCGATCAGCCCCGGCTGTGCCACCGGCAGCAGGGTGGCCTGGCTGACGCCCTGGCGCAGGCGGTATTGCCATTGCCAGGCGATCACGTCGGGGTCGAAGGTCCGCGCCGCTTCCGGCGGATAGGCACGCTCCAGGGCGTCGGCGATGCGTTTGAGCTGGGTCAGGACATCCAGCGAAAGGTCGTGCGGGTGCAGCGTCGGACTGTTCATGGCGGCGGGACAGGGCGGGTGACGGACAGGGGCGTCCATGATGCGGGGCGCCCTGCTGCCCGTCTAACGCGTGAGGGACAGCGATCGTCGCGTTAGGGACAATTTCGACGCTTCGGGGGTGGTCCGAGGCTGAAAGCGCTGGGCCGGTCGGCACGGAGATAGTGCATAGTGCGCCCTGGACCTTTCACACGTATGGACACGACTCGATGATGAAGCAGGAGACCCTTACCCCCGGCGAAGCACTGGCCGTTGCCGGGGCGGTTGTACAAGCACGCTATCCCGAGGCGGCGTTCGCTTATGTTGCGGGCTCGATCATGCGGGGGCAGGGTACCCGCTTCTCCGATATCGATCTTGTGGTGGTGTTCGACCGGCTGGAGGCGGCGTACCGGGAGTCCTTCCTGGTCGACGGGGTGCCGGTCGAGGCATTCGTCCACGATCCGCAAACCCTCGCCTGGTTCATCCAGGAAGATGCAAAACGAGGGCGCCCGAGCATGCTCAACATGGTCGTGGAGGGCGTTGTCATCGGTGAGGAGGGCAGTACTGCGCAAGCCTTGCGCGATCATGCCTCGGCGCTGCTGGCCGCAGGGCCTGCACCGCTGGCATCCACGGCCCTGGACACGCTGCGCTATGAAATCACCGATGCGCTGGATGACTTGCAGGGTGATCGGCCCGCCAGCGAGATCCTGGCCATCGGCGCCATGCTCCACCCCCGGCTGGTCGAGCTGGCATTGCGCGGCAGAGGGCGCTGGTATGGCACCGGCAAATGGGCACCCCGTCTCTTGAACGAACTGGACGCGTCCCTGGGCGATCGCTTCGACGCAGCCTTCCGTGCCCTGTTCACGGGGGGCGATACGGCGCTGCTCATCGATCTGGCTGAAGCCGAACTCGCGCTGCAGGGAGGCCGTCTGTTCGACGGGGATCGTCGCTGCGCGCCGGCATCCTGGCGATGCACGACCTGGCGGGATCAGGCCTGAAGGTGCCTGTGGGTATTCCGCCCTGGAATACCCCCATGAAAACGTTGGATTGTATTTCCCCTCGCAAACCTCATAGCGTGGTCACCTCAACCAAGGAGATCGCGCCATGAGTCAGTTCCGCCTGTATGTCGACGCCCGCCATGTCAGTCCCTATGCCATGTCGGTGTACATCACCCTCCGGGAGAAAGGTCTCGACTTCGACACCGTGCTGGTCGACCTCGATGACGGCGCCAACCAGGCCGACGACTACGCCCGGCTGTCCTTGACCCAACGGGTCCCGACCCTGCTGCACAACGGCTTCGCCCTGTCCGAATCCTCTGCCATCACCGAGTATTTGGAAGACCTCTACCCAGGCCATCCGGTGTACCCGCGCGACCCGCAGGAACGCGCCCGGGTGCGCCAGGTCCAGGCCTGGCTGCGCAGCGACCTGGTACCGATCCGCGAGCAGCGCTCGACCATGGTGGTGTTCTGCGGGGTCAAGGCCGGCCCGCTGTCCGCTGCCGGCCAGGCCGCGGCACGCAAGCTGATCGCCGCGGCCGAGGCGCTGCTGCCGGAGGGCACCGATCACCTGGCCGGGCACTGGTCGATCGCCGATGTGGAACTGGCGGTCATGCTCAACCGCCTGGTCCTCAATGGTGATCCGCTCCCGGCGCGGCTCAAGGCCTATGCCGAGCGGCAATGGCAGCGGCCGTCGGTGCAGGAGTGGGTGAACAAGGCTCGCCCGCCGCTGTAGAACAATCGGCGGGTGCGAGGGGCAGGGGATCCTTGCTAGATTCAGGGACTGTTTCCGTGCTGCCAAGGAAGTGCCAATGGATCACCCACCGTCCGTTCCCCCGTCCCTGCGCGACTGGCGCCGCTGGCTGCCGGGATTGCAATTGCTCAAGGGCTACTCGCCCACCTGGCTGCCGAAGGACCTGCTCGCCGGCCTGGTGCTCACCGCCATGCTGGTGCCGGTGGGCATCGCCTACGCCGAGGCCTCGGGCGTACCGGGGATCTACGGCCTGTACGCGACCATCGTGCCGCTGCTGGCCTACGCGCTGTTCGGCCCCAGCCGCATCCTCGTGCTGGGGCCCGATTCGGCATTGGTGGCGATCATCCTCGCCGTGATCCTGCCGCTGTCCGGCGGCGACCCGCAGCGCGCCATCGTCCTTGCCAGCGCCATGGCCCTGGTCTCCGGTCTCGTCTGCCTGGGGGCGGGCCTGCTGCGCCTGGGCTTCATCACCGAGTTGCTGTCCAAGCCGATCCGTTATGGCTACATGAATGGCATCGCCTTGACCGTGCTGATCAGTCAAACCCCCAGGCTGTTCGGCATTTCCGTTGAGAGCGACGGCCCGCTGCAGGATGTCTGGCACCTGCTGCGCGCGCTGCTGGATGGCCAGGCCAACTGGCATGCCTTCGCTATCGGCGGCGGCAGCCTGGCGATCATTCTCCTGCTCAAGCGCTTCGAGCGTGTGCCGGGCATTCTCATCGCGGTGGTGGTCGCGACGCTGGCCGCGTGGCTGTTCAGGCTGGAGGCCGAGCACGGGGTCAAGGTCACCGGCTCGTTGCCGCAGGGGCTGCCGGGATTCGCCTTGCCGCTTATCAGCTTCGATGACCTGCAGGCCGTGCTGGTCGGTGGTTTTGCCGTGGCCCTGGTGTCCTTCGCCGACACCAGCGTGCTGTCGCGCACCTACGCGGCAAAGACCCGCACCCCGGTGAACGCCAACCAGGAAATGATCGGCCTGGGCATGGCCAACCTGGCCACCGGGCTGTTCCAGGGCATTCCGGTGAGTAGCAGTTCGTCGCGCACGCCGGTGGCCGAAGCGGCCGGCGCCCGCACCCAGCTGGCCGGGGTCTTTGGTGCGCTCGGCGTGGCCCTGTTGCTGCTGTTCGGCCCGGACCTGCTCAAGCACCTGCCTACCAGCGCCCTGGCTGCGGTGGTGATCGCCGCCGCCATCGGCCTGTTCGAGTTCAAGGACCTGCGGCGCATCTACCGCATCCAGCAATGGGAGTTCTGGCTGTCGATAAGCTGTTTCGTCGGCGTCGTGGTGCTCGGCGCGGTGCCGGGGATCGGCCTGGCGGTGGTGATCGCGGTGATCGAGTTCCTCTGGGACGGCTGGCGGCCACACTCGGCGATC
This sequence comes from Pseudomonas ulcerans, assembly GCF_036324125.1. Lineage (NCBI taxonomy): Bacteria > Pseudomonadati > Pseudomonadota > Gammaproteobacteria > Pseudomonadales > Pseudomonadaceae > Pseudomonas > Pseudomonas ulcerans. The sequence goes on along the minus strand of NZ_JAZDQN010000049.1, from coordinate 4,944 downwards.
CTGGGCCGGGTCGAGGGCATTCGCGGCTACCACGACATCAGCCGTCACCCCCATGCCCGGCGGGTGCCCGGGCTGGTGCTGTTCCGCTGGGACGCGCCGCTGTTCTTCGCCAACGCCGACCTGTTCCAGAAATGCGTGCTGCGCGCGGTGCAGCAGGCGCCGGACCAGGTGCGGCGCATCGTCATCGCCGCGGAACCGATGACCAGCGTGGACGTGACTTCGGCGGACATGCTCATCGAGCTGGAGCAGATCCTTCGCGCCGACGGCATCGAGCTGCGTTTCGCCGAGGTCAAGGACCCAGTGAAGGACAAGCTGCAGCGCCTGGAAGTGCTGGCGCGGATCGGCCGGGACGTGTTCCAGCCGACGGTGGGAGCGGCGGTGGATGTGTATCTGGAAGAGCATCAGGTGGACTGGACGCCCTGATTCACGCCGGAGCAGCTCACAACCCTGTAGGAGCGGATTTATCCGCGATTGGCCGCGAAGCGGCCATAAAACCTGCCTCTTCGGTGCATCAGACAAAACCGGGACTCAGGATTTACGACGGCTTCGCCGCCGATCGCGGCGGTCCGGCGTTCCGGTGAATCCGCTCCTACACTGACCGCGTTGCCCTACATCCCCCATTGCCAAACCCGATACAAAAAGGTCAAATTGCAACTAATTCTCATTAGTGACCTGTTCCCATGTCCGCCGACGACCTCGCCCTGCGCTCCGCCACCCACGACCTCTACGCGACCCACAGCGGCTGGCTGCGTGGCTGGTTGCGCAAGCGCCTGGACTGCGGCAGCGATGCCGCCGACCTGGTCCAGGACACCTTCGTGCGGGTGATCAAGGCACGCCAGGCCCTGGAGATCCGCCAGCCGCGGCAGTACCTGAGCACCGTGGCCAAGGGTCTGGTGATCGACCTGTTCCGTCGCCGCGCCCTGGAACAGAGCTACCTCGAAGCCCTGGCCGCCTTGCCCGAGGACGCCTATCCGTCGCAGGAAACCCAGGCCATCGTCCTGGAAACCCTGATGGACATCGACCGCATGCTCGACAGCCTCGGCGATACCGTGCGCCAGACCTTCATCCTGTCCCAGTTCGAGGGCCTGAGTTATCCCAGGATCGCCGAGCGCCTGGGCATCTCCCTGCGCACGGTGAACAACCATATGGCCAAGGCCATGGAGCATTGCTGCCTGATCCGGATGGGCCTGCTGTGACGCCGCCACTGGCACCGGCCGAGCGCGAGGCGCTGCGCAGCGCGGCGCAGTGGTATGCGCGGCTGTCCTCCGGGATGGACAGCGAGGCCGAGCGCAGCCGCTGGCAGCACTGGCACAACGCCGACCCGTTGCACCGCCAGGCCTGGGAACAGGTCGAGGCGGTACGGCAGATGGTCGAGGGCGTGCCGGGCAGGGTGGCGGCGTCGGCGCTGCAGCAGTCCCGCGAGTCCCGTCGTCGGGTCCTGCGCCAGCTGCTGGTGCTGACCGGTGTCGGCACCCTGGGCTGGAGCGGCTGGGACAGCCAATGGGGCCGGGCGCTGCGGGCCAGCCACTACACCGAGGTCGGCGAGCAGCGCGCGCTGCGGCTCGCCGATGGCAGCCAGTTGCTGCTGGACAGCCACTCGGCGCTGGACGTGCAGTTCGACAATGAGCGCCGCCTGCTGCGCCTGCTCAGTGGCCGGGTGCTGGTGCAGACGGCCGCCGACCCGCTCGGCCGGCCGTTCCTTGTGCAGATCCCGCAGGGCACGGTGCGCGCACTGGGCACCCGCTTCACCGTGCAGACCGAAGCGCCGTTCTGCGAAGTGGCGGTACTGGAGAAGGCCGTGGAAGTGCGTCCCGCCGACAGCGACCAGGTGCTGCGCCTGGAGGCGGGTCAGCAGGTGCGTTTCGACGCTGCGCGGCTTGGCGCGCCCTGGCCCAGCGATGCCTCGGTGGCGTCCTGGCGCAGTGGCAGCCTGATCGCCATCCAGCGCCCCCTCGGCGAGCTGCTCGACGAGCTGTCGCGTTACCGCCGGGGCTGGCTGCGCTGCGATCCTGCCATCGCCGGGCTGAAGATTTCCGGCGCCTTCCCCCTGGATGACACCGACCGCGCCCTGGCGGCGCTGGAAAGCGGTTTCGGCCTGCGTATCGTGCGGCGTACCGACTACTGGGTCAGCGTGCTGCCGGCCCAAGGCTGAAGCCGCGCGAAAAAAATTCTCGTTCGCGTTGCACTGTTTGCCCATCCCGCTCGGCCAATCCTCAGATATGTGCCGTTTGCACATTTTCATCCTGGGGAGGAACACCATGAAGTACCCGCATGCCCGCCGGCTCACGCCCGTCGCGATCGCCATCCGCCTGACCTTCTGCGCCCTTGGCGCGGCCGCTCTGCCGGGCGTCGCCAGCGCCGCCGAGACCAGCGCCGAGCAGTCCTACCACATTCCCGCCGGTAGCCTGACCGCAGTGCTCAGCGCCTTTGCCTCGGCGTCCGGCAATGCCCTGTCGTTCGATGCCGCGCTGATCCAGGGCCGCCAGTCCAAGGGCCTCGAGGGTCGCTACAGCGTCGCCCGCGGTTTTGCCGTGCTGCTGCAGGGCACCGGCCTGCAGGCCGTGCCACAGAGCAACGGCAGCTACGCCTTGCGCCCGCTGCCGAGCGCGCAGGGTGCCCTGGAGCTGGACGCCACCACCGTCAACAGCCAGCGCCTGGATGCCACCAGCGAAGGCACCAACGCCTACGCCGCCCGGGCCCTGACCATCGGCAAGGGCACCCACACCCTGCGCGAGACCCCGCAGTCGGTGACCGTCCTCACCCGCCAGTACATGGACGACCAGAACGTCACCACCATCGACCAGGCCATGGAGAAGACCCCGGGCATCGCGGTGTACGAGTCGCCCATGGGCGGCAAGTACTTCTATTCCCGCGGCTTCATGATGCAGGGCCAGTACCAGTACGACGGCGTGCCGCTGGATGTCGGCGGCGAGTACGTGCAGGCCAACAGCTTCTCCGGCGACATGGCCTTCTATGACCGGGTCGAGGTGCTCAAGGGCACGGCGGGGATGATGAAGGGCACCGGCAGTTCGGCAGGCGGGGTCAATTTCGTGCGCAAGCGCGGGCAGGAAACGCCCAGCACCAGCGTGACCCTGTCGGCCGGCTCCTGGGACAACTACCGCGGGCAGGTGGACACCGGTGGCCCGCTCAACGAATCGGGGACCCTGCGCGGCCGTGCGGTGGTGGCGCTGCAGGATCGCCAGTATTTCTACGACCTCGGTCAGCGCGACGACCAGATCCTCTACGGCGCCCTGGACTACGACATCACCCCGGACACTACCCTGGGCCTGGGCGTCGCCTACGAACGGCTCGACGCCACGCCGTGCTGGCACGGCCTGCCGCGCTACAGCAACGGCAATGACCTCAAGCTGAGCCGCTCCACCTGCCTCGGTGCCTCCTGGAACAACTGGGAAAGCGAGCGCACCACGGTGTTCGCCGACGTCTCGCACCGCCTGAACGACGACTGGACGGCAAAGTTCGCCGGCGTCTGGACCCACAACGATCAGGACATGAAGTACGCCCTCTCGGAAACCAGCGGCGGTGTCAGGCCAGGGGCGACCACGGCGCCATCCGGGGTGTATTCCGGGGTGTTCGACTATGACCAGACCGACTACGGCTTCGATGCCTACCTGGACGGCAAGTTCGACGCCTTCGGCCTGCGCCATGAGCTGATCGTCGGCGCCAACGCCAGCCGTGCGCAGACCCGCGATCACTGGGCGCTGATCAACATGACCGGCCTGCTCGGCACGCGCCAGGATCCGCTCAACCCCAACCACGACATCCCTGAGCCGCCGGACAGCTACTACGCGCCCAACTCCTACCGTGGTGGCCCGTACCCGACCGAGTCGGACACCCGCCAGTTCGGCACCTACGCGACCCTGCGCCTGAAGCTGGCGGAGCCCCTGACCGCCGTGCTCGGCACCCGGGTCAGCTGGTACCGCAACAGCCGCGACTCCTACACCCAGGCCTGGGACTACTGGCAGCACGATCGCAGCCAGGAAAACGGCCAGGTCACGCCGTATGCCGCGCTGATCTACGACCTCGATGAACAGTGGTCGGTCTACACCAGCTACGCCGATATCTTCCAGCCACAGAGCACCTACACCGATGCGTCCGGCAGCCCGATCCAGCCCAAGACCGGCAGCAGCTACGAGGTGGGGATCAAGGGTGAGCTGATGGAAGGCCGGGTCAACACCGCCTTCAACCTGTTCCGCACCACCGAGGAACATCGCGCCGAGGCCAACTACAACACCGAATGCCCGGGGTCGTCGGACGGCTATTGCTACACCGATGCCGGCAAGGTGCGGGCGCAGGGCTTCGAGGCGGAAATCAGCGGCGAGGTCATCGACCGGCTGCAGGTGCTGGCGGGGTACACCTACACCCAGACCAGGTACCTGGAAAGCGCCAGCAGCAATCCGCAGGAACCGACCTTCACCGTCAGCTACTTCCCGCGGCACCTGTTCCGGGTCTGGTCGGACTACCAGCTGGGCGGGGCGCTGGAGCGCTTCAGCGTGGGCGCCGGGGTGACCGCGCAGAGCGAAGTGTCGGTGCGCGATGCGAACGTGCGGCCGGCGGTGGAATCGTTCCAGGCCGGGTATGCGATCTGGAGCGGGCGCATCGGCTACCGCATCGACGATCACTGGTCGCTGGCGCTCAACGGCAGCAACCTGTTCGACAAGAAGTACTACCAGAGCGTGGGGGCGGTTTCGTGGGGGAATTTCTACGGCGAGCCGCGTAACTTCATGGTGACGTTGAAGGGGACGTTCTGAGGTCGGCACCGGGCTTGTCGCAGTCAAGTGAAGGGCAATGCGTACCCTGTGGGAGCGGGTTCACCCGCGATTACGATGGTGGCATCACCGACGCCATCGCGGGTGAACCCCCGCCCCCCCGGGCCGCGGGGCCGTGGCGGCGCCGGGAGTGAGCACCGCCCGGGCTAGCAAAAAA
>NZ_JAZDQN010000048.1:0-48752 GCF_036324125.1 Pseudomonas ulcerans | reverse complement strand
AAAAGTATAAACAACAACACGCGTACCCGGTGGGCGGGGGTCCCCCCGCTTTTGCGGCGGTGAATCCGCCACCGCAATCGGGGGTGACCCCGCTCCCACAGGGTACGCATCAGGTTTCGAATGCTGCGGTTTGACGCCAGAAATCCGCCCCGCCCCCGTAAAAGATTTCCCCCGTACCGTTAGTCGCCACCCCCCCGGATGGATTAAAGTATCAGCCCCTGTCCGGGCGCTGCATGCCGCCCCGGGCGCCACTCCAGGAAACGTCACGATGGAACACCGTGAAGCGCTGATCGCGCTGCGCACCTTTCTTTCCACCCAGATCCTCGGCCAGGAAAAACTGGTCGAACGTCTGCTCATCGTGCTCCTGGCCGACGGCCACATGCTGGTCGAAGGCGCTCCCGGCCTGGCCAAGACCAAGGCCATCAAGGAACTGGCCGACGGTATCGAGGCCCAGTTCCACCGCATCCAGTTCACCCCCGACCTGCTTCCGGCGGACATCACCGGCACCGAGATCTATCGTCCGGAAACCGGCAGCTTCGTCTTCCAGCAAGGCCCGATCTTCCACAACCTGGTGCTGGCCGACGAAATCAACCGCGCCCCGGCCAAGGTCCAGTCGGCCCTGCTCGAAGCCATGGCCGAGCGCCAGGTCAGCGTCGGCCGCAGCACCTACGAGCTGTCGCCGCTGTTCCTGGTGATGGCCACGCAGAACCCCATCGAGCAGGAAGGCACCTACCCGCTGCCGGAAGCCCAGCTCGACCGTTTCCTGATGCACGTGAAGATCGGCTTCCCGGATGCCGCCGTGGAGCGTCGCATCCTGTCGCAGGCCCGTGGCGAAGCCCTCAATGGCGAAACCAAGCCCGAGCGCCGGGTCAGCCAGCAGGCGATCTTCGCCGCGCGCAAGGAGATCCTCGGCCTGTACATGGCCGACGCGGTGGAGGAATACCTGGTGCAGTTGGTCATGGCCACGCGCAACGGCGCCAAGTACGACGCCGAGCTGGGCGACTGGATCGCCTACGGCGCCAGCCCACGCGGTTCCATCGCCCTCGACCGCTGCGCCCGTGCCCACGCCTGGCTGGCCGGCCGCGACTTCGTCAGCCCCGAAGACATCCAGGCGGTGCTGTTCGACGTGCTGCGCCACCGCATCATCCTGTCGTTCGAGGCGGAAGCCGCCGGCATCGACCAGGACCGGGTGATCCAGCGCATCCTCGACGTCGTCGCCGTCGCCTGACCCCATGCCCAGTCAACTGTTGGCCGCTCCCGGCATCCGCGTCAGCCTCGCCGAGCTGATCGAGATGCGCCACCGGGTGCGCGAGGTCCGTATCTTCTCCGCGCCCGGCCAGCGCAGCCCGCTGGTGGGCCTGCACCACTCGCGGCTGCGCGGGCGCGGCGTGGACTTCGACCAGGTGCGCGTGTACCAGGCCGGCGACGATGTGCGCAACATCGACTGGCGGGTCACCGCACGCACCCAGGAGCCCCACACCAAGCTGTTCCATGAAGAACGCGAGCGGCCGATCTTCATCATGGTCGAGCAGAGCCGCCGGCTGTTCTTCGGCTCGGGGCTGATGTTCAAGTCGGTGCTCGCCGCCCAGGCCGCGGCGCTGTTCGGCTGGGCCGCACTGGGCCACAACGACCGCATCGGCGGGCTGGTGTTCGGCGACAACGAGCACCACGAGATCAAGCCGCGCCGCAGCAAGCAGAGCCTGCTGCAACTGCTCAACCGCCTGACCCGGGCCAACCAGGCCCTGCACACCGAGGCCGTGCCCCAGGGCGACAACCTCGGCACCGCCCTGCGCCGCGCCCGCGAGGTACTGCGCCCGGGCAGCCTGGCAATCATCCTCTGCGACGAACGCGCGCTGAATCCCGGCGTCGAGCAGCAACTGAGCCTGCTCTCGCGGCATTGCGACCTGCTCCTGCTGCCGCTCTCCGATCCCCTCGACCACGCCCTGCCCGCCGCCGGCCTGCTGCGGTTCGCCCAGCGCGGCGCGCAACTGGAGCTGGACACCCTCGACAGCAACCTGCGCCAGAGCTACCGCCAGCAGAGCGAGGCCCGCATCGAGCGCTGGGAAATGCTCGCGCAGAAGCTGCGGGTGGTGCTGATGCCGCTGAGCACCCAGAGCGAAATGATCGAGCAGCTGCGCGAGTACCTCGATCCGCAACGGGCGGGCAAGCCACGATGAATCCCCTGGCGCAACTGCAACCGCTGATCGCCCCGCCGCCGATCAGCGCCTGGCCGCCGGCTCCGGGCTGGTGGGCGCTGCTGCTGATCCTGCCGTTGCTCGGCTGGGGCGCCTGGCGCCTGCGCCACTGGCGACCGCGCCAGGCCCCGCTGCCGCGGGCGGAACAGCCGCTGGACCCGATCCGCGTCGCCGCCCTCGCCGAACTGGCGCAACTGCCCAAGCCCTACGACGGTGCCCCGGCCGGCGCCTGGCTGCAGCAGATCAATGCCCTGCTCAAGCGCCTGTGCCGCAACCATTACCCGGACAGCCACAGCCATACCCTCAATGGCCGCCAATGGCTGGCCTTTCTCGACAACCGCTGCCCGGCCGCCGGGCTGACCCGCTGGATGGTCCTGGTGGAAGGCACCTACAAGCCCGAATGCCGCCTCGACGACAAGGCCATCGCCGGACTCAACCAGGCGGTCGAAACCTGGATCCGCAAGCATGTTTGAACTGGCCTGGCCGTGGATCTTCGTGCTGTTGCCGCTGCCATGGCTGGCGCGCCTGCTGCTGCCGGCGGCGGACAGCGGCGAGCCGGTGCTCAAGGTCAGCTTCCTCGACGAGCTGGAAGGCCTGGCCGGGCGCCGCGCCCGCCTGAACCTGCCGACCCTGCGCCAGCAGGCGCCGTTCGTGCTGGTCTGGTTGCTGCTGCTGTGCGCCGCCGCCCGCCCGCAGTGGCTGGGCGAACCGCTACCGGTGGCCGCCAGCGGCCGCGATCTGCTGGTGGCGGTGGACGTGTCCGGCTCCATGGACTTCCCCGACATGAGCTGGGACGGTGAAGAGGTCAGCCGCCTGTCGCTGGTCAAGGACCTGCTCGGCGACTTCCTGCAGCAGCGCGAAGGCGACCGCGTCGGCCTGATCCTGTTCGGCAGCCAGGCCTACCTGCAGGCGCCGCTGACCTTCGACCGGCGCACCGTGCGCAACTTCCTCGACGACGCGCAGATCGGCATCGCCGGCAAGAACACCGCGATCGGCGACGCCATTGGCCTGGCGGTGAAACGCCTGCGCCAGCGCCCCACCGACAGCCGCGTGCTGATCCTGGTCACCGACGGGGCCAACAACGGCGGGCAGATCCACCCGCTGACCGCCGCGCGCCTGGCCGCCCAGGAAAGCATCCGCATCTACACCATCGGCATCGGCGCCAGCGCCGAGGAAAGCGGCACGGTGGGCCAGCTCGGCCTCAACCCGAGCCTGGACCTCGACGAAGCCTCGCTGCGCGAGATCGCCCAGATCACCCATGGCGAATACTTCCGCGCCCGCGACGGTGCCGAGCTCAAGGCCATCGGCAACACCCTCGACCTGCTCGAACCGGTGGAACAGCAACCGACCCAGGCCCGCACCGCCGAGCCCCTGTACGCCTGGCCGCTGGCCGCGGCGCTGCTGCTGAGCATCGCCCTGGTGATCCGCGAGCGCTGGCCCGACCACCTGCTGCAACGCCTGCTCCAGCGCCTGTTGCGCCGCCCCGACTTCCTCCAGCCGCACCCGGAATGGCGCCAGCGCCTCAAGCGCCTGCGCCTGAGGAGACGTCGATGAGCGACCTGCTGCCGCACTTCATGCGTCCGCTGTGGCTGCTCCTGCTGCCGCTGTTCGGCTGGCTGCTGTGGAAACTCTGGCACCGGCAGAAACGTGCCGGGCGCTGGCAGATGATCCTGCCGCCGGCCTTCCATGGCGTGCTGCTCGGCGGTGGCAGCGGCCACGACAGCAAGCTGCCCTGGGTGGCCCTCGGCCTGGCCTGGCTGCTCGGCGTGCTGGCCCTGATCGGCCCGAGCTGGGAGCGCCTGGAAGAAACCCGCCAGCGCCCGGCCGACCCGTTGGTGATCCTGCTCGAACTGACCCCGGCGATGATGGCCGAAGACACCCCACCGACCCGCCTGGAACAGGCGCGGCGCAAGATCCTCGACCTGCTCGAACACCGCCGCGACAGCCAGACCGCCATCGTCGTCTACGCCGGCAGCGCCCACACCCTGGTGCCGCTGTCGGACGACCTCGGCACCAGCCGCAACCTGCTGGAAGCGCTGGAGCCGGGCATCATGCCGCAACCCGGGCAACGCGCCGACCTCGCCGTGCGCAAGGGCCGTGCCCTGCTCGCCCAGGGCGCCCTGGGCCAGGGGCGGCTGCTGCTGATCGCCTCGGCGCTGAATGACGAGGAACGCCAAGGCATCGACCAGGCCCTGGGCCGCAACGGCCCGGAACTGCTGATGCTCGGCGTCGGCAGCGCCGAAGGCGCGCCGGTCAAGCAGGCCAATGGCGAACTGCTCAAGGACGCCGACGGCAACATCCTCATGCCGCGGCTGGACAGCTCCAGCCTCAAGCGTTTCGTCGCCGAGTTCGGTGGCCGCTACCGCCACGCCCGCATCGACGACCTCGACCTGCGTGGCCTGGGCCTTTTCGACCAGCCCAAGGCACTGACCCACGACGGCCAGACCGTGCAGCTGGATACCTGGGCCGACCAGGGCTACTGGCTGCTGCTGCCGCTGCTGTTGCTCGCCGCCTGCGCCGGACGGCGTGGCTGGCTGTTCTGCCTGCCGCTATTGTTCTGTTTGCCGCAGCCGTCGTACGCCTTCGAATTCAGCGACCTGTGGCGACGCCCCGACCAGCAGGGCCAGCACCTGCTGGAAAAACGCCGTCCGGCGGAGGCGGCAAAGCACTTCCAGGACCCGCAATGGAAAGGCTGGGCCCTCTACGAAGCCGGCGATTTCACCGGCGCGGCGCGCCAGTTCGCCCTCGACGACAGTGCCGCTGGCCACTACAACCGCGGCAATGCACTGGCCCGTGGCGGTGAGCTGGAGGCCGCGCTGGATGCCTACGAGGAAGCCCTGGAGCGCCAGCCCGACCTGCAGCCGGCGCTGACCAACAAGGCCCTGGTGGAACAACTGCTGCAACAACGCAAGCAGGAACAGACGCCGCCGCCCGAGGAACCGGAGCAGGACAACCCGCAGCAACCGGGCCAGCCGATTCCCGGCGACAACAGCGACAACCAGCAGCAGAGCAACGAGCAGAATGAAGCGGGAAAGCCCGGCGAAGAGCCCGGGGAAACCCAGGAGCAGAACACCACCCAGGCGCCGCAGACTGCCAACGGCGATGACGACGAATCCGTCACCCAGCCGCCGCAGCGCCCCACCGGCAGCACCCTGGACGCCGAACAGCGCCAGGCCCTGGAACAATGGCTGCGGCAGATTCCGGACAATCCATCACAATTGCTGCGGCGCAAGTTCTGGTACGAACAGCAACAACTTCAGGAACCCCATCGATGAGCCGCGTCTGCGCCTTCGTCTTCTGTCTTTTCTTCGCCCTGCAGGCCCAGGCCCAGGGGCTGCTGGCCAGTGTCGACCGCAGCCAGCTGAGCACCGCGGAAACCCTGGAGCTGACCCTGGAAATCCGCGACGTCACCCAGTTCGGCAAGCCGGACCTGACGCCGCTGCAGGCCGATTTCGAAGTGCGTGGCACCCGTCAGCTCAACAGCCTTAACACCCTCGACGGGCAGAACGAAGCCACCACCCGCTGGGTCGTGACGCTGATGCCGCGCCGCGCCGGCACCCTGGAAATCCCCGCGCTGCACCTGGGCGAACTGCACAGCGAGCCGATCCAGCTGCAGGTCCAGGTAGCCGAAGACACCCCGGTCACCCTGCTCGCCCCTGTGTTCGTCGAGGCCAGCCTCGACCAGAACAGCGTCTACGTGCAGGCCCAGGCCGTGCTGACCCTGCGCATCTACCACTCGGTGTCGCTGTACGACGACAGCAGCCTCAGCCCGTTGCAACTGGACGGGGTGAAGATCGAGCCGCTGGGCGAGTCGCGCACCTACGAGAAGCTGATCAACGGCATCCGCCATGGCGTCATCGAGATGCGCTACGCCCTGTACCCGCAGCAGAGCGGCACGGTCACGGTGCCGTCGCTGACCTTCAGCGCCACCAGCGCCGGGGCTGACAGCGACAGCCCCAATGCAGCCGGCAACAGCCAGGTGCGGGTGAGTTCGCGGGAGCTGCCCTTGCAGGTCAAGCCGATTCCCGCCGGCTATCCGGCCGGGGCGCCGTGGCTGCCAGCACGCAGCGTGACCCTGGAAGAACACTGGAGCCCCGACCCGGGCCAGGGTCCGATCCAGATCGGTGATTCGCTGACCCGCGGTGTCACGATCAAGGCCGAGGGTTTGTCCAGCACCCAGCTGACCCCGCTGCCCGCCACCGAGATCGCCGGCCTGCGGCGTTATCCGGACCAGCCGCAACTGCGCAACCAGATCGACGAGCGTGGCCTGATCGGCAGTCGCGAGGAACGCGAAGCGCTGGTGCCGACCCACAGCGGCGACCTGGAACTGCCGAGCCTGGAAATCGCCTGGTGGAACACCCGCGAGGACCACCTGGAACACAGCAGCCTGCCGGCCCATCGCCTGAGCGTGCAGGACAACCCGGCGCTGAGCGCGGAGACGCCGAGCGTGACCACGGACCGGGGCACTGCGCTGCTCTGGCCGTGGCAGTTGAGCACCCTGATCCTGGCGCTGACCACCCTGGCCGGCTTCGCCCTGTGGTGGCGCGCCCGTTCCCAGCCGGCGGTGGCGCGGGCGATCCAGGCCGGACCGAGCCCGCGCACCCTGCTCGACGACCTCAAGCGCGCCTGCCAGGCCAACGACCCGCAGGCCACGCGCCAGGCCCTGGACGCCTGGGCCCGGCAGCAGCCGCAGACCCTGGCGGACATGGCGGCGCGCTTCGTGCCCTTGTCGGATGCGCTGGACGGGCTGAACAGCGCGCTGTACAGCGAAGCCGGGCAGTACTGGCAGGGCGAGGACCTGTGGCGGGCGATCAGCACCATCCCGGCGGCGGAACAGGCGCAGCCGGCCCAGGGCGAAAACACCAGCCTGCCGCCGCTCTATCCAAAATAGTTCCTGCGCCGCGAACCCTGTAGGAGCGGGTTCACCCGCGATTGCGTCGGTGAATTCACTGGCGCAATCGCGGGTAAACCCGCTCCCACAGGGTCCCATATCCAGTTCAAAGTCCCTGCATTCAGGTACCATTACCGGTTTTCCATCCTGCCCCCGTCACAGGACATCCCATGCGTCTGTTTCACACCTCCGACTGGCACCTGGGGCAAACCCTCCATGGCCAGGAGCGCGATTTCGAACATGCCTGCTTCCTCGACTGGCTGCTCGGCCAGCTGAAGCTGCGCCAGCCCGATGCCCTGCTGATCGCCGGGGATATCTTCGACACCGTGAACCCGCCGGTAAAAGCTCAGGAACAGCTGTACAACTTCATCGTCCAGGCCCACGAGCAACAGCCGGCCCTGACCATCGTGATGATCGCCGGCAACCACGACTCCGGCTCGCGCATCGAACTGCCCGGCCCGCTCATGCGCAGCCTGCGCACCCATGCCCTCGGCCGCGTGCAATGGCTGGACGAAGGCCTGCTGGACAGCGAGCGCCTGCTCATCCCCCTGACCAACGCCAAGGGCAAGGTCCATGGCTGGTGCCTGGCCCTGCCCTTCCTGCGCCCGGCGGAAGTCACAGGCGCCGTGCTGGGCGACGACTACCTGCGGGGAATCGCCCAGGTCCACGAGAAACTCATCGCCGCCGCCCTGGCCAAGCGCGGGCCGAAGCAGGCGCTGATCGCCGTCAGCCATGCGCATATGGCCGGCGGCTCGGTGTCCGAGGACTCCGAACGCAGCCTGATCATCGGCAACGCCGAAGCCCTGCCGGCCAGCCTGTTCGGCGCCGACATCGGCTATGTCGCCCTCGGCCACCTACACAAGCCGCAGAAGGTCAACGGCGAGGAACGCATCCGCTACTGCGGCTCGCCGATCCCGCTGTCGTTCTCGGAAATCAACTATCCGCACCAGATCCTCGAAGTCGAGTTCAAGGGCGCCAGCCTGGTCAGCGTGGAAAGCCGCCGCGTGCCGCGGGCCGTGGCCCTGCAACGGGTGGGCCCGGCGCCGCTGGTGGAAGTCCTGGCCCAGCTCAACGAGCTGCCGGAACCCGATCTGCTCGCCGATGAGCAACGCCAGCCGTGGCTGGAAGTGCGCGTGCAACTGGACGAGCCCCAGCCCGACCTGCGCCAGCAGATCGAGGCCGCCCTGCAGGGCAAGGCCGTGCGCCTGGTGCGCATCGCCGCCGAATACGCCGGACGCGCCGGCGCCGAAGGCGACGACGACGAGCGCCTGATGGAACTCAGCCAGCTGCGCCCGGAAGACCTCTTCGCCCGCGCCTGGGAACAGGCCTACGGCAGCGTCGCCGACGAACGCACCCTGGCCGATTTCGCCCTGCTCCTGCAGGACGTCCAGCAAGAAGAGGAACCGGCATGAAGATCCTCGCCATCCGCCTGAAGAACCTCGCCTCGCTGGCGGGCCCCTTCGAAGTCGATTTCACCGCCGAACCACTGGCCAGCGCCGGCCTGTTCGCCATCACCGGCCCCACCGGCGCCGGCAAGAGCACCCTGCTCGACGCCCTGTGCCTGGCGCTGTTCGGCACGGTGCCGCGGCTGGACAATATCGGCCGGGAAACCAAGGTCCCCGACGCCGACGGCGAAATTCTCACCAACGACCCGCGCACCCTGCTGCGCCGTGGCACCGGCAGTGCCTTCGCCGAGGTGGACTTCGTCGGCATCGACGGCCACCGCTACCGCGCCCGCTGGGAAACCAACCGCGCCCGCGACAAAGCCAACGGCAAGCTGCAGGGCAGCCGTCAGAGCCTGCACGACCTGGACACCCAGCAACTGCTGAGCAACCAGAGCAAGCGCGAGTACGAACAGCTGATCGAGGCACGCCTGGGCCTCAACTTCGCCCAGTTCACCCGCGCGGTGATGCTGGCCCAGAGCGAGTTCAGCGCCTTCCTCAAGGCCGACGACAAGGAACGCAGCGAGCTGCTGGAAAAGCTCACCAACACGGCGATCTACAGCCAGCTGGGGCGCCGCGCCTTCATCAAGGCGCGGGAAGCCTCCGAGGCGCACAAGGCGCTGGAGCAGGAAGCCAGCGGCGTGCTGCCGATGTCCGAGGACGCCCGCACCGAACTCGACCAGCACCTCGCCGATGCCCAGCTGCAACTCAAGGACGAGCAGGCGCAACAGCGCCAGTTCGAACAGCAGCGCAACTGGCTCAACGAACTGCTGACCCTGCAACAACAGCAGCGCGCCGCTGCCGAGGCCCTGGCCAGTGCCCGCCAGGACTGGGAACAGCTGGCCGGAGAGCGCCTGAACCTGACCCGCCTGGAACAACTGGCGCCGCAGCGGCACCAGTTCGCCCGCCGCCAGGACGTGCTGAACCAGCTGACGCCGCTGGCCAGTGCCCTGGAACAGCAGCGCCGGCAACAGCTCGAACTGGGTGAGCGCCAGCAACACCTGGAGCAGGCCCTGGGCACGGCGCGCGAAGCCCTGGCCAGCGCCCGCGAACAACAGAACGACAACGCCCCGCGCCTGCGCCAGGCCTTCGAGATCCAGCACAGCCTGGCGCGCCTGGAGCAGGACCTGAACCGCGACCGCGAAGCCAGTGCCCAGGCGCAACAGGCCTGCAGCGACGCCCAGGGCCAGTTGGCCACGCTGGTCGAGCACCAGCAGCGCCATGAACAGTCCCTGGCGAGCATCGCCACGCAACTGGAACAGAGCGCCGGACTGGCCGACCTGGGTGACTCCTGGAACGCCTACCGCGGTCAGCTCCAGCAGGTGATGCTCACCGCCAATCGCCTGGCCAAGGGCCGCAAGGAATTGCCGGCGCTGCAGCAGCGCGCCGAGACCCAGGCTCGCCAGTGTGCGGAACTGCGCAACGGGCTGGAGCTGCTGTTCAAGGAAGCCGAGGCCGAGCCCCAGGCCCTGGCCGAGCAGATCGGCCTGCTGGGCACGCTGTTGCAGGACAACCGCAAGCTGCAACGCGGCTTCGAGTCCCTGAACCAGCTGTGGGACCGCCAGCAGAAAGTCGATAAAGACCTGCAAGCCCTCGGCGAACGCCAGCACGCCGCCCAGCAGCAACACAGCGAGCTGATGGCCGCCGGCCTGCAAGGCAAGCAGGACAAGATCGCCGCTGAACAGGCCCTGACCCTGACCCGCCAGTTGCTGGAACGCCAGCGCCTGGCCCGCAGCGCCAGCGTCGAGGAACTTCGCGCGCAACTGCAGGACGAGCAGCCCTGCCCGGTCTGCGGCAGCCTGGAGCACCCCTATCACCAGCCGGAAGCGCTGCTGGAAAACCTCGCCCGTCACGACCAGGACGAGGAAGCCAATGCCCAGCGTGCCGTCGACGAGCTGAACCAGAAGCTCGACGAACTGCGCTCGCAGCTCGGCAGCGTCAAGGGCCAGCTCAAGGAATACCAGCACCAGCAGGAACAACTGGCCGCCCAGCTCCAGGCCCTGGCCCCGGAACTCGAAGGCCATGCACTTTATCCACAGCTGGCCGAGCACGACGCCGGCGCCCGCAGCAAGTGGCTCGACCTGCAACTGCGTCGCCTCAATGACGATATCGCCCGCGATGAACAGCGCCAGGGCGCCCTGCTCAGCCTGCAACAGGACGCCGCGCGCCTGCAGCGCGAGCTGCAACAGGCCAGCGAGTCCAGCCAGCAGGCCACCCAGCAACTGAACCAGCAGCTGGACGCCCTGAACGCCGACGAGCAGCGGCTGCAACAGGACCTGGCGCCGTTCGAAAGCCTGCTGCCGGCGGAGATATTCAGCGCGCTGAAAGCGGATCCGGCGCCGACCTTCCTCGACCTCGACCAGCGCCTCGGCGCGCGCAAGCAACTGCTCGACCAGCAAAAGGACGAGCAGGAAGAACTGGCCGAACGTCTCAAGCAACGCGACAGCGGCGCAGCGAAGCAGCAGGAGCACCAGCGCGAGCTGGACAAGCTGCAACAGCAGCTGGCCGCCCTCGAAGCCCAGCAGCAACAGGCTCGTGAAGCCCTGGCCGGACTGATCGGCGAGCACCGCGATGCCGAGCACTGGCAGCAGCAACTGGAACAGGCGGTGGAACAGGCGCGCGCCGCCGAGGCCACGAGCAACCAGCACTTGCAGGAAACCCGCACCGAAGCCGCAGCCTTGGCCAGCGAACTGAAGGCACGCGAAGACCAGCACCAGGCCCTCGACCAGGAACGCCAGCAACTGGATGCCGCCATCGCGCAATGGCGCCAGGCCCATCCGGAGCTGGACGAACAGGGCCTGGACGCCCTGCTGGGCATGGACGACGAACAGGTCGTGCACCTGCGCCAGCGTCTGCAAGCGGCGGAAAAGGCTGTGGAACAGGCCGGCGTGCGGGTCCAGGAACGCGATGAGCGGGTGCAGCAGCACCAGGCACTGAACCTCAGCGAACGTTCTCTCGACGAACTGCAGGAGGCCCTGCTCGCCAGCCAGCAGCGCCTGGAGCAACACGAGCAGCAATGCGCCGAACTGCGCGCCCGCCAGGCCGAGGACCAGCGGCGCCAGCAGGCCAGCCAGAGCCTCGCCGAACGCATTGGCGCGGCGCGGGAAGACATGCTGCGCTGGGGTCGCCTCAACGACCTGATCGGTTCCGCCAGCGGCGACACCTTCCGCAAGATCGCCCAGGGCTACAACCTCGACCTGCTGGTGCACCACGCCAACCACCAGTTGCGCCAGCTGGTGAAGCGCTACCGCCTGAAACGCGGCGGCAGCCAGCTCGGCCTGCTGGTGCAGGACACCGAGATGGGTGACGAACTGCGCTCGGTGCATTCGCTGTCCGGCGGCGAGACCTTCCTGGTGTCCCTGGCGCTGGCCCTGGGCCTGGCGTCCATGGCGTCGAGCACCCTGCGCATCGAATCGCTGTTCATCGACGAAGGCTTCGGCAGCCTCGATCCGGAGTCGCTGCAACTGGCCATGGACGCCCTCGACGGCCTGCAGGCCCAAGGGCGCAAGGTCGGGGTGATCTCCCACGTGCAGGAAATGCACGAGCGGATCGGCGTGCAGATCCAGGTACGTCGCCAGGGCAATGGCCTGAGCAGCCTGGAGGTGAACGGGTGATCCTGTATTCGTTCCGCCGCTGCCCCTACGCCATGCGCGCCCGCCTGGCCCTGCGCTATGCCGGGGTGGCGGTGCGGATCGAGGAAGTCAGCCTGAAGGCCAAGCCGGCGCAGATGCTGGCGCTGTCGCCCAAGGGCACGGTGCCGGTGCTCGACCTGGGTGGGCGGGTGCTGGAGGAAAGCCTGGAGATCATGCGCTGGGCGCTGGACCAGCATGATCCGCAGGACTGGCGGCTACAGGGCGATCCGCGGATCGACGCACTGATCGCGCGCAACGATGGCGAGTTCAAGCTGCACCTGAACCACTACAAGTATGCCGAGCGCTATCCCGAGCATTCGCGGGAGCACTACCGGCAGCAGGCGGAGGTGATCCTGGCCGACCTGGAGCGGATGCTCGGCGAGCAGCAGTACCTGCTCGCCGAGCATCCAAGCCTGGCCGATGCCGCCTTGATGCCGTTTATCCGCCAGTTCGCCGGGGTCGAACCGCAGTGGTTCGCCGAGGCCCCCTATCCCAGGCTGAGGGCCTGGCTGCAGGGCTGGCTGGAATCGGAGCTGTTCAAGGCGATCATGGCCAAGCAATGCTGAAAGGCTTGACGCGGACCTTGTAGGAGCGGGTTCACCCGCGATTGCTGTAGTGAATTCACCATCGTCATCGCGGGTAAACCCGCTCCTACAAGGGCCGTATGCAGCCCGGAATCAATGCGAGATCTTGTGATCCAGCGCCGCATAGAAATTGGCACTCTGGCGCAGGTATTCAGTGGTGTAGCTCGGCGTAGCGGCCTTGCGCTCGCTCAGCTCGACATGGGCATTGGCGGCCTGGACCACGGAAGCGGAAATGGCGGACGCGGCGATCACGGGGAAGAGATTGAAGTTCATCGGTCTGGCCTCGAAAACGTTGAGTTGAACAGCCGTCTGGCTTGGGTCCAAAACTACGCCGCTGCCGCCACAGGGAAAAATTCATTGCACCAGTAACGACTATCGAGGCCATCGATAGTCAGTCGACGAACTTCAGGTCCGAAGGCGCGACCTGAGGGAATCGCTGCACCACCTCGCCCAGCCTGCCGCTGTCATGATCGCGGCGGATCACCACGATTTCAGCGCTTTTCTGGTTCGCCACCAGGACGAAGTCCTGCGTCGGATCGAGGGCGAACTCCCGGGGATGATCACCCTCCACCGAACGCCGCTGGACCTGCTTCAACCCGCCATCGACAGGATCGATGGCGAACACCACCAGCTCGTTGGCCGTACCGCGGTTGCTGACATAGAGGAAACGCCCGTCCGCCGAGGCATGCAGCGCAGCCGCGGCCCTGGCCCCGGGATCCTTGCTGTCGGTCAGGGGCACCGTGCCCCGCAGGGTCAAGCGCCCGTCCTGATAATCGAACAGCGCCACCGCCGCGCTCATTTCCAGGGTCAGCCAGGCGTGCCGGCCATCGGCGCTGAACAGCAAATGCCGCGGCCCGCTGCCCGGCGGCAACGCCACCGAACCGAAGACTTCCAGTGGCTGGACCTTGTCGCCGTCGTAGCGATAGGCGAAGACCCGGTCCGCCCCGAGGTCGCTGGCGAACACATAGCGACCATCCGGCGACGACACCATGGAATGCACGTGAGGCGTGGCCTGGCGCGCCCCATCGACCTTGCTCGCCGCATGCCGCACCTGCTGCACCGGCTCGCCCAGGCGGCCGTCCGCCAGCACCGGGAGCACGGCCAGATTGCCGCCCTCGGCATTGGAGCCGCCGTAGTTGGCGACGAACAGGAAACGCCCGTCATGGCTCAGGCTGCCGTGGGTCGGCTCGGCGCCGTCACTGCTCACCTGGTTCAACGCGCTTATTCCGTGCTGCCGATCAAGGCTGAACGCCGAGACCCGCCCCGGCGCCTGCTCGTTGACCGCAAACACCCGGCGAGCGTCCGCCGACAGGATCAGCCACGAGGCATTGGGCGTCGCCACCACCTGCAACGGCGGCGCCTGGATGCGCCCCTCGCTGAAGCGATAGCGATAAAGGCTGTCGCCGTAGCCACCCACCAGCAGTTCGTGGCCCTGCACGGTCATGCTCATGGCACTAACGATCAGCAGGCTCAGCAGCGCTTTCATCGTCGTCTTCATCGTCCTCCGAGGCTTTCAGCGCGCTCATGCACACCAGGCGATGCTCGCCGCTGTCGCCAGCAATCAGCCAGTCGCCGCCGTCGGCACGGGCCGCGTCGATCTGCGCCGGAGTGAAGGCCCAGCGCTTGAGCGCGCGGCCGTCCATGCATTCGAGGCGCAGGCCGTTGTCGTCATGGACGAAGTCGAAGGCGTGCAGGCCGTCGATCAGCAGCATGTCGCAGGCTTGCAGGGCTTGGGAAAGGGTGGTCATCGGGGAACTGCCATGGTCGAGGAAAGGCGCAATGATAGCCCAAATGCAACGCGGGCCTGACGTTGTGACGTCAGGCCCGCGGCAGGGTTCAGCGCAGGATCAGTGGGCGAAGATCGAGTTGCCCTTCTGCCCGGCGAGTTTCTCCGGCTTGATCAGGAAGCGCGCCAGCGCCGGCAGCAGCCACAGGGCACCGAACATGTTCCACAGGAGCATGAAGGTCAGCATCAGGCCCATGTCGGCCTGGAACTTGATGGCCGAGAAGATCCAGGTGCACACGCCGATGGCCAGGCACAGGCCGGTGAACAGCACGGCCTTGCCGGTGGAGCGCAGGGTCTCGTAATAGGCTTCCTGCAGCGGCAGGCCGGCACGCAGGAAACTCTCCAGGCGGCTGTAGATGTAGATGCCGTAGTCCACGCCGATGCCCACGCCCAGGGCCACCACCGGCAGGGTGGCGACCTTGACGCCGATGCCCATGAAGGCCATCAGGGCGTTGCCCAGCACCGAGGTCAGCACCAGCGGCAGGACGATGCACAGGGTCGCGGCGAACGAGCGGAAGGTGATCATGCACATCACCGCCACGCAGATGTAGACCAGGATCAGGATGGTCAGCTCGGCCGACTTGATCACGTCGTTGGTCGCCGCCTCGATGCCTGCGTTGCCGGCTGCCAGGAGGAACTCCAGCCCTTCGCGCTGGTGGGTGTCGGCGAAGGCCTTGGCCGCCTTGACCACGCCGTCGAGGGTCTCGGCCTTGTGGTCGTTGAGGAACACCAGCACCGGCGCCAGCGAGCAGTCGGCGTTGTACAGGCCGTCGGCACGGGACACCGAGGAGTTCAGCACTTCTGGGTTGCGCGACAGGCTTTCCCATTTCAGGTTGCCCTCGTTCATGCCCTTGATCATCTGCTTGGACACGGTCACCAGGGAAATCGCCGACTGCACGCCCGGCGTGTTCTGCATGGTCCACATCAGTTCGTCGATGGGCGCCATGGTCTGGTAGGCCGAGCAGCCTTCGCTCGGGGTCTTGACCATCACCACCAGCACGTCGGAACTGGTGGAGTAGTTGTCGATGATGAAGGCGTTGTCGTTGTTGTAGCGCGAGTCCGGACGCAGCTCCGGCGCGCCCTGGTCGAGGTCGCCGATCTTCAGGTTCTGGCTGTACCAGAGGCCGCCGCCGAAGGCCAGCAGGGCCAGGACGATGGACACCGGGGCCACCTTGGCACTGGCGAAGTTCGACAGCAGGCGCCAGAACGGGTGCTCGCAGGTCGCGTCGCGCTTGCTGCGCTCGATGGCCTTCTTGCTGATGCCGACATAGGAAATCGCCACCGGCAGCAGGATCAGGTTGGTGAAGACGATCACCGCCACACCGATGGAGGCGCCGATGGCCAGCTCGCGGATCACCCCGATATCGATGATCAGCAGGGTGATGAAGCCCACGGCGTCGGCAAGGATGGCGATCATCCCCGGCAGGAACAGCTGGCGGAAGGTCCGTCGTGCGGCGGTGAGGGCGTTGTCGGCGCCGCTGGATTGCAGGGCGATGCCGTTGATCTTCTGCACGCCGTGGGAAATGCCGATGGCGAAGATCAGGAACGGCACCAGCATCGAGTACGGGTCGATACCGAAGCCGACCACGTGCATCAGGCCCAGTTGCCAGACCACCGCCACCAAAGTGGTGATCAGCACCGCGACCGTACTGCGGATGCACCAGGTGAACCAGTACAGCAGCACCCAGGTGATGACGAAGGCGATGCCGAAGAAGCCCACCACCATCATCAGGCCGTCGATCAGGTCGCCGACCTTCTTGGCGAAGCCGACGATGTGGATCTTCACGTTGGGGTTCTGCGCCTGGTACTTGTCGCGGATCTTCTCCTCAAGCTGGTGGGAGAACTGCTGGTAGTCCAGCTTGACCTGCTTGCCCGGGTCCTGCGGGTCGGGGTAGGACTCCAGCAGCGGCACGTCGACGATGCTCGACTTGAAGTTGTTCCCCACCAGGCGACCGATCTGGCCGGACTTGAGCACGTTGTTGCGCAAGGCGTCGAGGCTGTCTTGCGAGCCGTTATAGGTGTTGGGGATCACCTCGCCGCCGGAGAAGCCTTCCTCGGTCACCTCGGTCCAGCGTACCGCCGGGCTCCACAGCGACTTCAGCGCGGAACGGTCGACCCCGGGAATGTAGAACACCTCGTCATGGATCTGCCGCAGCGTCTCCATGTAGTCCTTGTCGAAGATGTCGCCGTTGACCGCCTCCACCGAGATGCGCACGGTGTTGCCGAGGTTGGCCAGGTCGTTGCGGTGTTCGAGCATGTTCTGGATGAACGGATGCTCCAGCGGGATCATCTTCTCGAAGCTGGTGGACGGGCGGATCAGGGTCGCCTGCCAGAACAGGAAGACGCTGACCAGCAGGCAGATGGCGATCACTGCCGGACGGTTGTTGAAGATCAGGCGCTCCAGGGTGGTGGGCTTGTCCTGATGGTGCTGATTCATGCTGAACTGCTCCCGAACGGTCATGGTTGCGCCCTCTCGGCACCGGTGGTGGCGGCAAAGTGCGCGCCGCCCTGCCCCACCAGGATCAGGTTGCCGTCGGACAGGCTGCTGGCTCCAGCCAGCGCCAGGCGGTCGGCCCGGTTGAAGACGCTGAAGGTCACGCCGTCGTCGCTGCTGCGCAGGACGGTGCCGCCGTTGCCTACCAGTACCAGACTGCCATCATCGAGAAGCGTAGCGTTTGACAGGCCAAATTCGAGCGGACCACGCGCGGCTTGCAGTTCGACCTGCTGCCAGGTGTCGCCGAAATCGGTGGAGCGGTAGAGGTTGCCGCGCAGGCCGTAGACCAGCAGGGTCTGTGCTTTCGCGGTGCCGATCACGCCGAAGAACGAGCCCTCGTAGGGGCTGTCGAGCTTCTGCCAGGTCTGGCCGTCGTCGCTGGAGCGGTACATGGTGCCCGCCTCGCCGACGATGAACAGGCCGGCGTCCTTGACCCGGGTGATGCCGTTGAGGTGCAGTTGGTCGGGGTTGTCGAGACGCTCGCCGACGTCCTGCCAGTGCTGGCCGCCGTCGCTGGTTTCGAGCATGGCGCCGTAGGCGCCGATGGCCAGGCCGTGCTGCGGGCTGTCGAACCAGACGTCGAGCAGCGGCGCTTCGCGGGAGAGGTCTTCGAACTGCTTGGTCCAGGTGGCGCCGCCGTCGCTGCTGGCGAGGATCTGCGCGTCGTGGCCGACGGCCCAGCCGTGCCTGTCGTCGACGAAGGTGACGGCGGTGAGCAGTTGCCGGGTCGGCACCTTGGCCTGGGTCCAGGTCTTGCCCTGGTCGTCGGAGAAGAGGATATGGCCGCGTTCGCCGACCATGACCAGGCGTGCGCCAGCGTGAGTCACGTCGAGCAGCAGGCCCTTGTCGGCCTTGGTCGAGACGGTCGACCAGACTTCGGCTTCAGGTGCCGCGGCGGCGCTGGCCGCTTCGACGCTGTTGGTCCACAGGCCCATCGCCAGCAACAATGCCGCGCTGGCCGCCAGGGCCCATGGGCGTGCGCGATGGGCGCTGCCAGTACCCGCTGTTAGAGGTCCGGTCACAGATCTGTCCCCCGATTCTTGTTATTTGGGTCAATCCATCTGCAGGTACTGCGAAAAGCGTGTTCCAGAGCCCTGCAATAGCTGATGGCCATCCTATCGGGGTTTGCGAAGGGCTGACAACGAACGGGACGTTATCTTTTGTTATCGGAGGGGTGATGGGGTTGCTGGCTGCGCTGTCGCGCAGAGAACAGGTCCAAGAGCGACGCGGCCCCTGTAGGAGCGGGTTTACCCGCGATTACGGTAGTGGCATCACCGACGTAATCGCGGGTAAACCCGCTCCCACAGGGGCCAGTTAAATCAGTGAGTTATGCAGTGTTCCATGAGGGACCATCCCTGACAAAAAAGGCCGCTTTCGCGGCCTTCTCTCACCTCAGGCGAGGCTCTTGCTCACCACCTCGAACACATCGCTGGACAGCGATCCGGAATCGCGGATCCGCTGCAACTCGCCCTTCATCAACGCCTGACGCTTGTCGTCGTACTTGCGCCAACGGGTCAGCGGCGCCAGTTGCCGCGAGGCGATCTGCGGGTTCAGCGCGTTCAGTTCGATGACGATATCCGCCAGGAAGCGATAGCCCGAACCATCCGCCGCATGGAAGTTGACCAGGTTCTGCCCGGCAAAGGCACCGATCAGCGCCCGCACCTTGTTCGGGTTCTTCATGGTGAACGCCGGGTGCTCCATCAACGCCCGCACCCGTGCCAGCCCGCCCGGCAGGGTGCTTCCGGCCTGGACGCTGAACCATTGGTCCATGACCAGCGGGTTGTCCTTGAAGTGCTCGGCGAACGCCGCCAGGGCCTTGGCCCGCTCGGCTTCGAACGGCGAGTTGACCAGTACCGCCAGGGCGGTGAGGCGCTCGGTCATGTTGTCGCAGGCGTCGTATTGCTCCAGGGTCGCTTCGAGCACTTCCGGCTTGCCGCCGAGCATCAGGTACGACAGCACGATGTTCTGCAGGCCACGCCGGGCGAAGTGCTCGGCCTCGGCCACGTAGGCGGTCTGCCGCGAGGCGCTGCGGTTGGCCTGGTAACGCGCCCACAGGCCGTCGAACAGCTGCGTGGCCAGTTGCTTGCGGGCAAACTCGCGGGCGGCATGGATGGCATCGACATCGGCGACTTCGCTGATCTCGGTGAGGTAGGCCTCGCTCGGCAGCGAGAGCATCTCGGCGACCATGGCCTGGTCCAGCGAGTCGTTGCCCAGCACGCTGCCCAGGGCGCTGACCAGGCGTTGGTCGAGGACCAGCGGCTCGCCCTTCTGGTGCTGGCCGATCAGTTCCTGCAACACCTGCACCGACAGCTGCTGGCCGGCTTCCCAGCGGTTGAAGCCATCGCTGTCGTGCTGCATGAGGAACATCAGCTGGTCGCGATCGTACGGGAACGAAAGCTTGACCGGTGCGCTGAAGCCGCGCAGCAGCGACGGCAGCGGTTTCGCCGCGACATCGACGAAGGTGAAGGTCTGCTCGGCCTCGGTCACCGAGAGCACGCGGGACGTGCCGACGGCGGCGGCTTCGCCCTGCAGGCGCAGCGGCAGGTCGTTGCCCTGGGCATCCAGCAGGCCCAGTTCCACCGGGATCACGAACGGCTTCTTCTCTACCTTGTCCGGGGTTTCCGGGCAGCTCTGGCGGAAGGTCAGGCTGTAGGTCTGCGCGGCGGCATCATAGGCCTCGCTGACCGCCAGCCGCGGCGTGCCGGCCTGGCTGTACCAGCGCTTGAACTGGGTCAGGTCGACGCCGTTGGCGTCTTCCATGGCCTTGATGAAGTCGTCGCAGGTCACTGCCTGGCCGTCGTGACGCTCGAAGTACAGGTCGCTGCCCTTGCGGAAGCCCTCGGCACCCAGCAGGGTGCGGACCATGCGCACCACTTCCGAACCCTTCTCGTAGACGGTCAGGGTGTAGAAGTTGGAAATCTCAATGAAGCTGTCCGGGCGCACGGCGTGGGCCATGGGACCTGCATCTTCGGCGAACTGGTGGGTGCGCAGGTAGGCCACGTCCTCGATGCGCTTGACCGTGCGCGAGTTCATGTCGGCGCTGAACTCGGCGTCGCGGAACACGGTGAAGCCTTCCTTGAGCGACAGCTGGAACCAGTCGCGGCAGGTCACGCGGTTGCCCGACCAGTTGTGGAAGTATTCGTGGGCCACCACCGCCTCGACCCGCTGGTGCGCGGCGTCGGTGGCGGTCTCGGCGCGGGCCAGCACGCAACTGGAGTTGAAGATGTTCAGGCCCTTGTTTTCCATGGCGCCCATGTTGAAGTCGTTGACCGCGACGATCATGAAGATGTCCAGGTCGTACTCGCGGCCATAGACCTCTTCGTCCCAGCGCATGGACTTCTTCAGGCTGGTCATGGCGTGCTGGCACTTGTCGATGTTTTCCGGCTCGACATAGATGCGCAGGGTCACGTCACGGCCCGACTGGCGGGTGAAGGTGTCTTCGACGCACCACAGGTCGCCCGCCACCAGGGCGAACAGGTAGGCCGGTTTCTTGAACGGGTCTTCCCAGGTCGCCCAGTGCCGGCCGTCTTCCTGCGGGCCACTGCCCACCGGGTTGCCGTTGGAGAGCAGGACCGGGTAGCGGTGCTGTTCGGCGATCACCGTGGTGGTGAACGAACTCATCACGTCCGGGCGGTCGAGGTAATAGGTGATCTTGCGGAAGCCCTCGGCCTCGCACTGGGTGCAGAACATGCCGCTGGACTTGTACAGGCCTTCCAGCGCGGTGTTGCTTTCCGGGTGGATGCGCACGCTGGTGTCGACGGTGAACTGCGCGGCAGTCGGCTGCAGGGTCAGGTGGCTGTCGCCCAGGGTGTAGTCGCCGGCGGCCAGGGCCTGGTCGTCGAGGGCGACGCTGAGCAGCTCAAGCTGCTGGCCGTCCAGCACCAGCGGCGGCAGGCCGGCACCGCGCGCCGGGTTGCGGCGCATCACCAACTGGGCGTGGACCAGGGTGTGGTCCTCGAACAGCTCGAAGGTCAGGTGGGTTTCGTCGATCAGGTACTCGGGCGCCTGATAGTCCTTGAGGTAGATCACTTGCGGCTGTTCGGTACGCATGTGGCGGTCCTTTTGCTGATTCACGGCTTACTGATGCACGGCCAGTTGGTAGGCCGTGTACTTGCGAATGTTGATCACGCCGGTATCGAAGATCAGGTACTGGCCCTTGATGCCGAGCAGCGTGCCCTCGGCCACCGGGTTCTTGTCCAGGTTGAAGCTGACGATCTTGCCCGGGTAGGCCTCGACCGGATAGCGGATCTCCAGGGGCTGGCCATCGGTGAGCGGCTGGATCGCCTGCAGGCCGAAGCGCTCCTGGAGGATGCTGATGCCCTCGGCGCAACTGCCGAACAACTGGTCGCGCACGGCCACCAGGTCCACCGGCTCGGCGTCGCCCTTGAGCAGCGCGCGCCAGTTGGTGCGGTCGGCGACCTGACTGCGCAGCAGGTCTTCCACCAGTCCGGACTGCTGCCGGGTGGCGACCCGCAGGATCGGCAGGGCCTGGCTGGCGCCCTGGTCGAGCCAGCGGGTGGGCAACTGGCTGGCACGGGTGATGCCGACCTTGATCCCCGACGAGTTGGCCAGGTAGACCACATGATCGGTCATGCAGAACTGCTCGCCCCAGGACGGCTCGCGGCAGGTGCCGGCGTCGTAATGGCAGCGTTCGGGACTCATGATGCAGACATCGCACTGGGCCAGCCGGGTCATGCACGGGTAGCAGTAGCCCTGGCTGAAGCTGGTCTTGGTGCGCTTGCCGCAATGGCTGCAGTGGATGGCGCCCAGGTACTCCAGGCGCACGGTCTGGCCGATCATCGGGTTGACCGGTACTTCGACTTCATCCAGGCGGAAGGCGTATTGCACGACCGGCGTCTCGAGACGCGCGGCCATCTTGCGAATGGAACCACGGCCGACTTCGATCAATGGATCGCATCCGACTTGAACAGGATGTTCGGCACGGTGATGGACTTCGAGGCACATTCCTGCGGGCCCATGTAGCCGGTGCGCTGGTCCTCGGGCAGGTTCTGCATCTCCCAGGCGATCACCGCCTGCAGGGACAGTTCGCGCTGCTCGCTGGTGAGCTTGCGCCCGTCAGCCCATTTGCCGATTTCCACGGCCAGCTTCAGGCTCTCGTAGATTTCCGGGGTGATGTTTTCGATCATTTGCGCAAAAGTGGACATAGCGTCTCCCAAATCAAGCCGTCAGTTTACGCCGGGCCAGCGCCCCGCCCAAGAGCCCGCTCAGGCATCCGACCAACAACCCGCCGACGTGGGCGGCGTTGGCGATCTGGCCGAAGCCGAGCAGGCTGACCAGTCCGGACAGGCACAGCAGCAGCCAGACCAGCATCATCACCAGCACGCCCTTGGGCATGCGGTAGATCGGGCTGGGGGCCAGCCACTGGTACAGCCAGACATGCCCGAGCAAGCCGTACAGCACGCCGGACAGGCCGCCGAACAGGCTGGGCCCGCCGAACAGGTATTGCGCGGCGTTGGACACCACGCCGAACACCACCGTCAGCCCGAGCAGGCTGAAGGCGCCCTGGCGCCATTCGATGCGCCGCCCGAGCTCCCAGTACCAGAGGCCGTTCATGGCCAGGTGGAGGATGCCGAAATGCACCAGCATCGGCGTCAGCAGCCGCCACCATTGGCCGGCCTGCAGGCTGACCTCCAGCGGGGTGAAGTAGAGGTAGTCGCCCTTGACGTGGAAATCGAGGAAGGTCAGCCAGCGCAGGGTCTGGAAGTTCTCGCCGAGCCCGGTCAGGCCGGCCACCACCAGGGACAGCAGGAGCACCGCGGCGGTGGCCTTGCTGGCGCGCAGCTGCTCGGCCACGCCGGGACGCCGTGGCGCCTGTTCCGGCTCCGGAGCAGGCAGCAGCTGGGGGTCGATATCGCCGTCGGGGTGCAACTGGTACAGGCGCAGGGCCTGTTCGGCCCGCGATTCCTCGACCCAGAGCACCTGCGCGCCCGCTTCCTCGGTGACCCGGTGCGGCAATTGCAGGCGTCGCAGCAACTGGACGAAGCCGCTCAGGTCGGCGTTCAACGGCAGGCGCAGGATTTCAACCACGTTCATTGACTGGCCTCCGGCCGTTCCACGTCGACCCAGACGAACTTGCGCGGGTCGATGCGGGTTTCATCGTCGAGCCGGTAGGCCACCAGCTTGCCGTAGAGCACTGCACTGTAGTCCAGGCAGGCCAGGTTGGCGCGGATCGGCGCCGGCTTGCCGCTGCGCCAGTAGTGCCCGACGAACAGCAGCGGCTCGTCCTCGGCGTAGCGCAGCAAGGCGTTCTTCTGGCTGTGGCTGAGGGGCGCGCTGGCCACCTCGGCCGGTAGCGCATCGGGCTGGAACACGATGTCGCCGTAGGTCTGCGGGTCTTCCTCCCAGAACTTGGTGCGGAAGAAGGCCCGGGTCAGGCCGTCGCCGCCGGTCAGTGTGAGGCCGTCCGGCAGGCGCATGTCGGTGCCGCGCAGCAGGCGGTTGCAGGCCAGGTGGGCGAAGGTGTCGCTTTGCGCCGAGGCCTGGACGAAGGTTTCGTCGATGCGCCCGTCCGGATAGTGCTGGCGCAGCGTGTCGATCACCCGGCCATCCCAGCAGGCGTGGACCAGGCGGAAGCGCCCGGCATCGACGAACAGCGGCAACTGGTAGAACCAGCCGAGGAAGTCGTGCCAGTCGCCGGGGTGGTCGGCGAACTGGGTCAGGGTCTCGTCGATCAGCCGGGCGTGGCGCGGGGTGTGCTCGCGGACGAAGGTCTTGCCGCTGCCGGCCGGCGCCGGGGTGGTCCAGCCGAGAGCGTTGTATTCATGGTTGCCCATGATGCAATGGGCCTGGCCGGCCTCGACCATGTCATGGACGATATGCAGGGCCTCGCGAATGCGCGGGCCGCGGTCGATGATATCGCCAAGGAACAGGGCCTGGCGCTGGGCGTGCCGCCACACCCCACCCTGGCGCTTGTAGCCGAGGGCGTCGAGCAGGCGTTCGAGGGTGTGGGCACATCCGTGTACATCGCCGATCAGGTCGAAACTGCGCGCGGGATCGAGCATCAGTCGCCTCCACCACCCAGGCGGCTGCCCCAGCCGAGCTTGGTCCGGCAGACCTCGTAGTAATTGTGGTCCAGCGGATGGATCAGGCGCAGCTTCTGCGGTTTCTTGTTCACCGTGATGGTGTCGCCGGGGGCGCAGGTGAAGTGGTTCTGGCCGTCACAGGAGACCTGTGGATAGATGGTCATGTCCTGGGACACGACGATCTTCAGCTCGCTGTTGCCGTCCACCACGATCGGCCGCCCGGACAGGGTGTGCGGGTACATCGGCACGATGACGATGGCGTCCAGCTTGGGATGCATGATCGGCCCGCCGGCGGACAGCGCGTAGGCGGTGGAGCCGGTCGGGGTGGCGACGATCAGGCCGTCGGCCTTCTGGCTGCAGACGAACTGGCCGTCGATGTAGATCTCGAACTCGATCATCCGCGTCGACTTGCCCGGGTGCAGGACCACGTCGTTGAGGGCGTCGCCCTGGCCGATGGCCTCGCCATGGCGGCGCACCTCGGCCTGGAGCAGGAAGCGGTTTTCCACCAGGTAGTGGCCGTCGAGCACTTCGGCGACCTTCACTTCCAGCTCGTCGGGACGGATATCGGTGAGGAAGCCCAGGCTGCCGCGGTTGATCCCCAGCACCGGGATGTTGTGCCGGGCCAGGGCGCGGGCGGCGCCGAGCAGGCTGCCGTCGCCGCCGACCACGATGACCAGGTCGCAGACCTCGCCCAGCAGCTTGCGCGAGGAGGTCTGCAGGCCGTGGCCGGGCAGGACTTCGGCGATGGTGTCTTCGAGGATGACGTGCAGGTGCCGTTCCAGCAGGAATTTTTTCAGTCGGCGGATGGTATCGAGTACCTGTGAGCTGCCGAGGCGGCCGATGATACCGATATTGCGAAATTGCTCCATGGGGCTCCTGCTAAGGCTTTGCGACATAGGTAAGCACGGTTGTTAAGCGCCGATTATGGGCCAGTGCCCCGGCCTGCGGCAAACGGGGCTATGCTCGCTGGATGAATCCGTTCGCCGCCCTCCATGCCCTGCCCCGCCATCTGCACCAGCCTGCGGTGCGCGATCTGGCCTGGGCTCTGCTGTCGCCGCCGCTGCTGGCCAGCGCGCCCTGGCCGCAACGCCATCCGTTGAGTGCCAGCGACTGGGTCGAGGATCCGCAGCAGTTGCATGACTGGCTGCAGCGTCTGGATCAGGACCCCGCGCCGCTGCTGGACTGGCTGGCGCGTTCGGCCAGCCGGCGCCTGGGCCTGTACTACGAGCGGCTGTGGCAGTTCGCCTTGCAGCAGGCCCCCGGCGTAGAACTGCTCGCGGCCAACCTGCCGATCCGCCAGGGCGGGCACACCCTGGGCGAGTTGGACATGGTGCTGCGTGACCGCGAAGGCGTGCATCACCTGGAACTGGCGATCAAGCTCTACCTCGGTCCGGACGCGGGCGACGGCCGCGATCCGGCGCAATGGCTCGGCCCCGGCTGCCACGACCGCCTGGACCGCAAGCTGGCGCACCTGGCGGAGCACCAGCTACCCATTTCCAGCCGTCCGGAAAGCCGCGACGCCCTCGCTGGCCTGGGGCTCGACCAGGTCGAGGCGCGCCTGTGGCTGGGTGGCTACCTGCTGTATCCCTGGGCGGTGCCTGGCGTCTCGCCTGCGGGTGTGCACCCCGAACATCAGCGCGGACGCTGGCTGCACCAGCGCGACTGGCCGGCCTTCCATGCGGCCAGCGCCCCCGGAAGCTGGCAGTTGCTGCCGCGCCAGGCCTGGCTCGGGCCGGCGCGGGTCGCGGCGGACGAGGTCTGGAGCGGGCAGTACCTGCATGACTGGCTCGCCGCCCTAGATCCCCAGGCCCAGGCGCAGTTGATGGTGCGCCTGGTGCCGGGCGCGGATGGCGACTGGCATGAAGCGGAGCGGGCGTTCCTGGTTTCGGACCATTGGCCGCAACTGCCGGCTGCCTGACCGGCCTGCAATGGGCATGGATATCGACACATCTCAACGAAGTCGCGGACCCTGACCGAGATGTGGAGATGGGCCAGCCCCACATCAAGGCAACGCAATATCCGATGGTTTAGAGTGAAGGAACAGCGCCAGCAAGAGCGCAATCCCTGACCTGAAGAGGAATGTTCCATGAGCCTGACCAACACCCGGGAGCGCTACGGCAGCCTGTCCGTGACCCTGCACTGGCTGATGCTGGTGCTGCTGGCGGCGGTGTACGCCTGCATCGAGTTTCGCGGCCTGTTCCCCAAGGACAGCCCCGAGCGGGAATTGATGAAAACCCTGCACTTCATGCTCGGCCTGACCGTGTTCCTGCTGGTCTGGCTGCGCCTGTTCCTCAAGCTGACCCGGCCGACCCCGCGCATCGTGCCCGCCCCGCCCGCCTGGCAGACCGGCCTGGCGCACCTGGTGCACTGGCTGCTCTACGCATTGATGATCGGCCTGCCCCTGGCCGGCTGGACCATCCTCAGCGCCGCCGACAAACCGATCCCCTTCTACGGCTTCGAACTGCCGGCGCTGGTCCAGCCCGACAAGGACCTGGCCCGCACGGTCAAGGGCTGGCACGAATGGTGCGCCACCCTCGGCTACTGGCTGATCGGCCTGCATGCCGTGGCCGGGCTGTACCACCACTATGTGCGCAAGGACAACACGCTGACGCGCATGCTGCCCGGCAACGACTGAAACACGCCGGGACCCTGTGGGAGCGGGTTTACCCGCGATGACGTCGGTGAATTCACTATCGTCATCGCGGGTGAACCCGCTCCCACAAGTCCGCGCTCTGTCCCCCTCTTCCAACTGTCATGGTCTCGCGACCAGACAGTTTGGCGCTCCCCCTCTACCGCTGTACCGGTACATCCCCCGCCGCTGTTCCTAATCTGCACGTGTTCATCAGGCACGGACGCTTCTGTAACTGCAACACCCCCACCTGAAGTGCAATAAAAAGGAGCAGCAATTGAAAACTGATGAAACGGTCGTCGTCACCGGAGTGACGTCTGGCATCGGGCTGGCTTGTGCCCGGATGCTCATCGCGCAGGGATGCAAAGTCATAGGAATCGGACGTCGGAAAGAGCGGCTGGAACAATTGGCCGATGAATTCCACGGAAACTTCCACGCACTGGACTGCGATGTTCGCGACAGTCTTGTGCTGAATCGAAAGTTGAATGAACTGCCCGACGAATTTGCCGCTGTCAGCAAACTCGTGAATGGCGCCGGACTGTTGCAAGGCCAGGGAACTTTACTGGATGTCAGTGACGAGCAGATATCCACCATGCTCGACACCAATATCCACGGCCTGATCAACGTGACCCGCGCGGTACTGCCGAAACTGATCGCCAGCGGTCATGGCCACGTGGTCAACCTGACCTCCATCGGTGCCCACGTGCACTACCAGGGCGGGCATGTGTACGCCGCCTCGAAGGCCTTCGTCGATCACTTCGGGCGCTGCCTGCGCACCGAGCTGGTGGGCCGCCGGGTGCGCCTGACCAGCATTGCGCCGGGCAAGACGCGCACCGAGTTCGCCCTGGTGCAGTGCGCCGGCGACCAGGCCAGGGCCGACCGGGTGTACAGCAGCCTGACCCCGCTGGAAGCGGACGATGTCGCCCGCGCGGTGCTCTGGGCCCTGCAGCAACCGGAACACGTGAATATCAACCTTATCGAACTCATGCCTGCTGACCAGGAACTTTCGTATCGGTGATTCCATGAGCCAATCTCTCGCGAAGTATTACGTCAGAAACAAACTTACCCATAAGTTGATCAGCAAGCGTGTGTTGTCGCCGATTTCACTTTCGCAACAACCGCCGGCCGACCTGGTCAAGGCACTTTGCATCGAAGATGAAGTTTCCCGGTTGTCGGCGGTGTATTCCCGCTTCCAGCAGGATGATGATGAAAAGACCGGTTTGCCGCGTTATATGCCGTTCTATCGTTTCATCCAGTCGAAGTTCCCCGGCTTTCAATGGCAAGTGCGCAATAGCGAAGGCAGGAAGACCCTGATCCTGGACAAGCCTTATATCAACCAAAGTCGCCCGTCACTGTTGAACCTGTTGTTGTGCGCGGTCAACGACAACACCGTCACCACCCCGGCACTCAAGGTGCGCTACCCGGCCATGACAGTTCTGCCGGACGCCCTGGTGGTGGACCTGGAACGCGCCTTCGAGCGCCTGTCGTTCACCAGCTCGGCGCCGCACTTCATGGCCCGCTTCGCCGAAACCCTGGCCAAGGGCCTGGCCGGCGAAACCATCACCCTGGTCTCGCCGGTGTGCCCGGACTACGGCTACGAAAGCAAGAACGGCCGGCTGCGCTACACCTTCGACCACCTCGGCGAAGGCATCGGCCTGGTGGCCAGCCGCGTGGTCAAGACCCTGCCCGACCTGCAGGC
This sequence comes from Pseudomonas ulcerans, assembly GCF_036324125.1. Lineage (NCBI taxonomy): Bacteria > Pseudomonadati > Pseudomonadota > Gammaproteobacteria > Pseudomonadales > Pseudomonadaceae > Pseudomonas > Pseudomonas ulcerans. The sequence continues at coordinate 20,357 of NZ_JAZDQN010000048.1, read as the reverse complement.
GGTACTGCGCAAGCACGGCATCGACGCGCGCATCGCCATCGGCGGCGGCGACTTCGAAGGCTTCGACGAGTCGACCCTCAACCGTCTCAAGGAAACCCGCGAAGGCTTCGCCCGCAAGCTGCGCATCAGCCAGGCCAAGATGCTCGACATCCTCGGCCCGCAGACCGAGTCGATCATGATCGCCGAGGCCGTCGGCGGCGAAGCGCAATGGCGCGCGCTGACCGCCGACGCCGAACAGCGCCTGGCCAATCGCGACAATGGCTGCATCGTCGACAGCGACCTCGACTACGCCGCGATCTTCAATGCCCGGCTGCCGCTGTACCAGGCCTGGCACCAGAACCGCAGCAACGAGGAGCTGATGCGCATCCTCTACGCCCAGGGCGCGGAGTATGCGGCCATCGGCCAGGTGTTCGCCGGGCAATGGCGCAACCCGATCGTGATCGGTGCCGACCACAACCGCATGCAGCCGTTCTACTGGCTGTACAGCGACATCCCTGTCCTTTACCTGACGCGGGTGTACTGATGAGCCAGCGAGAAACCACTCACTACTGCCAGTACGGCCCCCAGGGCAATGTCCGCGCCAGCTACGCCCACCTGCCGTTCCAGCCGCTGTGGACCTGGCTGACCGGCAAGGGCCAGGCGCAGGACACGGACACGCTGAAAGCGCGGATGGAACGGACCGGCGAACGCTTCCTGCAGGTTCACCTGTTGCTCACCTGGGCGACCATGATCGGCCTGGTGCTGCTCGGCAAGGCGGTGCTGGACGGTGCCTTCAACCCGCTGCTGTCGGTGCTGCTGGTGCTGGCCGCCTGGGTGCTGATGGTCAACCGCCTGCGCAGCATGCAGGCGACCTTCCACTACCTGACCCATGGCGCGGTGCTCAAGGACAAGGCGCGGGCCCAGCGTTACGCCCGTTTCTTCCTGACCACGCCGCTGCTGTACCAGGACTGGGACACCTACAACCAGAGCCATGTGCGCGAGCACCACAACATCCATGTGTTGTGCACCGACATCGACCCGGACCAGTGCTTCATCCAGGCGCAGGGCTTTCACCCGGGCATGGCGGAACCGACCTACTGGTGGCGGGTGATCAGCACGCCGTTCCGGCCGACCTACCTGCTGCGCCAGTGGCGCGGGACGCTGAACGATTGCTTCGTGCGGCCACCGCGCGAGGAAGTGCGCTTGCGCCTGGTGTTCTGGGGCGCCCTGCTGGCCCTGCTGTGGGCCAGCGACTGCCTGGCGGCGTTCGGCCTGATCTACGTGATCCCGCGGGCCGTGCTGTTCGAGCACTCGATGTGGCTGCAACTGTTCACCGAGCACCTGTGGTTCTACCAGCGCGAATCCGGACGGGGCGACAAGCCGCATTACGGACGCCTGACCTGGGGCCGCTTCCAGGGCCGCCGGCCACCCCGCGGCGGACTCGCGGCCTGGGCTGCCTGGCTGCTCAAGGGCCTGCTGCTGGACGTGCCGGTGCGCCTCTACGTGTACCCGCAGGACCTGCCCAACCACGACGCTCATCACCGCCGCCCCAACGTGCATTACCGGCATATCGCCGACTACCGCGCCAGCATCGAGCAGCAGCCGTCCAGCTACGGCCCGTTCCTCGAAGTCTGGGGCTTCATGGCCGGGCTGTACCTGATCCGTGACCACATGTGCCGTGGCGTGCGCGAGCCTTTCGGGCCGCTGCAAGCCGCTGCCGACGAACCGAACGACACGCTGTACCCACTCGCCGATTCTCAAGGAGCCTGATCATGCAAGAGACGATTCAAACGGCAAGCCAGCAACTGAACAGCAGCGCCTACGCGGCCCTGAATGCCGCCCAGCTGTTCTCCCGGGAAGACCTGGCCTACATGGAAGAAGCCTGCCAGGTGATCCCCAAGACGATCATCGAGATCGGCGACGTGGGCGAGCAGAACTTCCTCTCGGTCGGTCGCTTCATGGAGGACCAGAAGGGCCAGCTGCCGGTGTACCGCAACGACCCGTGGGGCAAGCGCGTGGTGGAGATCCTCTCGTCCGGCAAGAGCCGCGAGTTCTTCAACGGCATCATGGGCGGCGAGTGCTACATCCGCCGCTGCCAGGCCAACAAGCTGGAAGCCGGCAACTTCATCGGCAAGCACATCGACACCTACAGCAACCTGGAATACCGCTACTCGGTGGTGATCCAGTTCGGCAAGGACTATGACGGTGGCGAGTTCTTCGTCGACTACGACGGCAAGGAAGCCCTGCTCAAGACCGGCTATGTCGACGTGCTGATCAACCGCTGCGAGATCCCCCACGGCGTGCGCAAGGTGGAAAGCGGTACGCGCACTTCCCTGGTGTTCTTCCTCAGCACCAGCCCGCTGGACAAACCGAACCTGAACAACAAACAGATCTGACCGGCGTGCGCATCCGCCCATGCGGGGCGGATGCCTTACCGGTAAAGCCAGAAGGAACCGTTGCAATGACGCAAAGTACCGTCGCCAGCTACCAAGACACCAAGAACCAGGACCTGCAGGCCTATTTCCTCGGGCTCATCTCCGTCGCCGCCTTCGCCATGACCCTGCCGGCGGCGAAGATGCTCGCCGGTGACCTGAGCGCCCTCCAGGTCGGCTTTTTCCGCTCCGTACTGGCGGCGTTCGCGGCGATTCCGTTCCTGATCATCGGCCGGGCCAAGCTGCCCAACGGCTCGCAGATCAAGCGCATGCTGCTGACCTCCACCGGCATCGTCTACGGCTTCCCGGTGCTCACCGCGCTGGGCATGCAGTACGTGCCGGTCAGCCACGGTGGCGTGGTCCTCGCCGCCCTGCCGCTGTCCACCGCGATCTTCGGCACCCTGATCACCGGCACCCGGCCGTCGAAAGCCTTCTGGGCGGTGTCGAGCCTGGGCTTCCTCACCGTACTGGCCTACACCGTGGTCAAGTCCGACGTGCAGGACATCTACATCGGCGACCTGGCCCTGCTCGGCGCGGTGCTGCTGGCCGGCTTCGGCTATGCCCAGGGCGGCGCGCTGTCCAAGGAACTGCCGGGCTGGCAGGTGATGTGCTGGACCCTGGTGGTCAGCCTGCCGGTGCTGCTGCCGGTGAGCCTGTTCCTGTACGACGGCGAGACCATCGCCAACCTGCCTGGCCAGGGCGTCGCCGCGCTGCTGTTCCTGGCCCTGATCAACTCGCTGCTGGGCTTCTTCTCGTGGAACCGCGCCCTGGCCCTGGGCGGCATCCAGCGCATCAGCCAGCTGCAACTGCTGCAGCCGTTCTTCACCTTCGGCTTCTCGATCTGGCTGATGGGCGAGACCTGGAACTGGCTGACCCCGGTGGTGTGCGCCGTGGTCATCGTCCTGGTGTGGCTGTCCAAGCGCATCTGAACACCGCGCGCGCCGGGGCTGCCGGCGCGCGTCTTTCATCCCTGTACCGATGGAATTCCCGTGATGAGTGCTCCGAGTTTTTTCCGCCCCGGCACCGAGCCCACCGAGCCACCGCCGCCGTGCATCGTCCACCACGCCGAGGGCGTGGTGAGCCTGCTGGCGCCGCAGGTGGGCGAGCGGATCCTGGATATCGGCTGTGGCGACGGCTGCCTGAGTGCGCAACTGGCCAGCCAGGGCGCCGAAGTGGTCGGCTTCGATGTCAGTCCGGAACGGGTGCTGGCTGCCCGGGCCCGGGGCCTGGAGGTCAAGCGCGGCAATGCCGAGGAGCTGTATTTCCATCAGGAATTCGATGCGGTGTTCAGCCATGACGCCCTGCACGAGATGCAGCACGCCGACCTGGTCGCCTGCGGCGCCTTCATGGCCCTCAAGCCGGGCGGGCGCTTCGTCGGCGAGTTCGCCGGCAGCGGCCATGCCGCACTGGTCCGCCGCGCCCTGCAGGGCGCGCTGGAGCGCCGCTCCATCGAGCCGCGGGGCCTGGAGCAGGCCTACCTGCCCACGGCCCACGAGTACCAGATGGTGCTGGAGCAGGCGGGTTTCCACGTCAACCACATCGCCTGGTTCGAGCAGCCCTTGGTCCTCGACCGGCCCATCGGCGAATGGCTCGAACACTGCTACGGCCAATACCTGCGCGCCGTGCCGCTGGCGCTGCGCCCGGCGTTTCTCGAAGAAGTCAGTGAAGAACTGGTCGGCGACCTGCTGGATTCCTGCGGGCGCTGGACCGTCGATGCAACCCGGCTGCGGTTCCGTGCCCAACGCAAGGCCTGAACCATGACCGACCTTTCAATCAGTCGAAGCGGGATCAACCACATGCCCATGCAAACCAATGGATTGGCGCTGAAGTCCTTCTATGCCGACAGCCGGATCTGGTCCGGCCAGGACGGCAAGCCGCTGTACTGGATCGACGACCTGAGCCTGGCGGTCAACGGCTCGGAAATTTCCGAGGATTCGATCATCCCCAGCCTGCGCGACAACGACGTGGTGCAGATCCTCAATGGCGTGATCTATTCCTTCGAAGACCTGGGCAAGGTGAGCACGCTGGCGGACTACTTCAAGCGCTGGCAGTTTCGCTGCATAGATGGGCATCGAGGAATTGCCGGAAACGCGGGTCGTTACAGTGACTGACGTTGAGGCGCAGGTACTGGTCGTAGGCGCGGGTATTGCTGAACAGTGAGCCCGGCGCCAGGAAGATGCGCTCGTCGTGCGCCTGCTCGATCAGCCGGCGAAGATCCACCTGCGCAGGGAAGCGCGCCCAGAGGAACAGGCCTTCGGCGGTCCCTTCCTCGAATTCCACGCCCATCTTGCCCAGCCACTCCTGGGCGCGGGTACGTTCCTGCATGACCCGTTGGCGCAAGGCATCCAGGTGATGCTGGTAGCGGCCTGACTCCAGGGTGTAGGCGACGATGGTCTCGTCCAGCGACGAGCCGCACAGCACGTTGTACATCTTCTGTTCCACCAGGCGCTCGACGAACGCCGGCGGCGCGACCACGTAGCCGAGCCGCAACGCGGGGCTGAGCACCTTGCTGAAGCCACTGAGATAGAAGGTCCGGCTCCACTCGTCGAGGCTGCTCAGGCGCAGCGTCTGCTTGGCGCACAGGGCACCGAAGATATCGTCCTCGACGATATGGAAATCGTATTTCTGCGCCAGCGAGAGAATCTTGAAACCCTTGGCCGGCGAGGTGTTGCCGCCAGTGGGGTTGTGCACCAGGGTCTGGGTCAGGAACAGCTTGGGGCGGTACTGGGCCACGATCGCTTCCATGGCTTCCAGGTCAGGTCCATCAGCCGTGCGCGGCACGGTGATGATGTTGAAGTCGCGGTCCTTGATCAGCTTGAGCTGCAGCAGCAGGTAGCTGGGGTCTTCCACCAGCAGGTAGTCGCCGGGCTCGAGCATCATGCTGCGGATCAGGGAAAAGGCATGGGTGGCGCCGATGGTCACCACGATCTGGCTGCTGGCGGCGTTGATCTGCAGCTCCCGCAGCTTCTTGGCGATCACCGAGCGCAGTTCCTGGCTGCCGGCGGCCGGGGCCGGCACGCTGCACGACAGCGTGCTGCGGATCAGCCGCCCGGTGACCGAGGCCGGCACCGCATCCACCAGCCAGGACGGCGGCAGGTAGCCGGAGCTGACCGGGGTGTCGTACTGCGACGGGTCCAGCGCACGATAAAGGAAGCCGGCGTGCAGGCTGGACGGCGGGACCATGCGTTCCGGGTCCTTGCTGCCGGCAGGCCCGGTGGGAAGGATGTAGTAGCCGGCGCCGGGGCGGGACTCGATGATCCGCTGCGCGACCAGGTCTTCGTAGGCGCTGCTCACCGTGAAGATGCTCACGCCCAGTTGCTTGGACAGTGCCCTGACCGAAGGCAGGCGGCTGCCCTGGACCCACTGGAAGGCGTCGATGCGGCCGATGATTGCGCTGCGGATCTGGTCTACCAACAGCACCTTGCTGTTGCGGTCTATCTCGAACATTGCCCTTCCCTACTGAAACGGTCGCCGCCTGAAAAGGCTCATGGCCTTTTACTGTCAGATTACACCAGTCCCCGGAGTTTCCTGATCAACGCCGGTGTTTAATTTCCCCGGCGGCCCTGCAATCCGCCGGTATGCACGAAGATCAGGCGGGTGCCGCGACGAACGGTACCGGCCAGCACCTGATCGTGCAGGGCCAGCAGGGCCTTGCCGGTGTACACCGGCTCCAGCGGCACGCCGGATTCGGCTTCGCAGCGGGCGATGAAATCCAGCAGTTCGGCGTCCGTGCGGGCGAAGCCTCCACGGCTGGCGTCGTGCAACCGGTAGTTCGCCAGGTGGCCGGTCAGGGCCGGGACTGTCTGCTCCACGCCATGGCCCGGCGGTACCGCCAGGGCACCGTGGACCCGGTGGGCCCCGGCCTCGGCCAGGACCAGTCCGGCCAGGGTGGTACCGGTGCCCACCGCCAGCCACCAGGCGTCGTAGTCGTCCCAGCCCAGGGTCGGCAGTTGCGCTTTTGCCTGCTCGACGATCAGCGCGCAGCCTTTGGTACCCGCCATGCCGCCACCGCCCTCCGGCACGCAGTGCCAGCCGGGATAGCGTTCCTGCCAGGGCTGCCAGAAACCGGGCTGGTTGCGCGCGCGGTAGCCGCCGTAGCCGAGCCAGTGCAGGTGCATGCCCAGGGCTTGCAGGTCGCGCACGGTCGGGGTGTCCCGGGGTTCGCCGCGCAGCAGGCCGACGGTGGCGAAGCCGAAACGCTGGCCGGCGGCGGCCAGGGCATGGAGGTGATTGGAGTGGTTGCCGCCGAGGCTGATCAGGCCCGGCGCCTGGTGGTGCCGGGCGAGGCGCAGGTGCTCGTGGAGCTTGAACCATTTGTTGCCGCTGATCAGCGGGTCGATCAGGTCGAGGCGCAGGATGGCGGCGTCGATGCCCGAGGCCTGGAGCCAGGGGAGTGTGAGCGGTTGGAGTGGGGCTTGGGGAAGATCGAACATAGCGCGAGTTTACAGGCGACCGATGCCCCTGTGGGAGCGGGTTTACCCGCGATTGCGATGGTGGATTCACTATTGCAATCGCGGGTAAACCCACTCCCACAGGATTCTGTTCCCAATCTTGAAATCGGAGGTCGGGCGCTTTACGTCACAGCCCCGCCGCCAAACGCGAGCCCTGGTTGATCGCCCGCTTGGCATCCAGCTCCGCCGCCACATCGGCACCACCGATCAGATGCACCGACTGCCCCGCCGCGACCAATCCGTCATGCAGCTCGCGCAGCGGATCCTGTCCGGCGCAGATCACCACGTTGTCGACCGCCAGCACCTGCGGTTCGCCCTCGCCAACGCGGATATGCAGGCCGGCATCGTCGATGCCCAGGTACTCGACGCTGTTGAGCATCTGCACCTGCTTGTTCTTCAGCCCGGTGCGGTGGATCCAGCCGGTGGTCTTGCCCAGGCCGTCGCCGACCTTGGTCTTCTTGCGCTGCAGCAGGTACACCTGGCGCGCCGGGGCATGCGGCTCGGGCTTGACCCCGGCGACCCCGCCACGGGCTTCCAGACCGCCGTCGATCCCCCACTCTTTCCAGAACGCCTCGCGGTCCTGGCTGGTGGCCACGCCCTGGTGGACGAGGAACTCGGACACATCGAAACCGATACCGCCGGCACCGATCACCGCCACCCGCTGCCCCACCGGCTTGCGCTGCAACAGCACGTCAAGGTAGCTCAGCACCTTGCCGTGCTCGATCCCCGGGATCGCCGGCAGGCGCGGGGCGATGCCGGTGGCGAGAATGATTTCGTCATAACCGCCGGCCGCCAGCTGGGCGACATCGACCCGGGTGTTCAGGCACAGCTCGACGCCCGTGGTCTGCAACTTGCGCCCGAAGTAGCGCAGGGTCTCGTAGAACTCTTCCTTGCCCGGCACGCGCTTGGCCACGTTGAACTGGCCGCCGATCTCGCCGGCGGCATCGAACAGCACCACCTGGTGCCCACGCTCGGCCGCCACGGTGGCCGCCGCCAGACCGGCCGGGCCGGCGCCGACCACGGCGATGCGCTTGACCTGGCTTACCGGGATGTAGTTCAGCTCGGTCTCGTGGCAGGCCCGCGGGTTGACCAGGCAGGTGGTCAGCTTGCCGCCGAAGGTGTGGTCCAGGCAGGCCTGGTTGCAGCCGATGCAGGTGTTGATCTCGTCGGCGCGGCCTTCGGCTGCCTTGTTGACGAAGTCCGGGTCGGCGAGGAACGGCCGGGCCATGGAGACCATGTCGGCATCGCCCTCGGCCAGCACACGCTCGGCGACTTCCGGGGTATTGATGCGGTTGGTAGTGATCAGCGGGATCTTCACCGCGCCGCGCAGCTTGGCGGTCACCTTGCTGAACGCCGCCCGCGGCACCTTGGTGGCGATGGTCGGGATGCGCGCTTCGTGCCAGCCGATGCCGGTGTTGATGATGGTCGCCCCGGCCTTCTCGATGGCCTGGGCCAGTTGCACGATCTCTTCCCAGTTGCTGCCGCCTTCCACCAAATCGAGCATCGACAGGCGGAAGATGATGATGAAGTTCGGCCCTACCGCCTCGCGCACCCGACGGACGATCTCCACCGCCAGGCGCATGCGGTTCTCGTAGCTGCCGCCCCAGCGGTCGGTGCGCTGGTTGGTGTGGGCCGCGAGGAACTGGTTGATGAAGTAGCCTTCCGAACCCATGATCTCGACGCCGTCGTAGCCGGCGCTCTGCGCCAGTTGCGAGCAGGTGACGAAGTCGGCGATCTGCTTCTCGATGCCTTCCTCGTCCAGCTCCTTGGGTTTGAACGGGTTGATCGGCGCCTGGATGGCGCTCGGTGCCACCTGCTTGGGGCTGTAGGCGTAGCGCCCGGCGTGGAGGATCTGCAGGCAGATCTTGCCGCCGGCCTCATGCACGGCCTGGGTGACGATCTTGTGCTTCTCGGCTTCTTCCACGGTGGTCAGCTTGGCCGCGCCGGAATACACGCCGCCCTCGACGTTCGGCCCGATGCCGCCGGTGACCATCAGGCCGACACCGCCACGGGCGCGCTCGGCAAAGTAGGCGGCCATGCGCTCGAAGCCGTCGGGCTTCTCTTCCAGGCCGGTGTGCATCGAGCCCATCAGGGTACGGTTGCGCAGGGTGGTGAAGCCGAGGTCGAGCGGCGCGAGCAGGTGCGGGTAGTGAGCGGCGGTCATGATGATCTCCACGCTGAATCACGGAATGCGGGTGCCTCGATGGGCCCCGTCGGTTGGTATGGAGCCGACATTAAAGGCCGCCCCGTCGCCGCTCAATGACCGAAAATGACAAGTTATTGATCCAAACGCACCGAGGCGACTACCCTAGGGGCGAATTCCTTCCCGGCCTTGTCCGCTCCATGCGCAAACTGCTTTCCGGCGCCCTGGCGCTCGTTCTTCTCGCCGCCCTCGGCGGCTACATGCTCTGGGCCGAGCAGCGCCCCGAGGGTCACTACCTGTCCGACCTGCGCGTCGAGCTGGCGCTGGACCAGGGCGTGCCCAGCGGCCAGGGCAACCTGCTCGGCATCGAGCCGCTGCTCTACCCCGGCGACTACCAGAACCTCACCCGCCTGCACCGCAAGCTCGCCGCCTACCTGGAACAGGCGCGGATCAAGGGGCTGGTGAACGAGCGCACGGTGGTGGTCCTGCCCGAACATATCGGCACCTGGCTCTGGGCCCGCGGCGAGAAACGCGAGCTGTACCAGGTCACCCGCCTGCGCGAGGCGTACCAGTGGCTGGAACTGAGCAACCCGCTGCGCTACGGCCTGGCGATGGCCAGCGCCGAAGGCGACGACCGCCGTGCCGACGCCCACCTGCGCATGAAGGCCGGGCAGATGGCCGCCGACTACCAGAAACTGTTCGGCGACCTGGCCCGCGAGTTCGGCGTGACCCTGGTGGCCGGCTCCATCGTCCTGCCCGAGCCCTACCTTGACCACGGCGTCCTGCGCACCGGCTCCGGCGCCCTGTACAACAGCAGCCTGGTGTTCGCCGGCAACGGCACGGTGCTTGGCGAGGTGCAGCGCCAGCAATACCCGGACAGCAACGTGCGGCGCTTCATCAGCGCCGGCACGGCACACCCGCCGCAGGTCATCGACACCCCCGCCGGACGTCTCGGCGTGCTGCTCGGCAGCGACGGCTGGTACCCGTCCAGCTACGCACGCCTGGCCAGCCAGGACGCGCAGATCATCGCCAACCCTGCCTTCGTCAGCGACTGGCACGGCCCCTGGCGCGGCAACCGCCATCAGCCACAGGCGGCCGACCTGCTGCTGCAACCGGGTGAAACCAGCGAAGAACAGGCCTGGTACCGGCTCAGCGAAAGCACGGTGCCGGCGGGCGTCGCGAGCATGAGCGTGTTCCTCCGCGGACAGTTCTGGGAGGTTCGCGGCGAAGGCCTGGGCTTCGCCAATCTCAATGGCCTGTATCACGCCGGCGACGGCCGTGGTGCGCGGCTGCTCAACCTGTGGCTGTAGCCAGATGAACCGGCCACGGGTGCGCCTGGGGGATCTGTCGGTGGGCTTTATCCAGAGCCTGCAACTGGCCCTCGACGAACGCGGCGAAGACCCTGCGCCACTGCTGGAACGCTATGGCCTGACCACGGCGCGCCTGGCCGAGCCCGGCGCGCGCCTGTCGATCCCGCGCTACATGCACCTGGGCCACGCCGCCATCGCCCAATGCCGGGAGCCGGCGCTGGGCCTGTGCATGGGCCGCCTGAGCCGTCTCGGCCAGGCCGGGCTGGCCGGCATCACCGCGGCCCAGGCGCCGACCCTCGGCGAGGCGGCCCGCACCCTGCTGCGCTTCGAACCGCTGTATGCGGCCAACTACCGCGGGCAATCGCGTTTCGACGAGGACGCCCAGGGCGCCTGGCTGCGCTTCTACTCCATCAGCCCGTACAACGCCTACAACCGCTTCGTGGTGGACTCGTTGCTGTCCGGCTGGCTGGCGCAGCTGTCCGACCTGGTGGGCCAGCCGGTGCAGGCCGAGCGCATCGAGATCGAATTCGACAGCCCGGCCTATGCCGAGCGCTACCAGGCCCTGAGCCTGGCACCGGTGCAATTCGCTGCGCCGACCAACCAGTTGCGCCTGAACCGCGCCAGCCTCGACCTGCGCAACCCCGCCCACTGCCCCAGCACCTGGCAGCACCTGTTGCAGTTGTGCGAGCAAGAGCTGCAGGAACGCACGCGTATTCGCAGCCTCGCCGAACGCATCGCCCACCTGCTGGGGCCGCTGCTCAACGGCGGGCGCGAGCCGGACCTGGAAGAAGTGGCGCGGCGCCTGCAGCTACCGACCTGGACCCTGCGACGCAAGCTGGCCGAGGAAGGCACGCAGTTCCGCGCCATCCTCAACGACACGCGGCGGGACCTGGCGATGAGCTATATCCGCGATACCGAGCTGGCGTTCGGCGAGATTGCCTATCTGCTGGGGTTTGCGTCGGCGGAGGCGTTCCAGCGGGCGTTCAAGCGCTGGAGCGGGGTGACGCCGGGTGAGTTCCGGCGAAGTCAGCGCCGAGTGGGATAAAAGGCGACCAACAAAAAAGGGCCAGTGCTTGCACTGGCCCTTTCGTTCAAATCCGTCACAGCTCTGTCGCATCGTCCGCCGGCTCGGGTACATCCATTTCCGAGGCGTGGAATTCGAGAAGTTCTTCCTGGTAGTCGTCCATTGTCTGCTCCGTTTCTTCGTCTGTTCGTGTCTGTGTCCTGAGTCACCCTAAAGTGCACGGGTGAAGGAAAAATGACAACAGCGTGCAGGAAAATAAACGAAGCAGGTGTAACAGGATTTATCCCCGGGTTAGAGCGTTGGCGCGCTGTTGCCGTCGGTCGGCGCCGCCGGAGTTTCCACCGCAGGCACGGGCGCCGCTTCGGTCGGCGCCGGAGCGACCTGCTCGGCACTGATCGGCGTGGCCTCGGCGGGCGGTGCGATCGGCTGCGAACCCTGGCTGTCATCCACCGCCGGTGCGGCCTGGGTTTCCACCACGGGCGCGGCGACCGGCACAGGGGCGGCGGCTTCGGCCTGTGGCGCGGCCAGGGCAGCCGGCGCCGGCGCGGTGCTTTCCGGCACGCCCAGCTCGACTGCCGGCTTTGGCGGGGCGACCGGGGCAGGCTCGGCGGCCGGTTGCTTCGGCACCGGCGGCAGGAAGCTTTCCACCAGGGCGAAGTAGCGCTCGTAGAACTTGGCCGAGGTCACCGTCTCGCTGGCCACCTTGACCATCGAATCGTCGCTGGAGCCGATCGGCATCGACACCGAGCCCAGCACGCCCACCCCCAGGCTCGCCGAGGTGTTGGACTTCTTCAGCGCGTAGCGGTCCTGCAGGGCGTTGGCGAACACGGTGGAGCGCTTGTCGCCGCCCATGTCGTCGGCGCAGACCACGTTGAAGCTGATCTGCATGTGGCTATCGCCGGTCTGCTGGAAGCTCTTGTTGCCGTTCACCTGGCCCTTGTCGGCCGTGGTGATGATGTAGCCCTGGCTCAGCAGGGCGCGCCGCGCGGCTTCGCAGGAGCCGGCTTCGCTGACCGGAAAGCTGCGGGAAAAGGTGCCCGAATCATCGAAGTTCTCGTGTTCGTAGATGGCAGCCTTCTTCGAGGAACACCCGGCGACACCCGCCAGCACAAGGGCCAGCCCGAGCGCACCGCAGACGGTTGACTTAGACATTGCAAATCCTGGAGGGGAAAAACGATCGGCGCCTATTGTGCTACAGCTCGCCGGGCACTGAAACCGCCAGGGCGGCAATCGGCGACAGAATTCATCTGTCCGACCTGCGGCACGCTGCGCCGCGCCGCTAAATTTCCGCCGTGGCGGCTCGTCCTCTCCCTGACGGCCCACTCCCTCCTGTGCGCATTCCAGGCGCAACGGCCATGATCCGAGAGACCACTGCATGACCCTGAAGACTGAAAGCCTGGCCCGGGAAACCCTGCGGATCCTCAAGCCCTACTGGTGGCTGGTGGTCCTCTCCACCGTGCTGGGGATGGTCAGCGGTCTGAGCGTCACCGGCCTGCTGGCCACCATCAACGACGCCATGGCCCGCGAGGGCGGCCCCGGCATCGACAGCGCCCTGCTGTTCGCCGGCCTGTGCCTGCTGACCCTGGCCTGCTCCACCGGCTCCAGCCTGCTGAGCAACCGGGTCGGCCAGCGCGTGGTGGCCAACCTGCGCCGCGAGCTGGCGGCGAAGATCCTCGTCGCGCCCATCGAGCAACTGGAACGCTACCGCTCGCACCGGCTGATCCCGGTGCTGCTCAACGACGTCACCACCCTGAGCAACTTCGCCCTGTCGGTCGCGCCGATGGTCATCGCCTTTACCGTGACCCTCGGCTGCCTGAGCTACCTGGCCTTCCTGTCCTGGCAGATCCTCGGCCTGACCCTGCTCACCGTGGTCATCGGCGCCGGCGCCCAGTACCTGGCGCACCAGGCCGGCATGCGCAGCATCCTGCGCGCCCGCGACGGCGAGGACGAGCTGCAGAAGCACTACCAGGCGATTTCCGCCGGGGCCAAGGAACTGCGCATCCAGCGCCGCCGCCGCCAGCACCTGCTCAACGAACAGATCGGCGGCACCACCGAGCGCATCTGCGCGGCGAACATCCGCGCCGCCGGGATCTTCGTCAGCGCCGAGACCTTCGGCTCCATGCTGTTCTTCGCCGTCATCGGCATCGCCATCGCCTTCCAGGCGCTGTGGCCATCCACCGACAAGACCGTGCTCGGCGGCTTCGTCCTGGTCATGCTGTACATGAAAGGCCCGCTGGAGCGGCTGATCACCACGCTGCCGATCATCTCCCGGGCCAGGATCGCCCTGCGCCGCATCGCCGAGCTGTCGTGGAAGTTCTCCTCGCCCGAGCCGCACCTGCTGGTCAGCGACCGCCCGTCGGCCCTGGGCCCGATGCACAGCCTGGAACTGCGCCGCGCGCGCTACGACTATCCGCCGGTGGAAGGCGTCGAATCCTTCCACCTCGGCCCCATCGACCTGCATATCAAGCAGGGCGACATCGTCTTCATCGTCGGCGAGAACGGCGGCGGCAAGACCACCCTGATCAAGCTGCTGCTGGGCCTGTACACGCCGCAGCAGGGCGAGATCCTGTTCAATGGCGAGCCGCTGCGGGCAGAACAGCTGGACGACTACCGCCAGCTGTTCACCACCATCTTCGCCGACTACTACCTGTTCGACGACCCGCTGCCCGGCGACGCGCCGCTGCCCGCCGACGCCGGCAAGTACCTGGAACGCCTGGACATCGCGCACAAGGTCGGCATCCGCGACGGCGCCTTCACCACCACCGACCTCTCCACCGGCCAGCGCAAGCGCCTGGCGCTGATCAATGCCTGGCTCGACGAACGCCAGTTGCTGGTCTTCGACGAATGGGCCGCCGACCAGGACCCGGCGTTCCGCCGGGTGTTCTACACCGAGCTGCTGCCGGAACTGAAGGCCCAGGGCAAGACCATCATCGTGATCTCCCACGACGACCGCTATTTCCCGGTGGCCGACCAGCTGGTGCGCATGGAGGGCGGGCGCATTCGTGTCGAACAGGTGGAAGCCGTCCCCGCCTGATCCCCTTTCTCCGCCCTTCAACAGGGCCCCTCACCCGCTCCGGCCCCGCCGCAGCGGGCAAAACTATTTCCATCGCGGAATATGAAAATATTTAGAAATAGATATCATTAACGTTGTTCATCTTGCCATTATCCTGACATCAACCCTTCATCGATGCCCCAGGGTTCCCCCATCCACCGCTTCCATGTCCATGGAAGGCACTCGGTTCATGCAGAGAATGCAACGACGCGCCTCGCTTCCCCTGGCCTTGCTGCTGAAGCACCTGTTGCGCCTGCGCCCGGCGCCACTGCTGGCCGGCGGGCTGCTGGGCCTGGCCGCCGTCCAGGTGCAGGCCCAGGAAGTCAGCTTCGATATCCCCGCGCAACCGCTATGGAGCGCATTGCAGGAATGGGGCCGGCAGAGCGACCTGCAGGTGCTGGTCAACCCCGACGACATCCAGGGCAAGACCAGCCCCCAGGTCCGCGGCCGCTACTCCCCGGAGCAGGCCGCGCACCTGCTGCTGCGCAACACCGGCATCGACTTCAGCCTGGTCGGCGATACCCTGACCCTGCAGATGTACCCGACGACGACGCTGCTCGACATGGCCCCGACCTCGATCAGCGCCGAGCCGATAGAACCGACCACCGAGGGCAGCGGCTCCTACACCACCCCTGCCCTCACCATCGGCAAGTCCACCCAGTCGCTGCGCGAGACACCGCAGTCGGTAACGGTGATGACCCGCCAGCTGATGGACGACCGCAACCTCACCAGCCTCGACCAGGTCCTGGCGCAGACCCCGGGCATGACCTTCGGCCAGCGCAACTACGGCTCGCACTTGTACCTGTCGCGGGGCTTCGTGGTCAGCAACGAAAACTACATGATGGACGGCATCCCCGGGCAGGCCTACAACCCTACGGCCTGGATGCCCAACGACATGGCCATCTACGACCGCGTCGAAGTCCTGCGTGGCGCCGCCGGCCTGCTGCTGGGCGCCGGCAGTCCGGGTGGCGCGGTCAACCTGGTGCGCAAGCACGCCACCACCGAGCCGCGCCTGTCACTGATCGCCCGCGCCGGTTCCTGGGACAGCTACCGCCTCGACCTGGATGCCGGTGGCAAGTTCAACGACACCGGCACCGTGCGCGGACGCCTGATCACGGCCTACGAGGACAAGGGTTCCTACCTCGACGAAAAATCATCCACGACGCCCTTGCTCTACGGCATCGTCGACATCGACCTCGACGACGACACCACCCTGACCGCCAGCCTGCGCCAGCAGTCGAGCAAGGTCCGTGGCTATTCGATCTTCGGCCTGCCACGCTACAGCGACGGCAAGCCCCTCGATGTGCCGCGCGCCACCGCCCTGGTCCAGGACTGGAACCTGTACCAGTCGCAGATCACCGAGGTGTTCGGCGAAATCACCCACCGCTTCAACGACGACTGGAACGGCAAACTGTCGTTGATCCACTCCGAGGGTGGTTTCCATCAGTCGGCCGCCTACGCCCGTGGCATCGTCGACCCGCTGACCGGGACGGGCGCGGCCTTTCGCGGGGTCGAGTTTCGCCATACCGATATCGACAGCACCGGCATCGACAGCGTCCTCGACGGGCATTTCGAGTTGTTCGGCCAGTCCCATCAGGTCACTACCGGGGTCAACTGGTCACGCCAGGATGTCCTGGAAAAACGCGCACCGATGGCGCTGAACATTCCCATCGACCTGTCCGACGTCGATCACCAGGCCTTCGCCAAGCCGGCACGCCCGGCGTGGAAGTCGATCAACCGCAGCGTCGACGAGCGCCATGGCGTGTTCACCAAGGCCAACCTGCACCTGAGCGAACCCTTCAGCCTGATCCTCGGGGCACGGGCCAGCTGGTATAGCTACGACTTCGACTACCGCACCGGCGGCGGTGATTTCGATGCCCGCCAGGAGGGACGGATCACCCCGTTCGCCGGGGTGATCTACGACCTCGACGAGGACTGGTCGTGGTACGCCAGCTACACCGACATCTTCCAGCCGCAGAGCGACTACCGTACGGTCAGCGGCTCGATCCTCGACCCGGCCATCGGCAAGAGCTACGAAACCGGCCTCAAGGGCGAGCTGCTGGACAAGCGCCTGAACGTGGCGATGGCGCTGTTCTACATCCGCCAGGAAGGGGTCTTCGCCATCGACAGCAGCAGCGACGGCAAATGCCTGACCAACGATGTTGCCGGCAGTTGCTACGTGAACGGCACCGTGGAGCGCAGCCGCGGTATCGAGCTGGAAGCCAGCGGCGAAGTGCTGCCCGGTTTGCAGGTGCTGGCCGGCTACACCTTCAACCTGACCCACAGCAGCGCCGGCGGCCCGGTCTCGGCGGAAACGCCGAAGCACATGCTGCGCGCCAGCACCTCGTACACCTTGCCCGGGACCTGGAATCGCCTGAGCCTGGGGGCCGGCGTGTCGGCGCAATCCGGCTACACCACCGACAGCAACAGCACCACGGCGTACGGCTCGCCCGGCCATGCCGTGTGGGACGCGCGCATCGCCTTGAAGCTGGACCAGCATTGGACGGTCTCCCTCAACGGCGACAACCTGTTCGACCGCACCTACTACACCTCTGCCAGCGGCCTCGACCGTGGGAATATCTTCGGTGATCCGCGCAGCTACACGCTGACCTTGCGCGGCGATTTCTGACCCTTTCGCTTCGCCCCCTGCCCCACGCCCGCAACACTGCAAGCCCTTCGGGATCTGCCAGCCTTCCGTCGCCAAAAAACCGACGATCTCCCGCCATCACGCCGGCTTCGTCAGAAAATTCTGAAAAGTGAAAATTCCGTTAAATCCTCGCGCCTGCGACTCGTTCTCTACATCGACAAAACGCGCTCCCGCACCCTCGTCCAGTGTCCCGAGCCGTTGACTCCGCGACGCCAACACTCACGACATAACCATTAGAACGAGTTACCAGCACATGCACACACCGTCCCGACTCACTCCCCTCAGCAGGGCCTTGCTGTTGCGCCAGGCCGCGTTCGGCCTCGCCCTGACCCTGCCGTTCGCCGCCCAGGTCATGGCCGAGGACGTGAAAGGCAAGACCGAAACGACAGCCGCCGAAGAAAACTCGAAGGCAGTGAACCTGGCGCCGACGGCGATCAATTCGCAAGTGCTGGGCACCACCACCGAGAACACCGGCTCCTATACCACCGGGGCAGTGACCATCGGCAAATCGGCGCAGTCACTGCGCGAGACGCCGCAGTCGGTGACGGTGATGACCCGTCAGCTGATGGATGACAAGAACCTGACGACGCTGAGCGAGGTGCTCTCGAAAACCCCTGGCATGTCGTTCAGCCAGCGCAACTTCGGCTCTCACGTCTTCCAGTCCCGCGGCTTCGTGCTGAACGAAGAAAGCTACCTGATCGATGGCATTCCCGGTCAGGCCTACACCCTGACTGGCTGGATGGCACCGGACATGGCGATCTACGACCGGGTCGAAGTCCTGCGTGGCGCGGCCGGCCTGCTGGTTGGCGCCGGCAACCCGGGTGGCGCGGTCAATCTGGTGCGCAAGCGTCCCACCAGCGAACCGCAGTTCTCCATCACCACCCGTGCCGGCTCCTATGACAACTACCGCGTGGACCTCGACGGCAGCGGCAAGCTCAATGACTCCGGCACCCTGCGGGGTCGCATGGTCGCCGGCTACGAGGACCGGGGATCGTACATCGACGAACTGAAGTCGAAGACGCCACTGCTCTACGGCATCCTCGAAGCGGACCTGGCCGAGGACACCACCCTGACCATGAGTCTGCGTCGCCAGGAAAGAAGGACCGACGGCTATTCGATCTGGGGCCTGCCGCGCTACAGCAACGGGCAGAACCTCGACATTTCCCGCTCTACCGCGCTGGTCCAGGACTGGAACCACCTGAACACCAACACCACCGAAGCCTTCGCCCAACTGGACCATCGCTTCAACGAGAACTGGAGCAACAAGACCTCCGTGACCTGGTCCAAGAGCGACCTGGACATGGTGGCTGCGTACGGTAATGGCGCGATCAGCCCGACCACCAATACCGGCTCGGTATTCCGCAACGTCGAGTTCCGCCACACCAATATCGAAAGCGTAGGTGTCGACAGCTTCATGGAAGGCCACTTCGACGCTTACGGCCTGTCGCACCAGGTCACCGTCGGCGCCAACTGGTCGCGCCAGGAGCTGACCGAGCGACGTGCCCCGTACTCCCGCTCCGCCGCCGACGCAATCCCGATCAACATCTTCGACGTCAATCACAACGCCTTCGCCAAGCCGGCTCGCCCCGCCTGGTCGCTGAAGTCCAACTCCATCGACGAACGCTCGGGCCTCTATGCCAACGCACGCCTGCACCTGACCGAGCCACTGAGCCTGGTACTGGGCACGCGAGTCAGCTGGTACAAGTTCGACTACGACCAGCAACTGGGCCCCGGCAACGACTACGTCACTCAGCAGAACCGCGAAGTCACGCCGTTCGCCGGCCTGATCTACGACTTCGCCGAGAACTGGTCCTGGTACGCCAGCTACGCGGACATCTTCAAGCCGCAGAACGACCGTACCTACAGCGGCTCGCCACTGGACCCGGCCATCGGCACCAACTATGAAACCGGGATCAAGGGCGAACTGTTCGACAAGCGCCTGAACGTCTCGGCGGCCCTGTTCTACATCAAGCAGGAAGACCTCGCCGCCAACGATCCGGACCCGACCCACGACTGCCCGACCAACCCAAGCGGCTTCTGCCAGGTCAACGGCACGATCCAGCGCAGCAAGGGCATCGACCTGGAAGCGAGTGGTGAAGTCTTGCCGGGCCTGGAAGTCCTGGCCGGCTATACCTACAACCGTATCGTCAGCCCGGAAGGCACGCCGCTGACCGTCGACACACCGAAGCACATCGCCCGCATCAGCACCAGCTACACCCCGCAGGAAGGCGAATGGAACCGTCTGACCCTGGGTCTCGGCGTCTCCGCGCAATCGGGCTTCAAGAACGAGCTGGTCGGTGGCACCGACTACGGTTCTCCAGGTCGCGGCATCTGGGATGGCCGTATCGGCTGGAAGCTGGACGAGCACTGGAAGGTCAACCTGACTGGCGAAAACCTCTTCGACCGCAAGTACTACACCGTGGCCGCCGGCCTCAACCGCGGCAACGTCTGGGGCGATCCACGCACCTTCATGCTGACCCTGCGCGGCGATTTCTGATCGCCTGAGCCAGCAGCGAAAAAAGGGCCAGTCAGGTGATCTGACTGGCCCTTTTTTTCATCGGCTCGCGGCCGCCCGACGCAACTCGACTGCGGTCAACAGCGAGCCAACCAGCGCCTGGGCGATCTCCAGCGACTGCTGGGTCGCCCACAGCAGGTCGCCATACTTGCGGTCGGCCAGGTCGCACAGTTGCAGGTTGGTTTCGGTCGCGGACCTCAGGGCCGACGCCACATGCATCAGGGCGTCATCCACATGGATGCCGGGGCAGACGGCGAACAGTGGTGCGTGGCTGCGGTGGGTGGTGGCGAAGTGGGTGTGGGTGGTGGTGAGCTGTGGTGGATCGGGGACGTTCTTCTTCATGGCTTGAACCCTATATCGGTTTCCGGAGGCCGCCACGAATGCGCTGCTAAACGAAAGGGTGGCGACTGTACGCGGGTTAGCAGACCGGAGATATAGGAATCCGGCGCACCCGAAGGTGCCCACGCGCACAGCCGCCATCGAGGTCGCTGGTGCGCCTATATCTTCATCGGACTGCTAATCCGTGTCGTCGATTTCGCAACGACCGGCGAAGACTAGGTAGCGTTTCCCAAGGACGCAACCACCAAGCGGGGTGCGGCAGTATGCTTGGGAAATTGCCTACAAAGAAGTCGGATATGGGTGAAGTTTTCCGGGCAAATGCAACAGGTTATGAGCGAACTGGCGCTTCGTCATCCTGATGCTTCGCCGAAGACCTCAAGGACGACGCGTACCCTGTGGGAGCGGGGGCACCCGAGATGGCGGGCGCACGCTGGAACGCCCGGAAGCTGGGGCGCCCCCGCGCCC
>NZ_JAZDQN010000047.1:0-49668 GCF_036324125.1 Pseudomonas ulcerans | reverse complement strand
GGATGGCCCGCGCCCCACCTCCTATCTTGGTGCTGGCGGCGCGTGGGGGCGGGGTTGCCCCCGGGTTCGCAGTCCCGCTGCCCCCGCCCCAGGGGCGGCAAACCCCGCTCCCACAGGCCTTCGGCCTCAGAACAACGGCAAGGTATAGGCCAGGATCACCCGGTTCTCATCCCGCCGCCCGGTGGCATCGCCCTGCAACTGCACGTTGCGCCAGCGCAGCGCGAGGTTCTTCAGCGGTCCGCTCTGCACCACGTAGGTGATGTCGATATTGCGCTCCCACTCGCTGCCATCCTCGCCAGCGACCTTGAAGTTGTCGCCTTTGACATAGCGCGCGAAGGCACTCAGTCCCGGCACCCCCAAGGCTGCGAAATCCAGGTCGTAGCGCGCCTGCCACGAGCGCTCCTGGGCCCGGTCGAAACGCAGCACCTGCACGGCGTTGGCCGCCGCCGGCAGGTCGGTGTCGTGAATGAACGGCAGCGCACTGTCGCCAGCGTTGTACTGGTAGCCAAGGCGGAAGGTCTGCGGCCCGAGGTTGGCACTGACCATGCCGGAGCTCATGCGGCTGTCGAGCTTGCCCGCTTTTTCCGCACCGGACTCGCCGGTGTCGAGGTAGTTGAGGGTGCCGGACAGGTTCCAGTCGCCGAGCTTGCGCGTGTGGGTCACGGTGGCCAGGTTCTGCTGGTAGACATCCTCCAGCCGCCCGCCCCACAACCCCGCCGACCATTGCGGGGTGATGCGCCAGGTGCCGCCGAGGTAATCGAAGCGGTCACTGAACACGCTGTAGTAGTTGCCCACCTGGATATCCCGTGCCCCGGCGAACTCGCGCTGGTTGACCTGGCGCATCTGGCCGAGACTGAGATCGAGATTGTCGATCTCCTTCACATCGAGCATGGCGCCTTCGAAGAACTGCGGCAGCAGCCGCGCATCGCCGGAGCTGACCAGGGGAATCTTCGGGAACAGTCCGCCCACCTTCAGTTCGCTTTTCGAGTAACGCAGTTTCACCGCAGCAGTGGCCTCGGAGAACTGGTCCACCGAGCGCGGGTCGGCGTTGCGCGGCCCACCCGCACGATCGTAGGCCCCGGGCAGCAGCGCGCTGCCGCTGCGCGATGGCGAGGAGTCGAGCTTCAGGCCGAGGCCGGCGTAGAAGTCCACGCCAACGCCGATGGTGCCCTCGGTATAGCCGGACTCGCCCTTGAGGATGAAACCCTGCGCCCACTCTTCCAGCTTCGATTGCGCGGGCTTGGTGGAGTCACGCAGGTCGTGGTTGTAGTAGAAGTTGCGCAGGGTGACATTGGCCTTGGCATCGTCGAAAAATGCCGCGTGTGCGCCCAACGGCGCCAGGCCGAACAGCAGTGCCAGGGGTTTTGCCGAGCGAGCGAAGCCCGCCCCGTACGAGGATGATTTCATTGTTTTTGTTCTCTTGTTATGGAGGGTGGATCAGCGTTGCCAGGTGAAACTCAAGGTGGCCTCCAGGCTTTGCCCAGGGGCCAGTTCATGGGTGCCGCTCTCGCCCCAGTCCGTGCGCGGGCCGTTGAAGGCATCGGCGACATGGGAAACCGGCTCCAGGCACAGGTAGGCCGAACCCGGCGGGGCAAAGGCGACGAAGTGATTGAGCAGCGGCGATGCCTGCAACAGCAGGCTGCCCTGGCGATAGCTCAGGCGCAGCTCGCCATCCCAGCGCGACTGGTAGTGAGCGACCGGCGCAGCGTCGTCGGCCACCAGTTGCACCGTCTTCAAGGCGTCTTCGTAGTCGCCAGTTGCCAGGTACTCAGCATCGATCGACCACTCGCGGCCAACCCGATATTCGGCGCGCATCCCCGCATGGCGCTGGAAATACGGATGCAGGCCGAGCCCCGCAGGCATTGGCGTGTCGCCCAGATTGGTCACCCGCAAGGTGATGTGCAGTTGCTCGCCCGCGAGGACGAACACCTGCTCGGCACGAAACGCCCAGGGCCAGTGCTCACCGTCATAGTCGCAACGGATCAGCGCCTGCCCGGCATCGGCACTCACCACGTCCCACGGACGGGTATGGGCCACGCCATGCAAGGTGTGCGGTCGCGCTGCCGGATGCGCCGGCAGGCGATGCTCGACCCCCTTGAAGGCCAACCGTGCATCCCGCAGGCGATTGGAATACGGCATCAGCGGATAGGCTCCGGCCCGCGGCCAGTCGAGCGGATCGAACGCATCACCGGTGATCGGCAACAACAGATCCAGCCCGCCAGCCCGCAGCGCAGCGATACGCCCACCCCATTCCGGCAACAGGTGCAGTTGCCAGGTCGAATTGCCCAGTTCAATGGATTTCATGACACCTCCGCTCCCTTCAGCTACGCCGGAAGCGCTCGATAACCTGCAGGTCGATATCCAGGCCAAGACCGGCACCCTGCGGAACCTGCAACTGCTTGCCGCTGCGCAGGGCCTCCACCGGATACAGCCAGTCCGCCGGCTCGACGAACAGGTATTCCACCTGCGGCACCGTCGGCTGCACCGCCGCCAGGTGCAGGGTGGCGATCAGTCCGGGACCGAAGTACGGACAGTGCGGCAGCACCACGGCGTCATGCTGGCGCGCCAGCTCGGCGATGCGCAGGCATTCGGAGATGCCGCCGACCTTGGTCACGCTGGGCTGGATCGAGTCCACCGCCCCGGTCACCAGCGCTTGCTCGAACTGCATCGCGGTGCACCAGTTCTCCCCCGCCGACAGCGGCACGCCCTGCCCGCGCAGGCTGGCCAGGGTGGCGAAGTCTTCCGGCGGGAAGATCGGCTCTTCCAGCCAGGCCAGGTTCATGTCGCGCAGGGCCGGCAGCCACTCGCGGGTGTCGCTGACGCTCCAGCCGCAGTTGACGTCGGTGGCCAGCGGCACGTCATCGCCGATGGCGCGGCGGCAGGCGGCGATCTCGTCGAGGGTCACCTCGTGCAGCTTGATATCGCTGAAGCCCATGCCGAGAGCCTTCTCGCAGATGGCCGGGGCCACCTCGTTGTCGGCATAGCGCACCAGGCTGGCGTAGGCCGGCACCTGCTCGCGGGTCGCCTCGCCAAGCAGGCGGTGCAGCGGCAGGTTCTGCCGGCGCGCGGCCAGGTCCCAGAGGGCGATGTCGACGCCAGAAATGGCGAACATCGTCACGCCATAACGACCGAACAGGTGCAGGCGCAGCTGCAGTTCGCGGTTGAAGGCGGCGATGTCGGTGATTTCCCGGTCCAGCAGCAGCGGCGCGATCAGGCGGTCGACCAGGGCCTTGGTGGCGTCGGCGACGAAGTAACCGAAGGCCTCGCCCCAGCCGACATTGCCCTGCTCGTCTTCCAGGCGGATCAGCACGTTTTCCAGGGTGTGCCAGGTGGTCGGGGTGATGCCCAGGCCCTTGCCGCCGTCGTGGAAGGGAATCTCGACGACCCGGGTGTCGATACGGACGATCTTCATACGCGCTCCAGCACACTGGCCAGGGGAACGCCGGCGTAGGCACCGCCGACATGGTCACGGCCCGAGCCTTCCGGCGCCATGGCTTCGTAAGGCAGGTAATCGGCCGCGAGGTGGTCGCCTGCGTTGTCCTGCGGCGCGTAGCCCAGTTCGCGGGCGCGGCGGTTGTGGAACAGCGGGTTCGGGCTTTCGGAGACGCCGTAGACGATCTCGTTGCGCACCGCCGGGTGCTCCAGGCCGATCAGCAGCAGCTGGGCCAGGTCGCGGGCGCTGGTCCACAGGCGCAGGCGGCGGGCATCGGCAACCCTGGCGTCGGCGTTGCCGATGCGCACGATGAAGGTCGCCAGCTCGCCACGCAGGGAGAAGGTGGCGCAGGCCGCTTCGCCGAATACCTTGCTCATCGCGTAGTAGCTGTCCGGCGCCACCGGCAGGTCGTCGAAGAACGCGGCGTGGTCGCTGCGGTACTGGCCCAGCACATGGTGGCTGCTGGCGAAGACGAAGCGCTTGACGCCAAAGCGCTGCGCGGCCTCCAGCAGGTACAGGGTGGCGTGGTAGTTGGCTTCGACGGTGGCCTGGAACGGGATGTCGGTGCCATGGGCACAGGCCAGGTGAAGGATGCCATCGACGCCCTCCACCGCCTGGCGCACGCAGTCCGGGTCGGTGAGGTCGCCGACCAGCGCGCTTTCGCCTTCGACCAGGCCCTCGACGGGCTTGCGGTCGAGCAGGCGCAGGTTGAAGCGCTGGCGCAGGAAGGGCCGCAAGGCGGTCCCGACGATACCGGCGGCGCCGGTGACAAGAAGCGTAGGCATGACGAATTCCTGGAAAACTTGGGGTGTGGCCAGCCCGGGTAAGGGCTGGCCTGGCACGGCGAACCGCGCCACGGTTACCGGCCCGCAGGCCGGTGGTCGAGTATCAGGCCGCGGTTACCGCCGCGCCCTGCCTGGCCGGCTTGTGGCCGACGAAGAACGCCACGATCAGCGCACCCATGACGCCCAGCCCGCCGGCCAGGGCGAAGCCGCTGCCATAGGTGCCGGTGGCCTGGATGATGAAACCGGTGACGGTCGGCGCGACGATCCCGGACAGGTTGGCCAGGCCGTGCATGAAGCCGCCGGCGGTGCCCACCTGGTGATCCGGCACCGCGTCCTGGATCAGCGACCAGTAGGCCGGCGCGGTGAGCATCAGGAAGCCGATGGCCACGGTCATCACCGCCACGGTGCTGGTGACCGACTCTACCCGCCCGGTCAGCACGATGCACACCGCCGCCACCAACAGGCAGGTGACCAGCACCACCTTGCGCGAGAACAGCTGCTTGCCGGTGCGCTTGAACACCCAGTCGATCAGCAGGCCGCCACAGACGAAGCCCACCGTGCCCACCAGCCAGGGCAGCGCGGTGACGATGCTCATGGACTTGAGGTCGATGCCCTTGGCGTCGATCAGGTAGCTGGGGAACCAGGTCATGAAGAAGTACAGGATGTAGTTGTAACAGAACAGCGAGACACCGGTGACCAGCACCGAGCGTTGCAGGATGATCTGCAGCACCGGGGTGCGTGGGGCCTGCTCGGCAGTCATCACCGGGGCGACCCGGCCTTCGTTGATCTCGGCCAGTTCTTCCGGCGAAACCTTGGCGTGTTCCTGCGGCGTCGAGGTGGCCAGGCGGTACCAGGCGATGGCCCAGAGCACGCCGACCACGGCGATCACCACAAAGGCCACGCGCCAGCCCAGCCACAGGGCGAGGAAGCCGACGATCGGCCCGGCCAGGGCGCCGCCCAGCGGGCCGCCGGCCTGGTTGATGCCGATGGCGCGGGCACGTTCCTTGATCGGGAACCAGCTGTTGACGGTCTTGTTGGCAGTGGTCGACACCGGGCCCTCGCCAACGCCGAACAGCGCGCGGACGATCAGCAGCGACCAGAAGTTGAAGGCCAGCGCGGTGGAACCGCAGAGCACCGACCAGAAGCTCATCGACCAGGTCAGCACCTTCTTCGGCCCGAAGCGGTCGGCCAGGTAGCCACCAACGAAGCAGAACAGCGCATAGCCGAAGAAGAAGCTGGAGAAGATCATGCCCTTCTCGGCAGGGGTCAGATGGTACTCCTGGGTGATGAACGGCATGGCGATGGACAGCGCGGCCCGATCGACATAGTTGATGATCATGGCGATGAACAGCATCGTCAGGATCGTCCAGCGGTAATTCTTTTTCTTGTTCATGTACGTCTCCGTCCGGCGCCAGTGGCAGACCGGATCTTGTTGTTATAGCGCCTGCCCCCAGGCAGGGGCAGGCTGCCTGTCGGGTCCGGTGGCCTGTGTGGCTGATTCGATTACTCCACTTCGGCCCGAGGCTTCGCCATGCTGCGTTGCCATTCCTCGCCGTAGCTGGCTACGACTCGTCATGTCGCCTTGCCTGGCAAACCCTCGGACTCGAAGTCGAGCAACCGAATCAGCCGTACAGGCCACTAGACGCTGTAATCCACTGCCACCCACTCGAAGTACTGCTTCAAGTCCGCGACCAGGGCCTGGTGCGCGGGATGGGGCAGGTAACGCTCTACCGCAGCCGCATCGTCGAAGCCCGAGTCGAGGATGTAGTCCCAGCAGATGGGGCGCTCCAGCTCGTTGGCGGCGACGGTCCAGTCACGGATGAAATCGATCTCCTGATCGAGGCCGCGCATGCGCGCGACCAGGCGTTGCTCCAGTTCCGGCTGCCGCTCGACATGGGCCAGGCGGCGGAACATCACGACATGACGCATCATCGCGGCGCCCTCCCCTCAGCCCAAGACCCAGGCCGGCGCATCCTGCAGCGCCACCGGGCGCAGGAAGCGCTCCAGCGCGGCATAGCCGACCGAGGTGGTTTGCGGGGTGGTCGAGGACGGCCATGGACCGCCGTGCTGCTGGGCGTGGCACACCGCGACACCCGTCGGCACGCCGCCGAACAGCACGCGGCCGGAGACTTTCTGCGCCGCACGAACCAGTTGGCGATTGTCGTCGCTGGCCTGCTCGGCGCCCCACAGGGTGGTGGTCAGGCTGCCGCCGACGGCTTCCAGTACCGCCACGACTTCTGCAACGGATGCAGCACGCACCAGCAACGCCGCCGGGCCGAACATCTCCTCGCGCAGATGGGCATTGGCGATGAACGCCGCCGCATCGGTGCTGAACAGACGCGGCGCCGGACCGGCAGCATCGGCTGCCGGGGCGAACAGCGCCGACGCATGGGCCGCCACGGTTGCGACAGCCGCGTCGAAGCCCTGGCGCATGCCCGGCGTGAGCATACGGTGCGTGGCGATCGGCGCAATGGCCTCGGCCAACTGGGCGACGAAGCGCTCGCTGTGGGACGAATCGAGCAGCACGATCAGGCCGGGGCTGGTGCAGAACTGGCCACAGCCCAGGGTGATCGAGGCGGCCAGGGTCCTGGCCAGGCCTTCGCTGTCTTTTTCCAGGGCGGCAGGCAATGCCACCAGCGGGTTGATCGAGCCCAGTTCGCCGTAGAACGGCACGGGCGTCGGACGCTCGTTGGCCGCCTGCCACAGGGCCTTGCCACCCTGGTAGGAGCCGGTGAAGGCCACGGCCGCGATACCCGGATGCTGGACCAGGTAAGTGCCACCGGCGCGCGAAGTCGCTTCCACCAGGGTCAGCACGCCTTCCGGCAAGCCTTGCTGGCGCACCACCGCAGCGGCCAGTTCAAACACCGCGCGGGACAACTCCGGGTGACCGGAATGAGCCTTGACCACCACCGGGCAACCGGCGGCCAGCGCCGAGGCGGTATCGCCACCGAGCACGGAAAAGGCGAACGGGAAGTTGCTGGCGGAGAACATCGCCACCGGGCCCAGCGCACGCTGCACACGCACCAATGCCGGACGTCCGGCAGGCGGCGCACCGGCCACGGCCTCGCTGACGACCTGGCGATAAGGCACGCCGGCCTGCACTTCGCTGGCGAAACCGCGCAGCTGGAAAGCGGTGCGGGCCACCTCGCCGTTGAGGCGCGCTTCGCCCAGGCCGCTTTCGCGGTCGGCAATGGCTACCAGCTTGGCCTGTTGTTGCTCCAGCGCGGTGGCCAGGCCATCGAGCAGCGCGGCACGCACGGCCGCCGGGGATTCAGCCCAGAAGTCGGCGGCGGCAACGGCCTTGGCGACCACCTGGTCGATCAGCGCCAAGGACGGATCTTGTTGAATGCTCATCAAAGGGTTCCTTCAGCGGGCCTGGGGTTCGAGGTGGTAGCCACGGCCGGTGTAGTCGAAGTCCACCAGCTCGTTGATCGTCACGTCCTTGTCCGCCGGCGAGGCGTAGTAGGCGCGGATCTCGCGGATCAGGCCGCTCTGCTCATCGAACACGTACCACTCGTCACCGCGCAGGGCGGTGCCCAGCTTGCCTTTCCAGTGGGTCCACTCGATCACCGCCTCGTTGCTGTCGTGGCTGACCAGGATCTTCTCGATGGTCCACTGCGAACCGAGGTTCTCCACGCACCACACCCATTTGCGCGCGATGGTGTCGGCCGTGCGCCACGGCACGTCCGGCAGGCCGGCGGGGAAGTAGTGCACGGCGTCCGGGGTGAAGCAGGACACCAGCTTGTCGTAGTCGCCCTCGTTGCAGGCGGCAAAGTAGCGGCGGATGGTTTGCGCGTGCTTGTGCTCGGCCACGGTTCAGCCCTCCTGCTTGTCGATGATCGAAGGGATGGCCGGACGGCCGTTGGCGACCCAGGCGTGGTAGTCGGAGACCGACGCCGGGCTTGGCGGGTAGACGCCCCACAGCGGCTCGCCCGAGGCGATGCGCATGGCCAGGTAGTTTTCGATGTCGTCCTGCACGCTGCACACCTCGGCCAGTTCCTCGGCCAGGTGGGCCGGGACCACGGTCAGGCCGTCGGCGTCGCCGACGATGATGTCGCCCGGGTAGACGGCGACGCCGGCGCAGCCGATCGGCACCTGCAGGTCGGCAACGTGGTGGTAGGAAATCCGCGTGGTGGCGGTGATCTCGCGGGCATAGGCCGGCAGGTTCATCGCGGCGATCTCGCTGCCGTCGCGCAGGGCACCGTCGGTGACGATGGCCTTGGCGCCACGGGCCAGCAGGCGGGTCACCAGGATATTGCCGGCGGAGGCTGCGGCGGGGTCGTTGCGGCTGTCGATCACCAGCACGTCGCCGGCCTGCACCTGTTCCACGCCGACCCATTGCAGGTTGTCGTCGTTGGGCTTGGTGGTCATGGTCTGGTAGGTGTCGATGTCTTCGCGGGCCGGGATGAAGCGCATGGTGAAGGCTCGGCCGGCGAACGGCTTGGTGTCGCGGCTCATGGCGCGCAGGCCGACCAGCGCCGGCTGGCGGAAACCGCGCTTGAACAGCTGGGTGGTCAGCGACCCGCTGCTGCATTGGGCGAGCTTGGCCAGGGTGGCGTCACTGACCTCGACTTTCTTGCCCGAGGCGCTTTCGTGGGCATCGGCATAGGTGTGGATGACGGACATTCTTGTAGGTTCTCCAGGCGGGGTTCATCCGATGGGCGGCGGGCGCGGATTCCCAAAATGTGGAACAAAGACCGCTTGCCACCCCCGTTGACCTGGATTCTATGGGCGAAAAACCTGTCGGAAATGGGCAGAATCGCTGCCATGGCCAATCCGTTCCAACTGATGGGAAAAACCATGAAAACAGGTGAAGGCACCGCCGCCCTCGAAAAAGCCCTCGATGTCCTCCAGGCCGTGGGCGCCGAACCCCACGGCATCAGCCAGGCACAACTGGCCGAACAGGTGCCGCTGCCGCGCACCACCCTGTACCGCATCCTCGCCACCCTGGTGGAACGCGGGATGATCCGCCGCGACCCGACGCGCAAGGTCTATCGCCTGGGCTTCAACTACCTGGAGATGGTGCGCAACGCCTACCTGGAACCGGACCTGGTGGCCGCCGCCAGCGAAGAACTGCGGGCCTTGCGCGACCTGACCGGGGAAACCTCGTACCTCGCCGTGCTGGACGGCAACCAGGTGCTGTCGCTGGAACGCTGCGACGGCGCCCACACCCTGCGCTCGGCGGCCAGCCTCGGCCAGGGCAAGCCGGTGTATTGCACGGGCCAGGGCAAGGCGATCCTTTCCGCGCTGTCGACGCTGGCGCGGGACGAGATCCTCAAGGGCCTGGTGCTGGAGCCGCTGACCCCGCTGACCATCACCGACCGCCGCCGCCTGCTCGCCGAGCTGCAGATCACCCGCACCCGCGGCTATGCCCTGGACGATGAGGAAATCCGTCTTGGCGTGCGCTGCGTGGCCGCGCCGATCATCGACAAGCAGGGGGTGGTCCGTGGCGCCCTGAGCGTGGCCGGGCCGGCCTATCGCCTGACCCTGGAACGCCTGACCCTGCTCGGCCCGGAACTGGCCGACGCGGCGCGGCGGGTGGGTGAGCAGTTGCGCCCCGAGGCCGCCCAGCGAACGGCCGGCACCCAGCAGGTGCTGCCAGCGCCGTGGTCCTTCCATGGCGCCTTTCCGCGCTGGCACGCGGCGAGCGGCACCCTGTACTGGGCCGACACCCTGGCTCCGGCGATCCATGCCTGGGATGGCCAGGCCAGCCGCCTGCTGACCCGCCTGGACATGCCGGTGCGGGCCATGGAGCTGCACCGCGACGGCCTGCTGGTGGCCCAGGCCGGCGGCTGGTCACTGGTGGACTGGGAGGGTCGCGAGCACCCGATGCAGGATGTGCTCGGCAGTCGCCTGCTGGCATTGGCCAGCCATCCTTCGGGCAGCCTGTGGGCCTGCGCGCGCACGGCGGGTGGCTGCCTGATCGGCGAGATGAGCAGCGAGGGCGAGTTGCGTCATGGCTGGGCGCTGAGCGAGCAGGTCAGCGGCTTTCGCTGGGATGCCAGTGGCAGCGCTGTGTATGCCATCGCCCCGGAGACCGGCGACATCCTGCGCCTGCAACCGGGCAGCACGCTGGTCCGGCGCCTGGCCTCGCTGCCACGGGGCGGCGGCAGCCTCAGCGGCCTGGCGCTGGATGCACAGGGGGGCGTGTGGACCACCCAGCGGGATGGCTGGAGCCTGGCGCGCTTCGACGCGGAAGGAAACCTGGAGCGGATGATCGGCTTGCCGGTGCCCTGCCCCACGGACCTGTGTTTTGGCGGGCCGGATTTGCGCACCCTGTTCATTACCAGCGCCAGGCAGGAGCTGAAGCTGGAGGTGCTGGGCAGTGCGCCGGATTCCGGGTGCGTGTTGCAGGTGGAGAGCGAGGTGGCCGGGCAGGTGGCGGGTGGGGTCAGTCGGTTTCCGTGAGGGCGACCTTTAAATTCCATAAAGGCATTAATAAATGAAAATTCATTATTTCTGGTTCTATATGGAAATCCGTAGTCTCAGCCCATGCCCAAGGCCCCAGACAAGGAACATCCCATGAGCCAAGCCGCCACCGTCATCGACTTCACGCTCCACCGCAAACGCAAGCAGGCCCAGCAACAAGGCCGCCTGCTCTGGGCGCTGTACGCACGGCAGGCCGGCCTGGCCGCACAACCGGAGAGCATCGCCCCGTCGGCGAGCAAAGCCCCGCGCCTGGCCTGAGGCTGCCATGAACATCCCCACCGGTTTTCTCGTCACCTCCGACGAGCCGCCGCTGAGCCTGCCGCAAGCCAACCTTGAAGACGACGGCATCGGCCAGCGGGTCGCCAGCAACCTGCAACGCCTGCGCGGCAAGCGCCAGCTATCGCTGGATGCCCTGGCCCGGGCCAGCGGGGTCAGCCGGGCGATGCTGGCGCAGATCGAATCGGGGCGCAGCGTGCCGTCGATCCGCGTGCTGTGCAAGATCGCCCGCGGCTTGAAGGTTTCGGTGGCGGCGTTTCTCGATGACGATGCCTGTGCCGGCGTGACCGTCCTGCCGGCCCGCGAGAGCAAGCGACTGGTCAGTGGCAGCGGCAGCTTCGTCAGCCGTGCGTTGTACCCGGTGGATGCGTCGCAGCGGGCGGAGTTCTACGAGTTGCGGGTCAGTCCGCTGGGGGAGGAACACTCCGCAGGACATGGTCCGGGAGTGCGGGAGAACCTGGTGGTGGCCCAGGGCGCGCTGGAGATCAGCGTCAACGAGGAACGGTTCCTGCTGGCGACCGGCGATTCGATCGTCTTCTACGCCGACCAGCCCCACTGCTACCGGAACCCGGTGGACAGCGAGGCGGTGGCGTACCTGGTGGTCACCCACCCGGAATGAAGCTGCGCTGAATCAGCAGGTGCAGCACATCATCGGCATGCCGTTGGCGCTCATCATCATCGGCATGCTGCAGTCGTTCATCATCTTCATCATCAGCATGCAGCAGTTGTTCATCATCTCCATGCTCATGCCCGCCATCGGCATCATCTTGCAGGTCATGCCGTCGGCCATCAGGGTGCATTCCATCATGCACTTCATCATCGGCATCATCATGCCGTTCATGGGCATGGCCATCATCGGCATGCTCATGGCGTTCATGCCCATCATCGTCAGGTTGCCGCACTGCATCATCATCGGCATGCCGCAGTTCATCATCATCTGCATCATCTGCGCGCTGTTGCGGAACATCGCCATGTCCATGCCGGCGGCCGGCTTCATGGTGCAGAGCATGCCGCCCTCGACCATTTCGCAGGTCATGGTGGCCATCATCATCGGCATGCCGGTCATGGGCATCATCGGCATGGCGGCGTTCATGTTCATCGGCATCTGCATTGCGTTCATCATGGTGAAATCCTTGTTCAAGGTGACGAGGGGGACAAGTTCGATGGGGGCGATTCTAGGGCCGGCCCGGCTGGCGGCAAGATGGCGAAAAAGCAGCGGGAGGGGGTGTCGCGGCAAGCGTTTCGTGCAGATGGCAGGCCTTGCGAATGCAATGCTGACGATAGCGATGCGATCACAGCTGCCATGGCCGGCCTGGCAGCGAAAACGACAGGATGGATATCTCTGGAAAATCCAAGCTCATAACCTGGATGCATATTCGATCTAAGCGGCCAGCAGATATTTGTCTGGCCCGCGGCCTTGGCAGCTCTTCACCCCGCACCGGATCACGGCTAACCTTGGCGACCGACCGTTATTCCCTGTTCTGGAACTCCCCGTCACGATGGATATCCCTTCCCCGCAACCCGCGACCAACGGCAAGGACACCGCCGGCGGCCGCGTCCAGGTCATCGACCGCTCGATCGTCCTGCTGCGCACCCTGGCCAGCCTCAAGCATGGCGCCAGCGCCCTGGACCTTGCGCGACACACCGGCATCGAGCGCTCCACCATCCATCGCCTGCTCAAGACCCTGACCCACTGGGGGCTGATCGAGTCGCGCGGGGCCATCTATCACATCGGGCCGGAAAGTCTGATCTATTCCGCCGCCTACCTGAACCGCCTCAACCTGCGACGCATCGCCCTGCCCTATGCCATCGAGTTGCAGCGGGTGATCGGCGAACGCCCGGCGATCGTCTCGCTGTCGGTGCCGGTGGGCGACCAGGTGGTGCTGATCGAGCGCATGTGGACGCCGAGCACGCCGCTCAATGTCATCGTCGACCTGGCCGACCAGTTCCCCATCGAAGGCAGTCCCAGCGGGCGTGCGGTGCTGGCCACCTACAGCACGGCGATGGCGCTGGCGGTGCTCGGCGAGGAGCGTCATGCCAAGGCGTTGCCGGCGCTGGAACTGATCCGCAGCGAGCAGGACTTCGCCTTTGGCCATGGCGAGTTCAAGCCGGGGTTGTCGTCGGTGGCGTTCCCGATCCGGACAGAAAGCGGCCAGGCATTGGGTGCCCTGGTGGTGGCGGGGTTGGGAATGGAGGAAGAAACCCATCCCGGCTCGTCGCTGGCCGCGCATGTGCGCCGGGCCTGCGAGGGGATCGCGGGGCAACTGGGCAATCCGTGATTCGCCGCGCCCTGCAGGTCGAGCGCCGACCTTGTGGGAGCGGGTTTACCGGAACGCCGGACCGCCGCGATGACGATAGTGAATTCACCGACGCCATCGCGGGTAAACCCGCTCCCACAAGTCCCCGCGAAATCAACAAGTCATGTGGCCAACACCTCCAGCAAGCGCCCCCGCTGCACCTTCCCGTAATGCGAGCGCGGCAGTTCCTCGACGAAGAACACCCGCCGCGGCACCTTGTAGCGCGACAGCTGCCCACGGCAATGCTCGATCAGCGCCTCGGCCGAGGGCGCGCGGCCGGCTTCGACCACCACCGCCGCGCACACCTGCTCACCCCATTCCACATCGCCAAGGCCGAACACATGGGCCTCGCGCACTGCCGGATGGGCCAGCAGGCTCTGTTCCACTTCTCCCGGCTGCACCGACTTGCCGCCGCTGCGGATGATGTCCTTGCAGCGACCCAGCACCTCCAGGCGTCCATCCGGGCGAATCCGCCCCAGATCGCCGCTGCGCAGCCAGCCGTCCTCCAGCACCTCGGCAGTGCGTTCGGGCTGCTGCCAGTAGCCGCGCATCAACTGCGGGCCACCCAGGAGAATCTCGCCCACGCCGTCGGCACCGGCACCGTCGATGCGCAGCGCCGCCGAGAACAGCGGGCGGCCTACCACCCCTTCACCGCTCTCCCCGCGCTCGCGCAGCAAGGCCATCTGCCCGGCGGCGAGGTAGCAGCTCCAGGGAGCCTCGGTCATCCCGTAGAGCACGGCGATGCGCCCGGCGAACAGGCTGAAGGAGCCTTCCAGCACATCGCCTGTCAGGGCTGCCGCGCCGATATCCAGGCTCTTGAACGACGGCAATGACGCCGCCTGGCGACCTGTCTCGCGCAACAGGCGCAACAGCTGGGTCGGCACCAGCGAGCTGAACGCCACCCGATGCTCGCTCAGTTGCCCGAGGAACGCCTTGCTGTCGAAGCGCCCGCCCAGCACCACCTGGCCGCCGGCCAGCAGATGGGCCAGCACCGCCACCGCCGCGATGGGCCACAGCGGCCGCACGTTGAGCAGGACATCCCCCGGCACCGCGCCACGGGCCATGACGATGTTCTGCAGCACCGCGCAGAGGCTGGCGTGGCGATGCATCACTGCCTTGGGTACGCCGGTGGTACCACCGGTGTAGTTCAACGAGGCCAGGGATTGCGGGGGCTGCGCTGCGCGGGGCGGCAGATCGGCGGAGAACCCGGGGACGAAGGATTCAAGGGCGCGACAGGCGATACCGGCCTCGCCCAGCGCGCCTGCCATGTCGGTGAAGGCCGTCGAGTACAACAGCAACACCGCGCCGGCATCGCGCAACTGCGCCAGCAGTTCCTCCTGCGACAGGCTCGAATCCAGCGGCACCCGCACCCGCCCGTTGGCCATGCAGCCGTAGTCGGCGACCAGGTAGTCGATACTGGCGTCGGCCAGCAAGGCCACGCGCTCGCCCGGGCCGATCGCCAGTTCGTCGAGAACCTTCCCGAACGCGCTGAGCGCCCGGTCCAGCTGGGCAAAACTCAGGCGCCGCTGCCGCGCCGGTTCGAACAGCGCCGGGGCATCCGGCCATTTGCGCGCCGCCTGGCCCAGCAGGGTACTGATATCCATGCTCACCACCCGCTCAGGACGATACGTCCGCTGACCTGGCGCGACTCCAGCAAGGCATGGGCATCGGCCGCCCGGGGGAACGGCAGCACCCGGTCGATCAATGGCCTGACCTGCCCGCCATGGATCAGCGCCAGTGCGGTACGCAGTTGCTCCAGGGTCGCACTGCCCGAGCCTTGCAGCTTCAAACGGCGGCCGATCAGCAACCCCGGATTGACGGGCACGCTGCCCGGCTCGACATTGCCCAGCACCACCACGCGGCCGCCCAGGGTCATGCTGCGCAAGGTGTCCTCAAGGGTATGCCCAAGGTTCTCCATGGCGACGTCGACGCCACGCTTGCCGGTGAGCTTCCACACCTCGGCGCTGTAGCCGCCGGCAGCGACCACCACCTCATGGGCCCCCAGTTCATGCAGGAAGTCGCGCTTCGACGCGCTGCCAGTGACGGCAATCACTCGCGCACCCAGCGCCCGGGCCAGCTGGATCTGGTGCGCGCCCAAACCGCCGCTGGCGCCATTGATCAAGACTGTCTCCCCGGGCTGCAGGCCGGCTTCGCCATACAACGCGCGAACACTGGTGGCGATGGGGCAGGACGCCAGCGCCGCCAGGCTGTAGTCCAGCCCGTCCGGCAGTTCGACGGCGGAAATCGCCGGGATGCGCAGGTACTCGGCATAGGCGCCCTCGGTGTCCACCGACGGCAGGCCCAGCGCCCGGCACAGGTCCTGGCGCCCGCGCAGGCAATCGCGGCACTGGCCACAGAAGCGCCGCTGGTAGACCACCACCCGCGCCCCGACCTTCAGCTGCAACACGCCAGCGCCAACCTCGACCACCTCGCCTGCCACTTCATGCCCCAGCACCACGCCGGTATGTGCTCCCGGCAACTGTCCGGCACGGTGCAGCAGATCGTGATGGCAGACCCCGGCCGCGTGCACGCGAACCAAGACTTCACCCGGCCCGGCCTGGGGCGTGGGCACTTCCTCCAGCTGCAACTGCTCCGGCCCGCCGAAGGATTTAAGTACTATCGCTTTCATTTTTTATAACCATTTGTGAGGAATACAAAACATGTTCGTATAACAAACATGTTGTTTGCATTGTGAACATCCATTAAGTTTTCCCCACTTCGACGCCACGCCGCAAGAGGCAAAGCGTCTTTCTTTCACCCGCAGCGAAAACCCAGTCATGACCGTCGACTATCAACACCTTGGCGAAGGCGTGGTGCAGATCACCCTGAACCGCCCCGAGCGCCTGAATGCCCTGGATGGCCAGGCCAAGCGCGAGCTGGCCGAGGCCTGGGCCCGTGCCGCCGACGACCCGCAGGCCCGTGCCATCGTCTTGCGCGGCGCCGGTGACAAGGCGTTCTGCGCCGGCTCCGACCTCAAGGAAATCCAGGCCACCGGCGAAGCCGTGGCCAGCACCCTGCTCGCCCGCGCCCTGCCGGATGTCGGCCTCGACCTGGGCAAACCGGTGGTCGCCGCCCTGCACGGCCATACCCTGGGCCTGGGCATCAGCCTGGCGATCCATTGCGACTTCCGTATCGCCCGTCCGGATACCCGCTTCAGCTTCCCGGAAGTGCGCCACGGCATGCTCTCCGGCTTCAGTGCGATCACCCTGCCCAGCCTTGTCGGCGAAGCGGCGGCCCTGGACATCATGCTCAGCGCCCGCAGTTTCGATGCCGAAGAGGCCCTGGCCCTGGGCCTGATCAACCGCATCGCGCACGACCCGCACGCCGCCGCCATCGAACTGGCGACGCAACTGGCCGGCCATTCGGCCAAGGCCATGCAATGGAGCAAGACCCTGCTGCTGGCCACGCGCAAGCAGCGCCTCAAGGAACATATGGCGCTGGTCGACCAGGCCCGACAGGACGTCATGCTCTACCGATAAGCAGAACGACAAGCCCAACACCCCAAAAGCCTCGCCAGTACTGTCAGGAACACCCACCACCAGGAATGGATAGCGGCCCCCGATCCCGGAGCCTCACCATGTCTCGCCCCACCCTTTTCCAGCCCAGGCTCAACCTGCTCACCGCAGGCATCCTCGGCTTGTGCGTCGCGCCCCTGGCCAGCGCCGCCGACACCAGCAGCACCGACACCGCCCTGCAGACCGTGGTAGTGACCGGCGCCCGTGACAGCGGCCGCACCGTGGCCAAGAGCCTGGCGCCGATCGATGTCATCAGCGGCGCAGACCTGGCCCGCTCGGGCAAGCAGAACCTGCGCGATGCCCTCGCCGCCAGCGTGCCGTCCTATACCAATGCCGCCGGCTTTACCGGCGGCACCGGGCTGTCGGTGAAGTCCGCGACCCTGCGTGGCCTGGGCGGCAACCATGTGCTGGTGCTGGTCAACGGCAAGCGCCGGCACAACACCTCGCTGATCTTCGTGCAGACCGCCGCCACCTCCAGCGGCCAGTCGCCGGCCGACCTCGACCTGATCCCGGTCAGCGCCGTGGACCACATCGAAGTCCTGCGTGACGGCGCGGCGGCGCAGTACGGTTCCGATGCCATCGCCGGGGTGATCAACATCATCCTCAAGAACAACAGTTCCGGAGGCAGCGCCAGCGCGCTGTACGGCCAGTACGAGAATCGCATCGGCGGCAAGGGCAACTTCGGTGCCCGCGGCCAGGGCCAGATCAACCAGGGCTTCGAACTGCCCAACGACGGTTTCTTCAGCCTCAGCGCCGATATCGGCATCCAGGAAAGCTCCAACGTCGCCGGCGCAGTGCCCGACCGCACGCGCATCTACTTCCCGGTCAATGGCGCTGCCGACCCGCGGGAGAACAGCGAAAGCCGCTATCGCCAGCAACTCGGCCAGCCGCGCTCGCAGACCTACAACTTCGGCTACAACGCCGAACTGCCGCTGAACGAGCAGGTCAGCCTGTATTCGTTCTCCACCCTCAGCCACCGCAACTCCACCAGCTGGGGCACCTACCGCACCGCCAACTCGCCGCAGAACATCGTCTCGGTGTACCCGGAGGGCTTCTCGCCGCGCTTCGTGGTCGAGGAAGACGACTTCCAGGCCGTGGTCGGCCTGCGCAACGAGGATGTGCTGGGCTGGAAACTGGACCTGAGCACCAGCTACGGGCGCAACGACGCCAACACCCGCAACGAGAAGTCGCTGAACCCGTCACTCGGCCCGGACAGCCCGCGCGACATGGACGGCGGCCATCTGATCGCCAGCCAGTGGACCAACAACCTCGACCTGACCCGGGCCTTCGACACCGGCCTGTTCGCCAGGCCGCTGAACGTCTCCACCGGCCTGGAATTCCGGCGTGACGGCTTCGAGATCCAGGACGGCGAATACGCCTCCTACGCCGATGGCGGCTACGTGTTCCCCGCCGGCCACCCCCTCGCCGGCCAGCGCCCTAACCCCGGCGCGCCAGGCCTGGTGGGCTTCACCCCGGCGGACGCGCACAACTATTCGCGGACCAACACCGCCGGCTACATCGACCTCACCCAGAGCCTCACCGAGCAGTGGGACGTCAGCGTCGCCGGGCGCTTCGAGCACTACAGCGACTTCGGCGACACCGGCAGCGGCAAGCTCTCCACCCGCTATGCGTTCACCCCGCAGTTCGCCGTGCGCGGCACCATCAGCAACGGTTTCCGCGCACCGTCGCTGCAGCAGCAGTACTACTCGTCGTCGCTCACCGCCTGGCGCACCAGCCCGCTGAACGGCGTGCTGGAACAGGCCACCACGCGCTACGTGACGGTGGACGACGCGGCCGGCCGCGCCTTGGGCGCCAAGGACCTGAAGCCGGAAAAATCCATGAACTACAGCCTCGGTTTCGTCGCCACGCCGACCGAGAACCTGGACATCACCGTCGACCTGTACCAGATCGACATCAAGGACCGCATCCTGCAGACCAGCAACCTGCAAGGCACCGCCGTGTCCAACATCCTCGCCGCCAACGGCCTGGACCCGAACCAGATCGTCTCCTACTTCGG
Organism: Pseudomonas ulcerans; assembly: GCF_036324125.1. Classification (NCBI taxonomy): domain Bacteria; kingdom Pseudomonadati; phylum Pseudomonadota; class Gammaproteobacteria; order Pseudomonadales; family Pseudomonadaceae; genus Pseudomonas; species Pseudomonas ulcerans. The sequence continues at coordinate 30,916 of NZ_JAZDQN010000047.1, read as the reverse complement.
CAACCTGGCCGACACCCGCACCCGCGGCATCGACCTGGTCGCCGACTACCGCTACGACCTCGGCGAATACGGCAAGACCAAGTGGACCCTGCTGAGCAACCAGAGCCTGCAGACCATCGAGAAGATCAAGGAACCCGACGCCCTCGCCGGCACCGGTATCAGTGCAGTCGGCCGCGACCGCCAGGGCAACCTGACCACTGCCTATCCGAAGAACGTCACTTCGCTTACCGCCGCCTGGCAGCTGGGCGACTTCGACCTGACCCTGAAAGGCACGCGCTACTCCAAGGTCACCGGACGCAACCAGATCTCCGCCAGCCGCGACGAGGAAATCCGCCCGGCGTTCATCACCGACCTGAGCCTGGGCTACTGGCTCAGCGACGCGGTGAAAGTGACCGTCGGCGGGGAAAACATCTTCGACCGCCGGCCACAGCAGCTCAACGCCGAAGCCAAGCGCTACTACTTCTTCCCCACCGACGACCCGACCTACAGCTGGTACTCGCCGTACGGGCTGGAAGGCGCGTACTTCTTCGGCAAGGTCGAGGTGAGCTGGTAAGCCATGACCACGACCCTGTCCACCACCGCCTCCACCGCGCCAGCGGTGCAGGCCGACGCCTTCGACCCGCGCCTGTACCGCAAGCTGGCCTGGCGGATCATGCCGTTCCTGTTCCTGTGCTTCGTGCTGAACTGGCTGGACCGGGTCAACATCAGCTTTGCCCACCTGCAGTTCAAGGCCGACCTGAACATCAGCGACGCCACCTTCGGCATCATCGTCGGTGTGTTCTCCATCGGCTACCTGCTTTTCGAGATCCCCAGCAACCTGCTGCTGGAGAAGTTCGGCGCGAAGAAGACCATGACCCGCATCATGATCCTCTGGGGCCTGGTGACCATCGCCACCGCCTTCGCCCAGACGCCCGCGCAGTTCTACGTGCTGCGCGTGCTCCTCGGCGCCGCCGAGGCCGGCTTCTTCCCGGGGGTGATCCTGTACCTGACCTACTGGTTCCCGGCCCGCTACCGGGCACGGATCACCTCGCGCTTCATCATGGCCATCGCCGTCTGCGGCATCGTCGGCGGGCCCTTGTCGACCTGGATCATGGGCCACTTCGCCGGCATCGGCGGCTTCAGCGGCTGGCAGTGGCTGTTCGTGGTCACCGGCATCCCGCCGGTGCTGGCCGGGCTGTTCGCCTGGTACTGGCTGGATGACAAGCCGGCCAACGCCCGCTGGCTGAGCGACGCGGAAAAACAGGCGATAGCAACGGCCCTGGCCGAGGAAAGACGCAACCGCAAGCCCGGCGGGCACCAGCGCTTCGTCGAAGCCCTGGGCGACTGCAAGGTGTGGTTCATCACCCTGGCCTACTGCCTGACCATCATGTGCACCGGCAACGTCACCAACATCTGGGCGCCGTCGATCATCCGCGACGCCGGGGTGAGCAACCTCGGCCAGCTCGGCCTGTTCTCCGCCCTGCCCTATGTAGTCGGCGTGGCGGTGATGCTCTGGGCCTGCCGCCATTCCGACCTGCACCAGGAGCGCCGTTGGCACTTCGCCCTGGGCGGGCTGACGGCGGCGCTGGCGATGATCCTGCTGCCGAAGCTGATCGCCGGGCCCTGGTCGGCCATCGCCCTGCTGACCCTGATGACCAGCGGCTACCTGGTGGCCACGGCGGTGTTCTGGACCATCCCCACCTACTACCTCTCCGACCGCGCCCGCGCCGCTGGCCTGGCGCTGGTCAACTGCTGCGGGCAGATCAGCAGCCTGCTGACGCCGATCATGATCGGCAGCATCAAGACCAACACGGGCGATATCAGCCTGGCCCTGTACATCGTCGCCGGCCTCGTCGCCAGCGGCACTTTGATCCTTTTGCTCGGCGTTCCGCGCCAGGCCTTGCGCGATGCACCCTGATCCCTTTTTCGAGACATGCCCATGACCGATTACCTTGTACTGGCCAATGAACTGGCCAGCCAGATCCAGCCCGGCGCCGCCGAACGCGATGCCCGGCGCATCCTGCCCCACGAGCAACTGGACCTGATCCGCGGGTCCGGCCTGGGCGCCGCCCGGGTTCCCGTGGAACTGGACGGTGGCGATGTCAGCCAGCTCGACGTGGCGCGGATCTTCATCACCCTGGCCAAGGCCGACCCCAGCGTGGCCCAGGCGCTGTTCCCGCACTTCGCCACGGTGGAGCACCTGCGCCTGATCGCCAATGAAGAGCAGCAGCGTCGCTACCTGGGCGCCTTTGCCGAACGCCAGCTGTCCTCGGGCGCCATCGCCGAGCGCAGCGGCAAGTTCCGTGGCGAGATCCATACCCGCCTGGAGCGCGACGGCGACCGCCTGGTGCTCAACGGCAGCAAGTTCTACAGCACCGGCTGCCTGTTCGCCGACCTGCTGAAGATCCAGGCGGTGGACGAGGCCGGCAACGCGGTGTACGTCATGCTCCCTGCCGACACCCCCGGCATCACCCTGCTGGACGACTGGGACGGCATGGGCCAGCGGGTCACGGCCAGTGGCAGCACCTTGCTGGAGAACGTGCCGGTGCTGCCCGAACAGGTGATCCCGCTTGCCCAGTGGTACCAGCGGCGCAACTACATCGGCGCCAGCGCGCAACTGATCCATTGCGCCATCGACATCGGCATCGGCCTGGCGGCGCTGGACGATGCCGTGCAGTGGTCGCGCACCGGAGCCCGGCCAGTGCGGGAAAGCGGCGTCGACCAGGCGCGCAACGACCCGTACATCCTGCATACCGTGGGCGACCTGTCGGCGGCGATCCATGGCGCCGAGGCCTTGGTGGAAAAGGCCGCGCTGAGCGTCGACCTGGCCGCGCGCACGCAACTGCAGGGCACCCTCGACGGTGAAGCCCTCGACGCCCTGCTCGCCCGCACCTCCATTGTCGTGGCCGAGGCCAAGATCGCCTCGACCCGTGCCGCGCTGCATGTCTGCGAGCGCCTGTACGAAGTGGGCGGCGCGGCGACCACGCAGTCGCGCTACAACTTCGACCGCCACTGGCGCAACGCCCGCACCCACACCACCCACGATGCCGTGGCCTACAAGTACAAGGCCATCGGCGACTACCTGGTGAACGGCAACTACCCGCCGATCGCCTTCACCTATTGAACCGGGGGTTGCCTATGTGGCCATCGCGCGGGTTGGGTGCCGCCCTGCTGCTGTTGTCCGGCATCGTCCATGCCGATCAATGGGGCGACCTGGACGCCCGGATCGCCACGGCGCTGCCGGGGGTGATCGAGTTGCGCCATGCCATCCACCAGCACCCGGAACTGGGCAACCGCGAGCAACAGACCGCTGCCCGCATCGCCAGGCGCCTGCGCGAGCTGGGCCTGGAGGTGCAGACCGGCATCGCTCATACCGGCGTGGTCGGCATCCTTCGCGGCGGCAAGCCCGGCCCGGTGGTGGCGATCCGCGCCGAGCTGGACGCCCTGCCGCTAACCGAGCAGACCGGCCTGCCCTATGCCTCGACGCTGCGCACGCGGGACGAAGGCGGCGATTTCCGCACCCGTGGCAAGGAGGTCGGGGTGATGCATGCCTGCGGCCACGATGCCCATATGGCCATGGCCCTGGGTGTCGCCGAGGTGCTGGCGGCGCGGCGCGCCGAGCTGCCGGGCACGCTGAAGCTGATCTTCCAGCCTGCCGAGGAAGGCCCGCCCCTGGGCGAGGCCGGCGGCGCCAGGCTGATGATCGAGCAAGGCGTGCTGGAGAATCCGGCGCCGGCGGTGATCTTCGGCCTGCACGTCACGGCCGGCACCTCAGGTACCTTCACCCTCAGCCGCACGCGGACCACGGCGGCGGCAGACACCTTCGTCGCGCGGATCAAGGGCCGCCAGACCCACGCCGCGTTTCCCTGGACCGGCATCGACCCGGTACCGGTGGCGGCGCAGACGATCCTCGCCTGGCAGACCATTCCCAGTCGCCAGTCCAACCTCGGCGTGCTGCCGGCGCCGGTGATTTCCGTGGGGCGCATCGAAGCCGGGGACCGGCACAACATCATTCCCGCCGAGGTGCGCCTGGAAGGCTCGATCAGGACGGTCAGCGACGAGCAGCGCGAGGATGTGCTGCAACGCATGCGCCGTACCGCGCAAAAGATCGCCGAGGCGTCGGGTGCCAGTGCCGAGGTGGAGTACCTGCCGGGCAACTACCGGGCCGGACACAACGACACGGCGCTGGTGGACAGCCTGCTGCCGGTGCTGGAGCAGGTCTCGACCACACCGCTGAAGATCGACGCCGGCACCTATGGCGCGGATGATTTCGCCGAGTATGCGCGGCAGATTCCCGGGGTGTTCATGCGCATGGGCGTGACCCCGCCGGCACTGGCCGACAAGCCGGTATGGCCGACCCATTCGCCGGGGTTCCAGGTGGATGACCAGGCGCTGGCAGTGGGGATCAGGGCGTTGAGCCGGATGACCTTGAGTTACATGCGGGGTCATCGGCCATGAGGGGCTGATGGCCTCATCGCTGAATGGGTATCTACACATCTCCAGAGGTTGAGAGAGCGACGCGTACCCTGTGGGAGCGGGTTTACCCGCGATTACGGTAGTGGCTTCACCATAGCAATCGCGGGTAAACCCGCTCCCACAGGGGTCGGTCATTCACTCTGCACATCGCTGACCAGCACTACCGGGATCAAGGTCTAGACTCAACTCTCCACCTCGCGGGAGCCCGCCATCATGACCCCGAAGAACACCATCTGCCTCTGGTTCGCCGGTGACGCCCTGGATGCCGCCACCTTCTACGCCGCCACCTTCCCCGACAGCCGGGTCATCGCCGCCCACCCGGCCCCCGGCGACTATCCCTCCGGCAAGCAGGGCGACATCATCACCGTCGAGTTCAGCGTCATGGGCCTGCCCTGCCTGGGCCTCAACGGCGGGCCGATGTTCCAGCACAACGAAGCCTTTTCCTTCCAGGTCGCCACCGACGACCAGGCCGAGACCGACCGCTACTGGAGCGCCATCGTCGACAACGGCGGCGAGGCCAATGTCTGCGGCTGGTGCAAGGACAAGTGGGGTATTTCCTGGCAGATCACCCCGCGCATCCTTACCCAGGCCATCACCCACCCCGACCCGGCCAAGGCCAAGCGTGCCTTCGAGGCGATGATGCAGATGGGCAAGATCGATATCGCCGGGATCGAGGCGGCGCTGAAGGATTAGGCAAGAACAGGGTCGAATCGGGTTACCGGCGCCCTGCCTTGCTCGCCCAAGATGGAACGGTCTTCCACCGCTTCGAGGAATGTCCCATGCAAGTCATCGCCTATGGCGCCCACGCCAGCGACCAGCCGCTTGAGCCGCTGACCATCACCCGCCGCGAACCCGGTGCCCACGATGTGCGGATCGACATCGCCTACTGCGGCATCTGCCACTCCGACCTGCACCAGGTGCGCTCGGAATGGGAAGGCACCCAGTACCCCTGCGTGCCCGGCCATGAAATCGTCGGCCGCGTGGCCAGCGTCGGCGGCCATGTCAGCGGCTTCAAGGTCGGCGACCTGGTGGGTGTCGGCTGCATCGTCGACAGCTGCAAGCACTGCGCCGACTGCGACAAGGGCCTGGAGAACTACTGCGACGGCATGATCGGCACCTACAACTTCCCGACCCCGGACGCGCCCGGCTGGACCCTGGGCGGCTATTCGCAACAGATCGTCGTGCACGAACGCTACGTGCTGCGCATCAAGCATCCGGCCGCGCAACTGGCAGCGGTCGCCCCGCTGCTCTGCGCCGGCATCACCACCTGGTCGCCGCTGCGCACCTGGGGTGCCGGGCCGGGCAAGAAGGTCGGCGTGGTCGGTATCGGTGGCCTGGGCCATATGGGCATCAAGCTGGCCCATGCCCTGAGCGCCCACGTGGTGGCGTTCACCACGTCCGAGTCCAAGCGTGAAGCGGCGCTGGAGCTGGGTGCCGACGAGGTCGTGGTGTCGCGCAATCCGCAGGAAATGGCGGCCCATGGCAAGTCCTTCGACCTGATCCTCAACACCGTCGCCGCGCCCCACGACCTGGATGCCTTCCTGGTCCTGCTCAAGCGCGACGGCACCCTGGCCCTGGTCGGCGCACCGGCCAGCAATCACCCGTCGCCGAACGTGTTCAACCTGATCATGAAGCGCCGCAGCATCGCCGGCTCGATGATCGGTGGCATTCCCGAGACCCAGGAAATGCTGGATTTCTGTGCCGAGCACGGGATCGTCGCGGACATCGAGCTGGTCCGCGCCGACGAGATCAACCAGAGCTACGAGCGCATGCTCAAGGGTGAGGTGAAGTACCGGTTCGTGATCGACAACTCGACGCTGGCGGGCTGATCGATCGCAGCGCGGCCGCAGGGATCGCAACCGAACCCTGCGCCCCGCGCACAGTCCCAAGACCATCACCCCACACTACGAGGTGCCGGTCATGACCCCGATCAAAGGCGGATGCCTGTGCGGCAACGTCCGCTTCCAAGCCACCGGCCAACCCTACCGGGTCGGCCTCTGCCACTGCCTGGATTGCCGCAAGCACGTGGGTTCGCTGTTCAATGGCTCGGCGATCTTCCCGCAGGCTGCGGTGAGCATCAGCGGCCAGACCGCCGACTACCAGGGCCGCGTCTTCTGCCCCACCTGCGGCTCGCCGGTACTCTCGCGCAGCGGTGACGAGATCGAGATCAACCTGGGGGCCCTGGACCATCCCGACCAGTTCAAGCCGACCTATGAACTGTGGACGATCCGTCGCGAGCGCTGGCTGCCGGACTTCGGCCTGAAGCGCTTCGATCGCGACCGTCCTGCCAGGACCCGAAGCGAGGACTGAGGTGCTCAGCGCACCGGCAGCAATGCTCCGAACAGCACGAAGAAGCCGCCACAGACCTTGTTGAAACGCCGCCCGGTGCGCGCCAGCCATGGCCGCACCCGGTGCGCGGCGTTGACCACCAGGCACTCGACAAAGAACTCCACCACCGCGTAGGTCAGCGCGATCACCGCGGTCTGCACCAGCACATTGCGTTGCGGATCGAGAAACGGCGGGATAAACGCGGTGAACAAAAGCAACGCTTTCGGATTCGACACCGCCGACAACAAGCCCTGGCGAAACAGCGAAGCATTGCTGGAACGCGCCTCGACCACCATGTCCAGGCTCATCGGCGCCGAGCGCCACAGGCTGATGCCCAGCCAGATCAGATAGACGCCACCAAGGATCTTCAACCCGAAGAACAGGGTGACCGAAGCCTGGATCAGCGCGCCCAGGCCCAGCACGCACAGGGCGATGATGGCCATGAAGCCGAGCACACCGCCCGTCACCGTGAACAGCGCCCGCCGGTTGCCGTGCAGGGCACCGTGGGTCAGCACCAGCAAGGCGTTGGGCCCGGGGACCACCGCGATGCCGAAGCAGGTGAGGACTAGCAGCAACCAGGTTTCGAACTGCATGGACAAGGCTCCGGAGACCAATCAATCAGGGCCGCATCATCGCGCGCAACGGCCCCTTGAGAGAAACGCATAATGCGCAAGGATTCTATTCGCTAATCGAATGCTTCGATCCGCTTTCCAAGGCGAACCGGCGGACCAGCACCGCGCCCAGCAGCAACAAGCCCGCGCACACCGCCATCACCACCAGGAAGGCACCGTCGAACGCGCCCTTCGCTGTCTCGATCAACGCCGTGGCCTGGGCCGGCTCCAGGTGCCGAGCGGCAATCAGCGCCTCGTCCAGGCTGTCCTTGACCCTGGCCTCGACCGCCACGCGCTGCAGCGCCATCGCCGTGCTGTACACCGCCGACAGCACGCTGCCGAGCAAGGCCACGCCGACGGCACCACCGAACTCGTAGCAGACCTCCTCGATGGACGCCGCCATTCCCGCCTGCTCTGCCGGCACGCTGCCCATGATGGTGCTCGATGCCGCCGTGAAGGTCGCGCCGATACCGACGCCCAGCGCCGTCAGCGTAAGCGCCTGCACCAGGGTGCTGGCATCGTGCACCAGCAGATAAAGGCCCATGCCGGTCCCCGACAGCAGCAATCCCGCCGACAACACGTTCTTCGCCCCTGCCCGTGGTAGCGCCAGCCCCGCCAATGGCCCGGCGACGAAGGCAGCCAGTGGCAGCGGCAGGATGAACAGCGCGGCTTCCAGCGGCGACAGGCCCAGCACCAGTTGCAGGCGCTGGCTGAACACCAGCTCCATGCCGATCAGGGTCGCGGCGGCGATCACCGCTGCCGCCACCGCCGAGGAAAAGGTGCGGTTGCGGAAAATCGCGAAATCGATCAAGGGATGCTCGCTGCGGCGCTGGCGACGCACGAACAGCACGGCGAACAGGAGGCCGATCAGCAACGCCGCCAGGGCCGCCGTGAACGATGCCTCGCGCTTGCCGACCTCCTTGATCGCATAGGCGAAACCGATCAGGCAGACCATCACTTGCAGCGAACCGACCAGGTCCCACTGGCGTTCGCGGCGCACCACCGACACCGGCACGTAGCGCAGGGTCATGAGCAAGGCGACCAGCACCACCGGCACATTGATCAGGAACACCGAGCCCCACCAGAAATGCTCCAGCAGCACCCCGCCCACCACCGGGCCGAGGGCCGCGCCACCCGACGCCACGGCGGCCCAGACGCCGATGGCGAAGGCCTGTTCGCGCTCGTCGGCGAAGGTCAGGCGGATGATCGACAGCGTGGCCGGCATCATCATCGCCGCGCCGATGGCCAATACCCCGCGGGCACCGATCAACAGTGCCGAACTGCTGGAATACGCTGCCGCCAGGGACGCCAGGCCGAACACCACCAGGCCCCAGATGAACAGCGTGCGGTGCCCGAGCCGGTCGCCCAGGGTGCCCATGCCCAACAGCAGGCCGGCGCAGACCAGCGAGTAGATATTGATGATCCAGAGCTTTTCCGAGGCGCTGGCCGATAGCGCTTCGGTCAGCAGCGGCAGCGCCGTGTAGAGCACGGTCATGTCGATGACGATCAGCAGCAGCGCACTGGACACCACCGCCAGTACCAGCCAGCGCCGGTAGCCTGCCATTCCCGTATCGAGGGTCATGATTCCTGTCCTTTCCCAACTGAAAAATCGTGGGGCGGATTTTCCATCGGTGATAGGGTTGAATAAAGATAGGAACCATCGGAGATACCGATATGAGTTTTTCCCCCGACTCGCTCGAAGCCTTTGTCCAGGCCGCCAGCCTCGGCAGTTTCAGTGCCGCCGCACGCAGACTGAGCAAAAGCCAGTCGACCATCAGCGAGGCGATCTCGCGGCTGGAGATCGACCTGGGGGTCGCGCTGTTCGACCGCAGCGCCAAGCTGCCGGTGCTCACCGATGCCGGCAGCGCCCTGCTGCTCCAGGCGCAAGACGTACTGGCGGCTTCCCAGCGCTTGCGCCAGGCCGCCGACCTGCTGCACGCCGGGGTCGAGTCGCGGCTGACCCTGGTCATCTCCGATGCCTACGATTCGCCGGATTTCCAGGCCCATATGGTCAGGCTCGGCGAGCGTTACCCGGAACTGGAGTTCGAGTGCGTGTTCGCCGAGTACAGCGATGCGCTGAATCTGGTGCGCACCGGTCGTGCGGCACTCGGCATCCTGCCCTCGGAGCCCGGTTACCCGCCGGAAATCGGCCACGTGACCCTGGCCGAGCAGGCCGAGTTCGCCCTCTACGTGGCCAAGGAGCACGCCCTGGCCGGGACCACGCCGCTGAGCCAGGAGGTACTGGCCGGCTACCGCGCCCTGCGTCTCAACACCCTCGACGACTCGCCGCAGCGTGGCCTGTTCCAGATCGCCCGGCAGCGCAGCTGGTCGGCGCCGAGCTACCTGATCCTCATGGAGCTGGCCACCCAGGGCTTCGGCTGGGCGATCCTGCCGCGCTGGATGGTGCGCACCTATGCTGCGCGGATGCTGGTGGAACTGGACATGCCGGGCTGGCCGCGGCGCTATCCACTGGACCTGGTGTGGTCGCAGCAGCGCTCGCTGGGGCCGGCCGGGGCGTGGTTGCGGGACGCCTTGATGGCCGAAGGTCGCTAAGCCCCGGAACTTTCCCTGGACTTCATGGGGCGTAACCAGTCATAGGTTTCAAGGTCCTCGCGGGCGCTCACGGCGGCATCCAGCAGCGGACGAAGGGGCGCCAGGTCCGCCTCGTTCAATTGCACCCGGCAAGCGTAGAAAAACCTGCCCACATGCCGAGACTTTCTCGCACAACCGACCCAGCGCACAACCAACAAGGTCCAGCGCTCGTGTAGCGTCGCGGGCAACATCGGCAAGCGGCACAGGACGCCCTGCAATACATAGCTGTCACTGCTGTTCCCCGGCCCCTGCTCCAGCAGCGAAAGCCCCTCCTCGGCCAGCGCCAGCCAGCGCGTCAGCGGCACGGTCGTAACCTTGAGCAAGCGCGCGATGATGAAGCTACGTTCCGGATCCTCGCTGCGAGCCTTCAGCCACTGTTCGGCGCGAGCGATCACATCCGCTGCATACTCCGCATCGGACGACGCAGAGCTTGCCTCCAACATCCCTTCAAGCACATAACTCGCATCCTCGCGCTCGGCGTACAGGTCCAGCCAGACGATCGCCAGCCGAACGATCCGGCTCCGCTGGTCCAAGGGCAGCTTGCGCCAACGCAACAGCGGTGGCAGGACATAGCCAGCCTGAACCTGGACCGCGTTATCGGCAAACGCCAGCCAGCGCAAGGCCGCCGCCAGGACGTCCTGCTCCGCCGCAGCGAACTCCACAGGCTGCCACTTGAGCAAGAGGTGCAGAACGTAGCCGATTTCCTGCGAAGCTTGATTGTCACGCTGCGCCAGCCAGGCCAAGGACTGGCTCACCACCACAGGCGCATGCTCACCCAACTGCCAGCGCTCCCATTCGAGCAGCGCGCTCAGTACCCAATGCACACCGGTCTCGACCGCATGGAGGGCGGTCCAGTGCAGCGCAGCATCCAGTACCCTGTTCCGGTGGTCGCCTAGACGCTTCATTCCCCAGCGCAACAGGGGTGGCAGCATGAACCGGCCGACCGCATACGACTCCGCAAAGCGCTCCAGCCAGGCGACCGCGCTGGCCAGCACCTTGTCGCCCTGTTCACCCAGTCGCTCGGGCGCCCAGGCCAACAGCGGCGGCAATACGCGGTTCTGTTCCTGCTGCTGCGACTGTTCGAGCCAGCTTAGCGCCAAGGCCAGGACTCGCGGTTGGTCGCCCCCCAGACGGCGTTCATCCCATTCCAGCAGGGATGCGAAAACGAACTGCGCTTGCCTGTCGGTTCCATGCTGGCCGAGCCAGCGCAGCGCGGCGCCAATAACCGCGCCCTCTCGACCTTCCAATAGCTCTTCGCTCCAGCCCAGCAAGGGAGAAAGCACGAAACCCGCGGAACGGTCGGCGCCGTGACGCGCCAGCCAGTGCATCGTGCTGTCGACCACACTTTCGCGCTGTGCCCCCAGGTTCGCACGCTTATCCAGCAGCGGGCCAAGGATGAACGACGCCACCACCCGGTTGCCGTTGTCCGCGAGCCAGTCCAGCGCAGGCTGCAGCAAGCTGTCGCCAGGAAGGCTTTTCAGTCCGCGATGGATGAAATGACGCGCTTCCAGCAGGGAGCCATTGCGTTCGAGCCAGGGTGCAACCAACTCAGCCCACACTGACTCGGCAGTCTCGCGCCATGGTCGGTAATCGAGCAGCGAGCCCAAGGCGTAGGCCACCACCCCCGGATTTTCCTTGCTCAGCGCCTGGCCGAGAGTCGCGGCCTGGGTCTGCAGCCAGGCTCTGGTGGAAGTCTCGATGCTCGCCTTGTCTGCTTTCGGCAGCACGCCCTCACCGCTGAGACGGCCCAGGCTGCGCGCGAAACGCCCCAAGGGGCGCCCCTGCCCGGCGCTGACGAGAAGGTCGGCCATGACACGGTCCGGGTGTTTGAGCATCTGCCTGAGAATCTCGTCCGCGATGGCATCGTGGGGTGTTCGATAGCTGTCGCCGTCGACCTCGATCCAACCGTCGTTTTCCAGCGTCTGCAGGATCCACGCAACCTGTGCTTGCTCGCCTTGCAGCGTGCATTCGATCACTTGGGGCAACTCGTCCGCCGGAAACGGGCACACCGCCAGCGCGGCAGCCACGGCGATCAGTTGGCGAGAGGGCGCCGCCGGCATTTCCCAGCGCGACGCCGCCTGCCATTGCGGAAACATCCCCGCTTCGCTCTGGCGTCGGCGCAACCAGCCCAACAGGTCGTCCGGTTGCGGAATGTTGTCCAGCTGAGCGCGCAACTCCCCGGCCACTGCCAACCGTTCCAGCGCCTGGGCGATGAACATGGCAATGATGGGACGCGGGCCGCAATGCCTCTGCACTGCCTCCTGTCCGATCTGGGCAATGGCGGTAGGGCAAAGCCGTGCCTCGATACTGGCGGTCACGCGCTTGCGCTGTTCCGCGTCGGGGCGCATCAACACGCTCCTGAACAACTCGCTGCTCTTCAATCGCTCCAGCGATTCGCTCGAACCGCTTGGCCGGGCATTGGTCAGCAGGTGCAATCGCACACCTCGCTCCAGGGCCTCGGGCAGCAGGGTATTGCGCCAGTAAAGGGCATCGAAGTTGGCCAGCTGGTCGATGTAGTCGATCAGCACCAGGGTGTCGTTGGAAGAGCTCAAGAGCATGGGCGCCGCTTCGGCGAGGTCCACTTCCTGCTCCGAGGGCCGCAGGTGCAGGACCCTCCAGCGCCGTTTCAGCGCCAGCTCCGCGACCTCGTGCAAGGTACGGGTCTTGCCGATGCCGCCCTCACCCTCCAGCAGCAGGTTTTCACCCCGCGCCAGGGCATCGAGCAGCACCTTCGGATGCGCAGGATCGTCGTCAGGTGGCGTGATGAACGACAGGTTCTCTTCCAGCAGATAGGTCTGGAAACTCAACTGGCCGCGACGCGGTGCATCGCGCAACTGCTTGCACAGCCCCAGATGATCGATCCACTGTGCCGGCTGCACGCCCCGCCAGTGATCGCAGAGCAGCACCTGGGTATTTAACCAGGCGCGCAGGTCCGACCAATCCCACACACGGATCTGCTGCGGATCGAGGGGAGGACGCTGCGCCGCCGGCAAGCCAGCGAAGAAGTCGCGGATTTCCTTCTGCAGATCATTCCGCGCCTGCTGATTGGGAAAGCGCGCGCTGATGCAGTACAGATAGGCACGCGCCTGGCGCCACGGCTCATAGAGGCCGGGCCAGCCATCGCCGGCCTGTTTCAATAGCTTCTTTTTGACCGCCGCCCAGCCACGGGCAATGTTCGCCGAGGTCTGGGGCAAGTCGTCATCGTGGTGCTTGCACTCGACCAAGAGCGGAAAGCAGAAACCGTTGAACTGGCCATCGGCACGCGCCGCCTCGGTCACCCAGGCATCGATCGAACCGTCCCGGCCAGCCGTGGAGGCCACGTGCGCGTCGGCCAGGAAGTGACCGTGCAGGGCATCCCCGAGCAATTGCTGGAAAGCATCGCTGGCCAGGATGAACTGCTTGCTTCGTGCACCGCTCCAGGCCTGGGGGGCAAATTGCTCGGGAAACAGATGCATGTCCGTGTACATCACTCATGGCGGGCGAAAGGCCGTAATGGTAATGGATCCAGGCCAGCAAGTGGAGCAATTGGCCAGCACTCACGAACGGGATCGTTGCCCGCTCAGGTCCGCAGCCGCTCCAGCACCCGCTGCGCGTTGCCCACGCAATCCTGCCCCTGTGGCGGGTTCTCGATCCCCACGATCGCCACCAGCAACTGCGCCTTGTTCCGCGCCAGGCGCTGCTGCAGTACCTCGATTTCCTCGACCTTGCGCTTCAACCCGGCCAGCAGTTCCTCGTGCTGCCAGCCGCCACTGGACACCGGCAGCAGGCTGCGAATCTCGTCGAGGGAAAACCCGGCACTCTGCGCCCCGGTGATGATCTCCAGCATCCACAGCACCTCCGGCCCGTAGCTGCGGTAGCCATTGCCCGTACGCTCCACGGCGGTGAGCAATCCCCTGGACTCGTAGAAACGGATGCTCGACGCCGTCAGCCCACTGCGCCTGGCCAGTTCGCCAATCTTCATGATCCTCTCCAAAGTGCTTGACCTTAAAGTTCACTTTAAACCTAAGGTTGGCCCACGACCAACCGAGGTGTGCCCCATGAACCTGTTCGATCCCCTGACCCTGCCCAACGGCGCGATCATCCCCAACCGCCTGGCCAAGGCGGCCATGGAAGAAAACATGGCCGACGCCGAGCATGCGCCCTCCCCTCGGCTGATCCGCCTCTACCAGGCCTGGGCCGAGGGCGGCGCCGGCCTGCTGATCAGCGGCAACGTGATGATCGACGGCCGGGCCATGACCGGTCCCGGCGGCGTGGTGCTGGAGGATGATCGTCAGTTGCAGCGTTTCCGCCAGTGGGCGCAAACCGGACGTGCCCATGGCGCGCGCTTCTGGCTGCAGCTCAACCACCCCGGTCGGCAGATGCCCGCCAACCTTGGCCAACCGACCTGGGCGCCATCGGCGGTAGCACTGGCGCTGGGCAACATGTCCAGGCACTTCGCCCTGCCACGGGCCATGGACGACGGGATGATCGCCGAGGTGATCCAGCGCTTCGCCAGCAGCGCCCGCCTCGCCGAACAGGCCGGCTTCGACGGCGTGCAGATCCATGCCGCCCACGGCTACCTGCTCAGCCAGTTCCTTTCGCCCCTGAGCAACCAGCGCAGCGACCAATGGGGCGGCACGCTGGACAACCGCGCCCGCTTGTTGCTGGAAGTGGTCAAGGCCGTGCGGGCGGTGGTCTCGCCATCCTTTGCCGTGGCGGTGAAGCTCAATTCCGCGGATTTCCAGCGTGGCGGCTTCAGCGCCGAGGATGCCCGCGAGGTGCTGCTGCGCCTCAACGAACTGGCGGTGGACCTGGTGGAACTGTCTGGCGGCAGCTACGAAGCGCCGGCCATGCAGGGCGACGCCCGTGATGGCCGGACCCTGGCCCGGGAAGCCTACTTCATTGATTTCGCCCGAGACCTGCACGCCGTGGCGCGGATGCCGCTGATGGTCACCGGCGGCATCCGCCGCCAGCCGGTGGCCGAACAGGTGATTGCCTCAGGCGTAGCCATGGCCGGCATCGGCACTGCCCTGGCCCTCGAACCCCACTTGCCCCGACACTGGCGCGAAGGCCGCGACAGCGCCCCGGCGCTGCGGCCGATCACCTGGAGGAACAAGGTGCTGGCGTCGCTGGGGAACATGGCGGCGGTGAAGTTTCAGTTGCGCCGGTTGAGCCGGGGCAAGGCGCCCGTCCCGCAGGTAGCACCAGGCTGGGCATTGCTTCTGCAACAACTGGCCACCGCCCGCCAGGCGCGGCGTTATCGGCGCTGGATGGAGCAGCGCGGCATCAGCTTTCCGGCGCAGTGACCGTCGACTCGTCGACATGGGGGATCAACGCGCTGGCTTCCAGGTCGCGCATCAGCTCGGTGAGCATCTGTCGCCGGTTCTCGGTGTTGGGCGGCGGCACGTACCAGGCAGCGACTCCGGTGCCTTCCCGGCGGTAGGTGAACGTGCGCAACAACTTGCCGTCCTTGAACACCTTGCCTTCAAGGTTCTGCACATAGCCGTAGGGCACGGGCAAAGTCAGCAAGGTGATCGCATTCAAGGCCACCAGCACGCCCGCGCCTTTGCCTGGCGGCTCGCTGATCACCAGGCCGTAACCCTTGCGCGCCCAGCCATGGTCGGTGAACGAGAACGCACCGGAGCTCTTCACCGCCGTCACCAGCAGGTCACGCTCGGCAACATCCAGGCGGGTGTAGCTACGGGGCACCACCATCAGGCTCATGGGCACATAGGGTTTTTCCGCGTGATAGCCCAGCGGCTTCATCGAAGGGTTGCAGCCCGCCAGCAGCGACAGCCCGACCGCGAGCGACCCGACCTTGAGCAGCACATTCATCGACGAGCCTCCTGCGACGGCTCGGCGAGGCTTGCTGCCTGCATGTCGCGGGCGAAAGCACGCGCCACCCTGCGGATGTTTTCCTGGCGCTCGGGAATGCCGAGATCCAGCAGCCAGGAATACTTGGTCATGTAGTTCTCGTAGCGATAGCGGTTGAGCACCTTGCCGTCGCGCATCACGGTGAACTCTGCCTTGGTATCCATGTCGTTCTGGATCGGCAGGAGGAACAGCGTTGCGGCGCTGAGGAGCAGTACCGGCGCCGGAGCGACCTTGCGCTGGGCGTCGAGCTTGACCATCACCTGGGTCTCGTCCTGTGCTGCCGAGCCACTCTCGACCTTGCTGAACACACCGCTCTGGCGCAGATAGTTGCGCAATTCGGAGCTGTGCTCCAGCGAGTCCACCATGACCGTTATGGGCGGCAGGTAATCCTGTCCGGTCTTGATCTGCGGGTCGGGCAAGGTCTGGGTGCCGGCGCAGCCGCCGAGCAGCAGGCCGGCGACGAGGATCAGGGGCTTGTTCATTGCTTGCTTTCCTTGCTGATGGCGGCATCGGCGGCCGCGCGGGTCGTGGTCGAAGGCACGACGAAGGGAAACGCCGGCGCCAGATCCAGATTCATGGCCTGCAGCGTTGGCAGGACCGAGTTGTAGCGGCGAGCGATGGCCTCGTCCCGCGACTGCTGGTCACCGTGAAAGAACAGGCAGGCGGCAGTGCCCAGGCAACGCGAGCGGAACTCGCCAATGTAGTACGCCTTGCCCGGCTCCAGGCGCAGGGGCACGAGGAACTGCTCGCGGGCCTGGAGCGAGCGGAAGCTGCTGTTGTAGCCGGTCCAGAAGAACTGGAAGTCGTAGAACTCGTAGTCACCCGGCTTGAGCGGCATGACGAAAACGCTGGCCTCACCCGGCGGTGCGGCCTTGTCGCTGCTGGGTGAGTCCTCGATGTCCTTGGGCGTGTGGGCGACTTCGGCATGCCCCCACCACGCGGCCGCGCCATATTGCGATCCGCGCTCGCGCAGGAGAATACGCTGGTTGGTATACGCAGCGTCGCGACCGAGGGGGCCGATGCTGCCGACCAGGTAGGCGACCGGGCCGCCCGCCGTGGGTTGCAGGGGCTCGCTGACGAGACTGGAGGATTGGGCGGCGCAGCCGGTGATCAGGGCAACAGGTAACAGACGTGCAAATGCACGGATGAATCCAGGCATGAAAGGTCCTTGGGGTGAAATGCGTTCCTTCGATGACCGCGACAGCGAAACAGCCGGGACAAAGTTCCTGCCCGTCGCGCGGCAAGGATCATATAGGCAATGCCGCCGGACTCGCCAGTGCTCATGCGCCAACGCACATGGCAACCATGCGTTCCACGCCATGGGTCGCAGCTGCTGGCCTCGCTAGCATGGCCGGGCAATGCAAGGTCACGCGGTCGAGGCAAGCGACCGCCACGCCGCGTTGCTCCCGTGTCAGCCAATGCCAGGAGAAAAACAACATGAACAGCCCCGCCATTGCGTGCCAGGACATCACCTGGAACCCCATCACCCGAACCAGCACCTTCACCCCGCAGGACCGCGAGATCCTCACCCGCCACTGGCACCCCGTGGCCTTCTCGGCGGAGGTGACCGACAAGCCCCATGCCGTGATCCTGCTCGACGAACCGGTAGTCCTCTACCGTACCGGCGAGCGCATCAACGCCGCCCGTGACATCTGCAGCCACCGCGGTGCGCCGCTGAGCAAGGGCTGGGTGCAGGGCGACAACATCATCTGCCCGTACCACGGCCTGCATTTCGGCACCAACGGCCGCTGTACACGGATCCCCTCCGAGCCCAACGCCAACCTCACCGAGCGACATCGCATCCAGATCTACCAGGCCCGCGAGGAATACGGCCTGGTCTGGGTATTGATGGCCGGCGACAGCGCGCCCTTCGCCGAGATGCCGACCTGGCACGACAGCAGCTTCCAGCGCATCCTGCCGCCGGCCATCGATATCGCCGCCTCGGCGGGACGCCAGGTCGAGGGCTTCATCGATGTCGCCCACTTCGCCTGGATCCACCATGAAGCCTTCGCCGAACGCGACAATCCGGTGGTGCCGACCTACAAGGCCGAGGTGACGCCGTATGGCGTGCATGCCGAGTACGTCAGCAATGTCAGCAACTTCCCCAAGGCCTTGCAGCACCGCGCGCCGGACGACTTCCTGTGGACGCGCACCTTCGATGTCTTCGCGCCGTTCACCGCGCGGCTCAGCGTCGACTTCCCCAGCCCGGGCGAACGCCTGGTGATCCTCAACGCCGCCAGCCCGATCTCGGCGCGCAAGACCCGCATGTTCTGCGCCATCACCCGCAATTTCGACCAGGACCTGCCGCTGGCGGACGTCTACGCCTTCAACCAGCAGGTGTTCGAGGAAGACCGCGACATCGTCGAGCTGTGCCGCCCGGAAGACCTGCCACTGGACCTGTCCCTGGAAATCCACATTCCCGCCGACCGCTCTTCCACCGCCTACCGCCGCGCCTTGAGCGCCCTCGGCCTGGGCCGGGCCTTTACCAGCTAAGGAGGACGCGCCATGTACAAGTGGGAATGCCTGGTATGCGGCTTCTTCTACGACGAGGCCCTGGGCCGGCCGGAGGACGGTATCGCCGCCGGCACGCGCTGGGAGGATGTGCCGGAGGACTGGTACTGCCCGGAATGCGGGGTGGGCAAGGCGGATTTCGAGATGGTTCGCCTGCCCCAGGATGCCGTGGAAAAACAGCCTGCGGCGCAGCCCGACCCCGTGGTCATCCTTGGCTCAGGTCTCGCCGGCTACACCGTGGCCCGTGAGCTGCGCAAGCTCGGCCGTGAGACGCCGATCCTGATCGTCACCCGTGACGGCGGCGAGTTCTACTCCAAGCCGGCGCTGTCCAACGCCTGCCAGACCGGGCGCCTGCCCGAACAACTGGTGACCGCCAGCGCCGAGCAGATGGCGGAGCAACTGCAGGCGCGGGTCATGACCTGGAGCGAGGTCGAGCGGATCGATACCGAGGCGCGGGTGGTACATATCGCCGGCCAGCCGCAGCGCTACGGCGCGCTGGTTCTGGCGCTGGGGGCGGATGCCCGGCGGGCGGCCCTGGAGGGTGATGGCGCGGACGCGATCGTCACCGTCAACGACCTGGAGGACTACCGCCGCTGGCGCGGACGCATCGGCACGGCCAGCCGCATCGCCATCCTGGGTGCCGGGCTGATCGGCTGCGAGTTCGCCAACGACCTGCGGCATGCCGGGCACGAGGTCTGCGTGGTCGACCGCGCCACCTGGCCGTTGAGCCGCCTGCTTCCGGAGCAAGCCGGCCAGGCGATGGCGGATGCCCTGGCCGCCATCGGCGTGCGCCTGGCGCTGGGCAACAGGCCGGTGGCGGTGTTCCGGCACGGGGACGGTTATCGCCTGCAACTGGCGGACGCACGGACGGTCGAGGTGGATTACGTGCTGTGCGCCATCGGTCTTGAACCGCGGGTCGCCCTGGCCCGCGCCGCAGGGCTCGACGTGGCGGGCGGGATCGTCACCGATGCGTACCTGCGCACCAGCGCGGCGGATGTCTATGCCCTGGGCGACTGCGCGCAGGTGCATGACCTGGTGCTGCCCTACGTGGCGCCGATCATGCTCCAGGCCCGGGCGCTGGCGCAGACCCTGGCCGGCCGGCCGACGGCGGTCGCCTACCCGGCGATGCCGGTGACCATCAAGACCAGCGTGCTGCCGACCGTGGTGGCCTCGCCGCTGGACAGCGGCGGGCTGTGGTCGACGCGGCTGGCGGCGCCGTGCGACAAGGGCATCGCCAGTGTCAGGTCGCTGTATCACGACGCCGACAGCCGGATGCTCGGGTTCGTGCTGATGGGGGCGGCGGTGCAGGAGAAAGCGGAATTGCTCAAGGGATTGCCGGATTGGCGCTAGGCGGGTGCGTCGCTATATAGTCTTATATATATCGATTTGAAGCTGATGGCCTCATCGTTGCGTGGGTATCTATACATCTTGGATGTGCCACAACGCGGTCGGTGTAGGAGCGGATTTATCCGCGATCGGCGGCGAAGCCGTCGTAAATCCTGAGCCCCGGTTTTTCCTGATTCACCGGGGAGGCAGGTTTTATGGCCGCTTCGCGCCCAATCGCGGATAAATCCGCTCCCACAGGGTTCGCATGGGCTTGATTGAGATGTGTAGATACCCATGCTCATCAGCATCGACATCATTGCCAATGACCTACCAGACCACCGAGCCCCCCAGTGCCCAGCAACCTCCCCAACTGCGACGCCCAGCTGATCCGCACCCTGCACACCCTGCTCAGCGAATGCAGCGTGTCGCGCACCGCCGACCTGCTGGGCCAGACCCAGCCCGCCATCAGCGTCGCCCTGCGCCGCCTGCGCGAGCTGACCGGCGATCCGCTGCTGGTACGCAGTGGCCGCGGCATGGTCCTCACCACCCACGGCCAGAGCCTGATCGAACCCGCCTCCCGCGCCCTCGCCAGTATCGAGCAGATCCTCCACCCCATCGACCGCTTCGACCCGGCCACCACCCGCCAGACCTTCCGCATCAGCACCCCGGACTACCTCAGCGTGTTCTTCGTCCCGGCCATCGTCGAGCGCTTCAACGCCCAGGCGCCCTGCGCCACCCTGGAACTGACCCACCTGCAAGCGGAGGGCGGCTACGCCAAGGGCCTGGAGGACGGCCACCTGGACCTGGTGATCGGCAACTGGCGGACACCGGCCGAACACCTGCACCTGCAACCCCTGTGCGATGACGACCTGGTCTGCCTGCTGCGCGAAGAACACCCGATCCCGCCGGGCGGCCTGACCCGCGACGCCTACAACGCCGCCGACCACCTCGCGGTGATGACCCACAACGCCAGCGGCCACGGCACTATCGGCGACGAGCTGGCCGGCAACGGCCTGGCCCGGCGGGTGACCACGACCCTGCCCTACTTCTGCATCGCGCCCTACGTGCTGGTGAAGTCGAACCTGCTGTTCACCACCACGCGCTCGTTCGCCAAGCACTACAGCGAGTTGCTGGCGCTGCGCATCGAGCCGTTTCCAGTGGAGGTGCAGCCGTTGCGCTATTACCAGCTGTGGCATGCGCGCAAGCACCGCTCGCAGGCGTCGCGGTGGTTGCGCGGGGTGGTACTGGAGGCGGCGCGTAGCCTGGGCCGGATCGCCCAGTACAAGTGACAAGGGGTTAGCAAACGCACCTAGCGCTGGAACACATGTTCCTCGTGATAAGCCAGATACTGCGCCAGTTCGCCCGGCATGAACCGCAACGCTTGCGGCAGCCCCAGCGCCTGGCGATGCCCGGCATCGAGCCAGCGCGATACCAGCATGTCGCCGTTCTGGTCGAAGCTGATCAGCCCGCGATAGAACAGCACATCCAGGTTCGCCGCCAGCAGCAACCCATTGCTGCTGTCCAGACGCTCCGCCGCACTCGACGCGGCCCACGGTTTGATATGCGAAGCCCGCAGCACCTCGGTGCAGGCCAGCCCGGTGACCGCGCACGCGCCACCCCAGATCCCCAGCAGGTCTTCGCGGAACTTGCCGCGACCACGTCGCGTCAGGATCGTGGTAAGCAGGTCGGCCACCGGCTCGTTGCCTTCCAGCAGCGCATCGCGATCCGAGGCCACCACTGGCTCGGTCGGCGCACAGTGGATGGCATCGATCAGCCGTACCCATTTCTCGCCACGCTGGCCTTCGGGAATGGCATCCATGATCCGTCCCACCAGGGCCAGGTCCAGCTCGGTCAGGGTGCCGGGCAGGTCCGGCAGCTTCTGCTTGCCGATCAGGGTGCGGGGGTCGAGGGTCACGGGTTCGTCGAACCACCAGAAGTATTCTTCCGGACAGATCCAGCTGGGGATGCGGTGCAGGTTCTGCTTCCAGCCACGGATGAAATGATGGCGGTCGTCTTCGTGGATCCGTCGCACCTTGGTGACAGCCCAGGCTTCTTCCCAGAGGTCCTGCAGGGCCAGCTTCTCCACCAGTTCCTGGCGTTGCGGCTGCAGGCGCTCATCGAACAGGCCGACGGCATTGCCGGCGATGCCCACCAGTTGCTGGATGCCGTTGTGGGTGGCGGTCATGAAGACGAAGGTCTGGCCGGCATTCTCCACCAGCGGCGCACTGCCCAGGCCGTCGGTGTGGAAGATCCGGTAGCGCTGGTTGCCCTGGCGCAGGAGCAGGCGCGGCGAGTTGTTCCATTCCTCATGGCCGTAGCCGTTTTCCTTGGCATAGCCACTGGTGGCGAAGCCGCCCGACGGTGCGGTATAGCCATTGGTGTTCCAGAAAACCGGCTTTTGTACGAATAACGCCATTTAACCTTTCATCCTTGTGTCAGCCACCTGTTGGATCGTGGGGTCTCGTTGTGCGCCGATGATATCAAAAAGACAGCTACCGATCCGCCCTACCATGCCCACATGAGACAAGCATCATAAAATAATTAATTTTGATTTTAAGATCCGTATAGATACACAAATCACATAATTAGCTTAGAACCAAAAAGCCTTTCCCAGCCCATGCTGGCAAGGCATATCGTCTGTTCCAGACCCGACCCCACTCCCGGCGGAGGCCGTCCCCCAACGACCTCGCCAAGGAGTGTGCCCCTTCATGATTCCCCTGTTTCACAACGCCCCCGCCCCGCTCCACCTGGACGCTGACGTACTGGTGATCGGCGGCGGCCTGGCCGGCACCTGGGCGGCGGTGGCCGCGGCGCGCGAAGGCGCCAGGGTGGTGCTCGCCGAAAAAGGCTACTGCGGCACCAGCGGCGTGACCGCCACCGCCGGCCCCGGCCACTGGTGGGTGCCACCGGAACAACGCGCCAACGCCGTCGACAAGCGCGTGGCCAGCGCGGCTGGCCTGGGCGATGCGCGCTGGATGGCGCGGATCCTCGACACCACCTGGCACTCCCTGCCGCAGCTGGACCGCCTCTACCGATTCCCCGACGACGAGCAGGGCCGCAAGCAGTACCGCGCCCTTCGCGGCCCGGAGTACCTGCGTGCCATGCGCCAGCTGGCCGTGGAACACCAGGTCACCCTGCTCGACCAGAGCCCGGCCCTGGAGCTGCTGCAAAGCGAAAGCGGCCACCTCGCCGGCGCCCGCGGCTGGCAACGCCAGGCGGGGCGCGAATGGCAGGTGAAGGCTGGGGCGGTAGTGCTCGCCACTGGCGGTTGCGGCTTCGCGTCGCGCCTGCTGGGCAGCCACACCAACACCGGCGATGGCTACCTGATGGGCGTCGAAGCCGGCGCCGAGCTGTCCGGCATGGAGTTCTCCAGCTATTACTGCATCGCCCCGGCCGGCAGCACCATGACCCGCTCGATGGTCTATACCTTCGGCCGCTACTTCGATGCCGCCGGGCGCGAACTGGAGATCCCACAAGGTCCCGGCTTCAATGACGCCCTCGCCCGGGCCCTGCTGCAAGGCCCGGTGTTGTGCCGGCTCGACCGCATTCCCGACGACATCCGCACCCGCCTGCCCCAGGTGCAACCGAACCTGATGCTGCCCTTCGACCGCCTGGGCATCGATCCGTACCGCGACAAATTCCCGGTCACCCTGCATGGCGAAGGCACCATCCGCGGCATCGGCGGCCTGCGGGTGGTCGATGACGATTGCCAGACCACCGCCCCCGGCCTCTTCACCGCTGGAGACGCCGCGAGTCGCGAGGCGGTGACCGGGGCGATTTCCGGCGGCGGCGCGGTGAACTCGTCCTGGGCCCTGTCCAGCGGGCAATGGGCCGGTGCAGGCGCGGCACGGTATGCCCTGGCCCGGCGCGGAACCCGTACTGCGATACGTAACGTGGCACGTTACGGAGTCCTGCCCATCGGCACGCCAGGTCACGATCACCGCGACACGGTCCGGGCGGTGCAGGACGAACTGCACCCCTACGACAAGAACCTGTTCCGCAGCGGCACCCGCCTGCAGCGTTCGCTGGAAGTGCTCGACAACCACTGGGACCGCCTGCGCAGCCAGCGCAGCGTTGCCGACCCCACCGCGCTGCTGCGCTGGCGCGAGACCGCCGCCCTGCTGGCCAGCGCCCGCTGGTGCTACGCAAGCGCCCTGGCACGCAAGGAAAGCCGCGGCATCCACCAGCGCGAGGATGCACCCACGCAGTCGCCACGCTTCGATGCCCACCTGCGCAGCGGAGGTTTCGATACGCCCTGGGTTCGACACGACCCGGTACGCGCGGAGGTCCCGGCATGATCGAACTGATCTTCAGCGAACGCTGCAGCGCTTGCGCCCGTTGCGTCACGGTCTGCCCGAGCAACGTCCTCGCCATCGGCGCCGACGGCAAGCCGCGCATCGCCGACCAGGCCGCCTGCCAGACCTGCTTCATGTGCGAACTGTACTGCCCGGGCGACGCCCTCTACGTCCACCCGGACTGCGAACGCCCGACCAACCCCGACCCGGCGCGGATCCTCGCCAGCGGCCTGCTCGGCCAGTACCGCCGCGACTCCGGCTGGGACGAATTCGCCGACGACCCGCGCTACAGCAACCAGCACTGGCGCATGGAGGGCATCTTCGCCCTCGCCCGCGAGCTGGCCACCCCTTCCCCCGTCACAGGATCCCGCCATGAGTGAATCCCTCAACCACCTGCTCGCCGAACTGCACGCCGAGCGGCAGCGCACCTGGGCCCCGGAGGCCCTGCAAGTGAATATCGACCAGCGAAAGCGCCTGGTGGATGAAGCCGATCCGCAGCGCTTCATCAAGGCCGGCGACATCGTCGAGCCCTTCAGCCTACTCAAGGTCGAAGGCGGCAGCCTCGACCTCGACCAGTTGCTGGCCAACGGCCCGGCGGTGCTGGTGTTCTTCCGCTTCGCCGGCTGCCCGGCCTGCAACATCGCCATCCCCTATTACCAGCGCAACCTGCAGCCCGCCCTGCAACGCCGCGGCGTGCCGCTGGTGGCGATCAGCCCCCAGGTGCCGGAGCGGCTGCTGGAGATCAAGGACAAGCACCAGCTGACCCTGCAGGTCGCCAGCGACCCGGACAACACCCTCGGCCGGCGCTTCGGCGTGCTCTACAGCTTCGACGAGGCCTCGCGCCAGGCGGCCCTGGCCAAGGGCAGCAGCATCGGCGAAGTCACCGGCACCGGGACCTGGGAACTGCCGCAACCCACGGTGGTGGTGATCGGCCGCGACCGCCGCGTGCACTTCGCCCAGGTCAGCCCGGACTGGCTGGTGCGCAGCGAAGCGCAGCCGATCATCGACGCGGTGGACGCCGCACTGGATGCCGACAGCTTGCTGGTACGCCACGCCTGGGCTTGATTCCCCCGACTTCTCCCTAGAGGACCCACACCATGAGCACACGGCAATTGCACCTTGGCGCCATCCTCACCGGCGTCGGCACCGACCCGCAGGAATGGCTGGACCCGGAGATCCCCGGCACCGCCAGCATCGATATCGACTGGTACAAGCAGCAGGCCCGCGCGGCCGAGGCGGCGAAGTTCGACTTCGTCTTCATCGTCGACAGCCCCTACATCACCCCGGACTCGGCGCCGCACTTCCTCAATCGCCTTGAGCCCCTGACCCTGCTCTCGGCCCTGGCTGGCGCCACGGACAGGATCGGCCTGGTGGCGACCCTGACCACCTCCTACACCGAACCCTTCAACGTTGCCCGACAGTTCGCCTCGCTGGACCAGATCAGCCATGGCCGCGCCGGCTGGAACGTGGTCACCACCGGGCTGGAAGGCGCTGCCGGCAACTTCGGTCGCGAGCAACATATCGACCATGGCGAGCGCTACCGCCGCGCCCATGAGCATGTGG
Source organism: Pseudomonas ulcerans (assembly GCF_036324125.1). NCBI lineage: Bacteria > Pseudomonadati > Pseudomonadota > Gammaproteobacteria > Pseudomonadales > Pseudomonadaceae > Pseudomonas > Pseudomonas ulcerans. The sequence goes on along the minus strand of NZ_JAZDQN010000047.1, from coordinate 5,382 downwards.
CGGTGGTCCAGGGGCTATGGGACTCCTACGAGGACGACGCCTTCCCCCGGGACCGGGCGAACAAGCGCTTCCTCGACCCCGCCAAGCAGCACCGCCTGGACCATCGCGGCGAATTCTTCTCGGTCACCGGGCCGCTGAACATCTCCCGCTCGGCCCAGGGCCAGCCGGTGATCTTCCAGGCTGGTGTGTCGGAGTCCGGCCGTGGCCTGGCCGCGCAGATCGCCGAAGGCATCTTCGCCGGCGTCGACAACTTCGAGGACGCCCGCGAGTACTACGCCGATATCAAGCGCCGTGCAGCCGCGGCCGGGCGTGATCCGGACCAGGTGCTGGTGTTCCCCGGCATCTCGCCGATCATCGCCGACAGCGACGAAGAGGCGCAGGCCCTGCTCAAGGCGCGGCATGGCGAGCTGGACCTGAAGAAAGCCCTGGTGCAACTGGGCCGGCCGTTCAACTACCACGATTTCGGCCAGTACGAACTGGACGCGCCATTCCCCGAACTGGGGGACCTGGGCAGCAATGGCTATCGCGGGCATGCCGAGAAGATCAAGCGGGTGGCGAAGGAACAGGGGCTGACCCTGCGCGAGACAGCCTTGCGCTTTGCCCGGCCCTTCACCGGTTTCGCCGGCTCGCCGGAAACCGTGGCCAACGAGATCGAGCGCTGGTTCCGCGAAGGTGCGGTGGATGGCTTCAATATCCATGTCGGCGCACCGGCGGCGTTTGCCCGGTTTACCGATGAGGTGCTGCCGATCCTGCGGGCACGGGGTCTGTTCAGGGAGGACTATGCCGGCAGGACCCTGAGGGATCACCTGGGGCTGGAGGTGCCGGTCAATCGATACCAGGCGGCACCGACAGAAGCCGTAGCCTAGAAAAAATACGCCAACTGCGCCCACACACGAGGCTGGCGCTCGCTGGCAGCCGCAGCCGGTTGCTCACCAAGCTTCCAGCCTGCCAGCGCACTGATGCTCCATGCCTGGGCCGACCAGCCGGCGCCCAGGCCTGCGGCAGACAGCCGGCGAGGCGCGGTATCGATGCTCAGGGCCGGTGCGTTCAGGCGCGCTTCGCCATGGTCGGCGAAGGTCACCAGGCGCCAGTTATCGGTCAGGGCGTAGCGCAACTCGGCGCTGGCCAGCCAGCCTCGGTCGCCGAAAGCCGCCGTCTGGTAGGTCGAGCGCGCGCCGAAGGCGCCGCCGATATACAGCCGTTGCGAGTCGTCCAGGTTGTCATCGCTCCATTGGCCCACGGCCCGCACGTACAGGGCCAGGCGCCCACCCAACTGCTGCAGACGCGCCAGCTTGACCCGCAGCACACTGAAATGCCCGGGATCGGACTGGCCAACCAATGACCAGGGCGCACCGTCGATATCCAGATGGCCCTCGCTCCAGCTCAACGTCAGGCTGCTCTCGGCCCCTTCGAGCAACCCATCCCGGACGCTGCCGGTCAGGCTGTAGTCGACCACACGGGAGCGCTTGTCACTGTCCATGCCCAGCAAGCCGATTTCGTCCTGCAGGTGCTTTTCGTCGTACTGCAACCGGGCCTTGAGGCTGAACCCCTGCCCTTGCAGCAGCGGCTGGATGATGAAGGCGCTGGCGGTACGGGTCGTGCCCTTGGCCGCCAGGATCTTCAGTTCGTCACCCAGTTCATAGGACAGGTCCGACGCCATGATCCCCGCGCGCGTCGACCAAGGCCCGATGCCCAGGTGATAAGCCGCCCAGTGGTAGTGCCCCTGCTCCGCCGAGCCCATGCTGCGCAGGCTGAGCAGGTCGCTGGAGGCCAGCACGCCACGCAGGTTGAGGGCAGTGGCCAGCCGCCCTTGGTCGTCATGCCCGCCAAAGTTGTCCAGCGCCACGCCGCCACTGAGGAACGGCATGGCCTCCAGGTTATCCGGCGGCTCATAGGAGGTGTCGCCCTGGGTCAGGCTGGTGGCGGACGGCAGGTCGGGCATCTGCTGGAACGGCAGCAGACCCTCCCCGTTGCCATTGGCAAAGCAGGCAAGAGGAAGCACGCAAAACGCGGACAACAGGCAGGACGCCAGGCGCATACAGGCAATACCGGGATGATGGTCGGAGGACGTGGCCCGGGCGGCGTCCCTGCATTCACCCTGGATTCGGCAAGATATGGCTTTGTGCCACTTTCGCGCAAGCACTGCCCGACAGCTAATACCTGTCAGGGGCCGCTCTGCGGCCCTTCGCGAGCAAGCTCGCTCCCACAGAGTTTGGCGCCGTGGGAGCGAGCTTGCTCGCGAAGGGCTGCAACGCAGCCCCAAATCGGTAATCAATTGGCTTACTGACCAGCACTAGTATTTCATCGCCGTACAGACCTAGAAGAACTTCACCACTTGCGCCCACACCCGCGGGCTGCGGTCGACATCGCTCTGCGGATCATCGTTGCCCAGCTTCCATGCGGCCACCGCATTGACCTGCCAGCCATACGCGGCCCAGCTTGCGCCGACACCCGCCGCCGACAGGCTGCGGTGGTTTTCACCGTTGCTCCAGGTGTCCTTGTTCAGGCGCACTTCACCGTGGTCGACGAAGGTACTCAGCTGCCAGGCATCGGTCAGCGCGTAGCGCAATTCGAGGTTGGCCAGCCAGCCCTGGTCGCCAGACGCCTCGCCCTGCGGATAGGCACGCACGCCGTAGGCGCCGCCGAGACTGATCTTTTCCGAGCTGTCCAGATTGCCGTCGGCCCACTGGCCTTGCAGTTGGCCATACAGGCTGAAACGCTCGGTCAGGCGTTGCAGGCGCACCAGGCTCGGGTTGAGCTTGTGGAAGCGGCCTTGCGTGCCAGCGGTCAGGTCGTCGATGGTCTGGTTCAACTGGCCGTCGATATTCAGGCTGCCCTGGCTCCAGGCCAGGGCGAAACTGTTCACCCCACCGCCAAGCAGGTTGTCGCGGCTGTTGCCGTTGAGGGTGGCGATGACCACCCGCGCGCGCTTGTCGCTCTTGCTGCCGAACAGGTCGATATCGTCCTTCAGGCGCTTGTCGTCGAACTGCACCTGGGCGTACAGGGAGAAATCGCGACTGCGTACCAGCGGCTGGATCGCGTACAGGCTGGCGATACGGGCATTGCCGTGGGCGTCGAGTTCGTCGAAATCCTTGGCCAGCTGGTAATCCATGTCCGAATAGGCCACGCCCACCTGGGTGGCCCAGGGGCCGACCGGCAACTGGTAGGCGATGCGGCCGTATTGCTGGTCCTCATCCGAGCCCATGGCCCGCAGGGTCAGGCGGTCGCCCAGGCCCAGCGGGCTGTTGACGTTGAGCGTGCCGCCCAGGCGGTATTCGCCGGTGAAGCGGTTGCCGTAGTTGTCGGCATCCACCGAACCGGACAGCAACGGGCCCGGCGTGACATCGACCAGCAGGTCGGTAGCACCGACCGAAGCGCCCGGCTTGAGCGTGGACTTCACCTCCACGCCCGGGGTGTCGGACAGCAGCAGCAGGCTGCGCTCCAGTTCGGCGGAGCGCACGGCATCGCCGCTCTTGAGCGCCGTGAGCGGTGCCAGGGCTGCGCCTGAAACCCGCGAGGTGTTGTTCAGGCCGACCTCACCGAAGCGGCCCTCCATCACGACAATCCGCACCACGCCGCCGTCGATCTCCTGCGCCGGAATGTACGCCCGGGCCAGCGGGTAGCCCCGCTCGCGGTACAGCCGGGTGATGCGGTTGGCACCGGCCTGCAGTTCACCGAGTGACACCGTGCGGCCTTGCAGGTCGCCGAGCAGAGGCAGCAGTTCGTCGCTGCCGATGGCGCCGTTGCCTTCCAGGGTGAAGCCGTTGACCTGCAGGCTGGGACCGCTGGCCGTCGCTGCGGCCGATGGCGTGTCGGGCAGGTTCAGCTCCAGGCGCTGCTTGCCAGGCAGTTGCAGCGGGAGCTGGTCGATGTTCTGTTGCGACTGGCCGGCGTCCGGCAAGGTGGCCGCCATCACCGACAGCGACAGCAGGGACAGGCCGCCGCCGATCAAAGAACGAACGAAACGCATGAATCAGATTCCTTCTGGCAGGCGGATGCCTTGGTTGACGACGTGCAGGTTGAGGCGCTCGTCGGACGGGTTGGTGATCAGCAGGTCGTGGCTCAGGCCCTGAGGTTCGCTAGCCTCTTGTGTGACCTGGCCCGATACGATCTGGCCGTTGGAGGCCAGTACGCCGAGGTAGTCCTGGTCCATCACCGGCAGGCTCGGCTCGCTCAGTGCAGGGAGCACGAACAAGATGCCGTTCTCGTACCGAATGGTGTAGTTGCTCAAGTCAGCACCGGTGGCGGCGCTGGCCACGATGGCATGCGAGCCGGCGGCGGCGCTGGCCGCTTCGCCGCTGCTGGCGAGGCTGACCGACGCCACGCTGTCGCCGGCGACCAGGCCACGGGTGCTGTAGCCATTCAAGGAGATGCTTTGCCCGGCCACCTTGCTGGCGTCATCGGCGGTAATGGTCAGTGCGGCCTTGGTGATATCGGCCTGGGTGCTGCTGGTGTCGCTGGCCAGGACGTAGTTGCCGGCATCGGCGCCGCCGAGGACGATCCCGGTGATGGCGACCGACTTGCCGTCGCCGGCGTTCCTGTCGGCGAAAGCGCCGTTGGCCGAGGTCACGCTCAGTTCGTCATTGCCGAAGCGGCCGCTGAAGCTCGCGCCAGCGGTGTTCAGGCTGGCATCGGTGGTGCCGTCATAGGTGCGGTTTTGCGCGGTGATGCCGGTTACGCCACTGATGCTCGCCTTGGCGATATCGGCGCTGCTGGCCGCAGAGGTGTCGAGCAGGGTGTAGTTGCCCGCGTCCGCACCTCCGAGGACGATCCCGCTGATCGCCACCGTCTTGCCGTTGCCAGCATTCTTGTCGGCGAACGCGCCGCTGGCCGAGGTCACGCTCAACTCGTCGTTGCCGAAGCGGCCGGTGAACGCGGCGGCGCCGGTGTTCAAAGCAGCATCGGTGGTGCCGTCGTAGGTGCGGTTCTGTGCGGTGATGCCGGTCACGCCACTGATGCTGGCCTTGGCGATATCGGCGCTGGCGGTCGCGGTGTCGTCGGCCAGCGTGTAGTTACCGGCGTCGGAGCCACCGAGGACGATATTGCCGACATTGACGATCTTGCCGTCGCCAGCATTCTTGTCGGCGAACGCGCCGCTGGCCGAGGTCACGCTCAGTTCGTCATTGCCGAAACGACCAGTGAACGCGGCAGCGCCAGTGTTCAGTCCAGCAGCGGTGGTGCCGTCATAAGTGCGGTTCTGCGCGGTGATTCCGGTTACGCCACTGATGCTGGCCTTGGCAATATCGGCGGTCGTGCTGGCGGTGCTGTCAGCCAGGGTGTAGTTGCCGGCGTCGGCGCCGCCCAAGACGATATTGCCGATGTTGACGGTCTTGCCGTCACCAGCGCTCTTGTCGGCGAAGGCTCCGCTGGCCGAGGCCACGC
>NZ_JAZDQN010000046.1:0-51122 GCF_036324125.1 Pseudomonas ulcerans | reverse complement strand
TCCGATACCACCTGGAACGCCTAACTCGTTGATATTCAAGGAGTTTTCCGTTTCGACTGCGCCGGAAGTGGGGCGAATTATAGACAGATAAAACGGGGCGTCAAGCACTTATTGCAACATATTTGTCATTACAGTCAAAAAGCCCGTAAAACGAAGAGGGGAGGCCTTGCGGCCTCCCCTCTTCTATATAGCTACGCTCACAGACTCGGGAACGCGAACTGCGAAGCCTCGTGGCTGGCCCGCTGCGGCCAGCGCTGGGTGATCGCCTTGCGCCGGGTGTAGAAGCGCACGCCATCCGGGCCATAGGCATGCAGGTCGCCGAACAGGGAACGCTTCCAGCCACCGAAGCTGTGATAGGCCACCGGTACCGGCAGCGGTACGTTGACGCCGACCATGCCGACTTCGATCTCGTCGCAGAACAGGCGAGCGGCTTCACCGTCCCGGGTGAAGATACAGGTGCCGTTGCCGTATTCGTGTTCGTTGATCAGTTGCATCGCCTCTTCCAGGCTATTCACCCGCACCACGCACAGCACAGGCCCGAAGATCTCTTCCTTATAGATGCGCATCTCGGTGGTCACGCGGTCGAACAGCGTACCGCCAACGAAGTAGCCGTCTTCGTTGCCAGCAACACGATAGCCACGACCGTCCACAACCAGTTCGGCACCGGCAGCGACGCCATCGTCGATGTACCCCACGACCTTGTCACGCGCCGCAGCGGTAACCAGAGGCCCCATGTCCAGACCGCAGGAAGTCCCGGCACCGATCTTCAGGCCCTTGATCTGCGGAACCAGCTTGGCCACCAGTGCATCGGCCACCTGGTCGCCAACGCACACAGCCACCGAGATCGCCATGCAGCGTTCGCCGCAGGAACCATAGGCCGCGCCCATCAGCGCGCTGACCGCGTTGTCCAGGTCGGCATCCGGCATCAGCACGGCGTGGTTCTTCGCACCGCCCAGGGCCTGGACACGCTTGCCGCGCTTGGTGCCTTCGGCATAGATGTACTCGGCGATCGGCGTCGAGCCGACGAAGCTCAGCGCCTTGACTTCCGGCGCCTCGATCAGCGCGTCCACCGCTTCCTTGTCGCCGTGCACCACGTTCAGCACGCCCTTCGGCAGACCCGCTTCGTGCAGCAACTGGGCAATCAGCAAGGTCGAGCTCGGATCACGCTCGGACGGCTTGAGGATGAAGCAGTTGCCGCAGGCGATGGCCAGCGGATACATCCACAGCGGCACCATGGCCGGGAAGTTGAACGGCGTGATACCCGCCACCACGCCCAGCGGCTGGAAGTCCGACCAGGCATCGATGTTCGGGCCGACATTGCGGCTGTACTCGCCCTTCAGCACTTCCGGAGCGGCGCAGGCGAACTCGACGTTCTCGATCCCGCGCTTCAGTTCACCGGCGGCGTCTTCCAGAGTCTTGCCATGCTCTTCGCTGATCAACTGGGAGATGCGCGCTTCGTTCTGCTCCAGCAGTTGCTTGAAGCGGAACATCACCTGGGCGCGCTTGGCCGGTGGAGTGTTGCGCCAGGCCGGGAAGGCCGCCTTGGCCGAATCGATGGCCTGCTGTACGGTGGCACGGCTGGCCAGGGCGACCTTGTGGATCGCTTGCCCGGTGGAAGGATTGAAGACGTCGGCGCTGCGGTCGTTGCCGGAAACCAGCTCGCCATTGATCAGATGTGCAACGGTGCTCATGCAGTAACTCCAGGTATTCAAGTGGGGGCAGGCGCACGGGCCTGCCCCGGGAAAGGGAATCGATCAGTCGATGGCGTTCAGGGCTTCGCCGACGGCGTCGAACAGACGGTCCAGCTCCTGCGGCCTGGTATTGAAGGTTGGCCCGAACTGCAGGGTGTCTCCACCGAAGCGCACATAGAAACCGGCTTGCCACAGCTTCATCGCCGCTTCGTAAGGACGGACGATGGCATCACCATCGCGCGCAGCGATCTGGATGGCGCCGGCCAGGCCGTAGTTACGGATATCGATGACGTTCTTGGTGCCCTTGATGCCATGCAGCACGTTCTCGAAGTGCGGCGCCAGCTCGGCGGCGGACTGCACCAGGTTTTCCTTCTGCAACAGGTCGAGGGCGGCAATACCGGCCGCGCACGCCACCGGGTGCGCCGAGTAGGTGTAGCCGTGGGGGAATTCCACAGCGTACTCGGGGGTCGGCTGGTTCATGAAGGTCTGGTAGATCTCGCTGCTGGCAATCACCGCGCCCATCGGAATGGCGCCGTTGGTGACCTGCTTGGCGATGCACATCAGGTCCGGGGTCACGCCGAACGCTTCGGCGCCGGTCATGGCGCCCATGCGGCCGAAACCGGTAATGACTTCGTCGAAGATCAGCAGGATGTTGTGCTGGTCGCAGATTTCCCGCAGGCGTTTCAGATAACCCTTAGGCGGCGGCAGGACACCGGCGGAGCCGGCCAGCGGCTCGACGATCAGCGCGGCAATATTGGAAGCGTCGTGCAGCTCGATCAGCTTGAGCATTTCATCGGCCAGCGCAATACCGCCCTCTTCCGGCATGCCCTTGGTGAAGGCGTTGCCCGGCAGCACGGTGTGCGGGATATGGTCGACGTCCAGCAACTGGCCGAACAGCTTGCGGTTGCCGTTCACGCCACCGAGGCTGGTACCGGCGATGTTCACGCCGTGGTAGCCACGGGCACGGCCGATGAGCTTGGTCTTGGTGGCCTGGCCCTTCAGGCGCCAGTAGGCACGCACCATCTTCACTGCGGTGTCGCAGCACTCGGAACCGGAGTTGGTATAGAAGACGTGGTTCAGGTTGCCCGGAGTCAGTTCGGTGATTTTCTCGGCCAGCTGGAACGACAGCGGATGACCGAACTGGAACGCCGGCGAGTAATCCAGCACGCCCAGCTGGCGAGCGACGGCTTCCTGGATTTCCTTGCGGGTGTGGCCAGCGCCGCAGGTCCACAGGCCGGACAGTGCGTCGAAGATCTTGCGGCCCTTGTCGTCGACCAGATAGTTGCCTTCCGCGGCAACGATTAGGCGCGGATCACGCTGGAAATTGCGGTTGGCGGTGTAGGGCATCCAGTGAGCATCCAGCTTCAGCTGGCTGGCCAGACCGACAGGAGCGTTTTCAGGCAGGTTCATCGTCGCGACCTCGCAAGGCAATTGAACAGCATTCGTAGGAAAGCGTTGTATTGCCGATAACTTGTCACGGCTATAAAGTCTGGAAAACTCTACTTTTCTAATCCTCAGTTCACCGGACACTAAACTATGAGCCGTCGCCCCGAACCGCTTTCCCAGGTCAGCGATTTCGACATCCGCCTGCTGAAGATCTTCCGCAGCGTGGTCGAGTGCGGCGGCTTCTCGGCGGCGGAAAACGTGCTGGGCATCGGCCGCTCGGCAATCAGCCAGCAAATGGGCGACCTGGAGCAGCGCCTCGGCCTGCGCCTGTGCCAGCGCGGGCGCGCCGGCTTCTCGCTGACCGAGGAAGGCCGCGAGGTCTACCAGTCGGCGTTGCAACTGCTAAGCGCCCTGGAAAGCTTCCGCACCGAGGTCAACGGCCTGCACCAGCACCTGCGTGGCGAACTGAACATCGGCCTGACCGACAACCTGGTGACCTTGCCGCACATGCGCATCACCCATGCCCTGGCCCAGCTCAAGGATCGCGGCCCCGACGTGCGCATCCGCATCCGCATGATCCCGCCGAGCCAGGTGGAACAGGGCGTGCTCGACGGCAGCCTGCATGTCGGCGTGGTACCCCAGGCCAGCCCGCTGTCGGGTCTCGAATACCAGCCGTTGTACAGCGAGCGTTCGCTGCTGTACTGCGCGGTCGGCCACCCGCTGTTCTACGTCGACGACCGGCAATTGGACGATGACCGCCTCAATGCTCAGGACGCCATCGCCCCGACCTTCCGCCTGCCCGCCGAGATCCAGGCGGCGTACCAGGCACTCAACTGCACCGCCAGCGCCTCCGACCGAGAGGGCATGGCCTTCCTGATCCTCACCGGTCGCTACATCGGCTACCTGCCGGATCACTACGCGACGTTCTGGGTCCAGCAGGGTCGCCTGCGCGCACTCAAGCCGGGCGAGCGCTTCTATGACCTGAGCCTGGCCTGGGTCACGCGCAAGGGGCGCCGCCCGCATCTGGTCCTGGAAAGCTTCCTCGAAAGCCTGGCTGCGACACGTTAGGACGCAATTGCGATATTCTCGCGTTTCGCGCTTGTGTGCCCGCCGTGCCTGGGGTATCAGTGCATGTGCCTTTATTTCCCAGCTCTTGCCGGAACCGCCCATGACCCTTGAAGTGCCCGCCCACCGTACCCTTGCCGTCAAGCCCGCCGGGCGCATCCGCCAGAAGAACGAGCAGGCCATCATCCAGGCCGCCGAGGACGAGTTCGCCCGCCACGGTTTCAAGGGCACCAGCATGAACACCATCGCCCAGAACGCCGGGCTGCCCAAGGCCAACCTGCACTACTACTTCACCAACAAGCTGGGCCTGTACATCGCGGTGCTGAGCAACATCATCGAGCTGTGGGACAGCACCTTCAACGCCCTCGACGTCGACGACGACCCGGCCCAGGCCCTGGCCCAGTACATCCGCGCGAAGATGGAATTCTCACGGCGCAATCCGCAGGCCTCGCGGATCTTCGCCATGGAGATCATCAGTGGCGGCAACTGCCTAACCGACTACTTCAGCCAGGACTACCGCGAGTGGTTCAAGGGCCGCGCCGCCGTGTTCCAGAGCTGGATCGACGCCGGCAAGATGGACCCGGTGGAGCCGGTGCACCTGATCTTCCTGCTATGGAGCAGCACCCAGCACTACGCCGACTTCGCCACGCAGATCTGCCAGGTCACCGGCCGCAGCCGCCTGACCAAACAGGACATGGAAGACGCCGGCAACAACCTTATCCACATCATCCTCAAGGGCTGTGGCCTGACCCCGCCGAACTGAACACCCGCTTATGCCTTCTACCCTGCTGGACACCTGCGAATACCGCGAGGAAATTCGCAAGAGCCGCTTCATCACCCTCGCCGCGCCAATCAGCACGCCCGCCGACGCCCAGGCCTTCCTCGAACGCCACAGCGACCTGGCCGCCACCCACAACTGCTGGGCCTGGAAACTCGGCGCCCAGTACCGCAGCAGCGACGACGGCGAACCCGGCGGCACTGCCGGACGACCCATACTCGCGGCCATCGAGGCGCAGGACTGCGACCAGGTCGTGGTACTGGTGATCCGCTGGTACGGCGGCATCCAGCTGGGCACCGGCGGCCTGGCCCGGGCCTATGGCGGCGGCGCCAACAAATGCCTGCAACAGGCGCCGAAACGCCTGCTGGTCAGCCGGACCGAGCTGAAATGCAGTTGCTCGTTCAGCGAACTGGCCCTGCTCAAGCTGCGCGTCGCCGAGGCCGACGGGGTGATCCTCGATGAAGCCTTCACCGCCAACGGCGTCGACGTGCGCCTGGCCCTGGGCGCCGAACAGCTCGACACCGTGCAACGGCAACTGGCCGATCTCAGCCGCGGCCGGATCCTCCTGGAAAAAGGCTGAGCAGTTGCCCACATCCACTGTGGGCCCGGTTGTGGATAACCTCTGGGCAGCCGGCTGGAAGCCTTTGCCAGCAAGGCTTTCAGGCGAAAGATCATATTTTGATCAAAATTTGATGACAGCCTTGGTTCCGTCGAAAAATCAGCTGCTTAACCCGGATTATCGCCGTTCGAAGGCAGCCCGGCAGGGCTTATGCCCAGCGCAGCGGCTTGCTCACAGATACTGTGGGGCAAGCTGTGGATAAACCGTGCAAGCCTGCGTCAATCGCCTGCCCGGCCGTTACGCAGCGGAATTGATCGTTTTTTGATCAGCGCTGCGTACCGGCCAAAGTTGCAGCACTGCCCAGAACAACTCCATCAGCAGAATGCCCCCGAGCAACTGGCTCGCACCCTGCGCCAGCGCATAGCCCTGCCACAGGGCGAACAGCAGACGCCCTACCGCGTCATAGCGCCCGAACTGCGCCTGCGGATCACGAATGCGCAGCACCGACCAGACACACACGATCGACCCCATCAGGTTCGCCATCAGCACATGCATCGGGGCGAAATCCGGCAGGTCGCCCGCCAGCCCCCACTGGGCGCTCAACTGCCGCAACAACCCGTGCAACGCCATCAGGCTCCACGGGGTGACGAACGCTGCCGTGATCAGCAGATCGTACCAACCGCTGGCCCGCACCAATCCTCGATAACCGCTCTGGCTCCACATGTTCCGCTCCTTTCTGGAAAGTGAGAGCGGCAGGCTAAAGCCTGGAGTATGCTCCAGGGTCAACCCCTTCTCCCAGGAATTGCCCGTGCGTATCGGCGAACTGGCGCAGACCTGTGGCGTCAGCCGCGACACCCTGCGTTTCTACGAAGATCGTGGCCTGATCCGCGCCCAGCGCAGCGCCAACGGCTATCGTGACTATCCGGCAGAGACTGTGCAGTTGGTCCTGTTGATAAAGACCGCGCAGAAGCTCGGTTTCAGCCTTGGCGAAATCAGCCAGAACGTCGCCGAGCTGTGGCAGGCACAAGACCCGGAAGCGCTGGTGACGCGCTTCATCGAAGACAAGCTGGCACTGGTCGAGTCGCGCATCGATGCCCTCGTCGAGTTGCGCCAGGCACTACACCAGCGCCTGGCAGATCGCTGTCCCCTCACATTGAAAGGAGCTCCCGCATGACTACCAAAACCGCCCTGATCATCGGCGCCTCCCGCGGCCTGGGCCTCGGCCTCGTGGAACGTCTGAGCGAAGACGGCTGGAAGGTCGTCGCCACCGTGCGCGATACCGCCAAGGCTGGCGCCCTCAAGGCCCTGACGGGCGTCCAGGTGCAAACCCTGGAAATGAACAGCAGCAGCCAGCTCGATGCCCTGCAGAAACACCTCGAAGGCCAGGTCTTCGACCTGCTGTTCGTCAACGCCGGGATCAAGGGCCCGGACAACCAGGACGCCGAGGTGGCGCAACTGGCAGAAATCGGCGACCTGTTCATGACCAACAGCGTGGCGCCGATCCGCGTTGCCCAGCGCTTCGCCGGGCAACTGCGCGAAGGCAGCGGAGTGATCGCCTTCATGAGCTCGATCCTCGGCAGCGTGGCCATTCCCGACGCACCAGACCTGGCGCTGTACAAGGCGAGCAAGGCCGCACTGAACTCGATGATCAACAGCTTCGTCGTGCGCCTCGGCGAGACCGGCCTGAGCGTGCTGGCCATGCACCCGGGCTGGGTCAAGACCGACATGGGCGGCGAAGGCGCGGACATCGATGTAGCCACCAGCACCCGCGGCATGGTCGAGCAGGTCAAGGCCCACAGTGGCAAGCCGGGCCTGCACTACATCAACTACAAGGGCGAAACCCTGGTCTGGTGATTTCCCGCGCGGTGGGTGTAGACTCGACGCCTCGCCCACCGCGGCGGACCTGGATCAGCAGACAGGGCAACACTGAGCTGGCTAACCCTGAACCCACTTTCAGAGGAGCCGGCGACCATGCCTGCGACCCGTATCTGGTTGAAAAACCCCCTTGCCATCTTCACTGCCAACGACCTCGACGCCCGCGGCGGCCTGGTCATCGAAGACGGCGTCATCCGTGAAGTCCTCGCTCTCGGCCAGGTTCCCTTCCATCCCGTAGAACAGACCTTCGATGCCCGCGAGCATGTGGTGCTGCCGGGCCTGATCAACACCCACCATCACTTCTACCAGACCCTGACCCGGGCCTGGGGTCCGGTGGTCAACCAGCCTTTGTTCCCATGGCTGAAAACCCTCTACCCCGTCTGGGCCCGCCTGACGCCGGCCAAGCTGGAACTGGCCAGCCAGGTGGCCCTGGCCGAGCTGCTGCTGTCCGGCTGCACCACCGCTGCCGACCACCACTATCTGTTCCCGGACGGCCTGGAAAACGCCATCGACGTGCAAGTCGAAGCCGTGCGCAAGTTGGGCATGCGCGCCATGCTCACCCGTGGCTCGATGAGCCTGGGCGAAGCCGACGGCGGCCTGCCACCACAGCAGACCGTGCAGCAAGGCGAGGTGATCCTCGACGATAGCCAGCGACTTATCCACAGCTACCATGAACGCGGTGCGGGCGCGCAGATCCAGATCGCCCTGGCCCCCTGCTCGCCCTTCTCGGTCACGCCGGAAATCATGCGCGCCAGCGCCGAACTGGCCGAGGAACTGGACGTGCGCCTGCACACCCACCTGGCGGAAACCCTCGACGAAGAGGACTTCTGCCTGCAACGCTTCGGCCTGCGTACCGTCGACTACCTGGACAGCGTCGGCTGGCTCGGCCCGCGTACCTGGCTGGCCCACGGCATTCACTTCAATGCCGATGAAATCGCCCGGCTGGGTGCTGCCGGCACCGGCATCTGCCATTGCCCAAGTTCGAACATGCGCCTCGCCTCGGGCATCTGCCCCACTGTCGAACTCACCGATGCCGGTGCACCGGTCGGCCTGGGTGTCGATGGTTCGGCGTCCAACGATGCTTCCAACATGATCCTCGAAGCCCGTCAGGCCCTGTACCTGCAGCGCTTGCGCTACGGCGCCGAAGCCATCACCCCGGAACGCGCGCTGACCTGGGCCACCCGAGGCTCGGCGAAGCTGCTGGGCCGCGACGACATCGGCCAGCTGGCGGTCGGCAAGCAGGCCGACCTGGCGCTGTTCAAGCTCGACGAACTGCGCTTCTCCGGCAGCCACGACCCGATCTCGGCCCTGCTGCTCTGCGGCGCCGACCGCGCCGACCGGGTGATGGTCGGCGGCAAGTGGCGGGTCATCGACGGCCAGGTCGAGGGCCTGGACATCCAGGCGCTGATCGCCAAGCACCGCCAGGCCGCCGCGCAACTGATCGCCGGCTGACGAGCAACAACAGCCAGGTCACCAGCTCCCCCTGGAACCTGGCCGCACTGCTGGCCCGGTGCTGCTATCGTTGAACCTGCCGGTCAGGTTTTACCGCGCCGGGCCGGCAACCTCTGTAGAATGCGTCGATTGCACCTGATGAGAACCCACCATGTACGATTGGCTTAACGCGCTGCCCAAGGCAGAACTGCACCTTCACCTGGAAGGATCGCTGGAGCCCGAATTGCTGTTCGCCCTGGCCGAACGCAACAAGATCGCCCTGCCCTGGAACGATGTTGAAACCCTGCGCGCGGCATACGCCTTCAACAACCTGCAAGAGTTTCTCGACCTGTATTACCAAGGCGCCGATGTCCTGCGCACCGAGCAGGACTTCTACGACCTCACCTGGGCCTACCTGCAACGCTGCAAGGCGCAGAACGTCATCCACACCGAGCCGTTCTTCGACCCGCAGACCCACACCGACCGTGGCATCCCCTTCGAAGTGGTGCTGGAGGGCATCACCCGCGCCCTCAAGGACGGCCGTGAGCAACTGGGCATCGGCAGCGGCCTGATCCTCAGTTTCCTGCGTCACCTCAGCGAGGAAGAGGCGCACAAGACCCTCGACCAGGCCCTGCCCTTCCGTGACGACTTCGTTGCCGTCGGCCTCGACAGCTCGGAGATGGGCCACCCACCGAGCAAGTTCCAGCGCGTCTTCGACCGTGCCCGCAGCGAAGGCTTCCTCACCGTCGCCCACGCTGGCGAGGAAGGCCCTCCCGAGTACATCTGGGAAGCACTCGACCTGCTCAAGATCCAGCGCATCGACCACGGCGTGCGGGCCATCGAGGACGAACGCCTGATGCAGCGCATCATCGACGAGCAGATCCCGCTGACCGTCTGCCCGCTGTCCAATACCAAGTTGTGCGTGTTCGACCACATGAGCCAGCACAACATCCTCGACATGCTCGAACGTGGCGTGAAGGTCACGGTGAACTCGGACGATCCGGCCTACTTCGGCGGCTATGTCACCGAGAACTTCCATGCCCTGCACACCCACCTCGGCATGACCGAGGACCAGGCCCGCCGCCTGGCCCAGAACAGCCTCGACGCACGGCTGATCAAAGCCTGACAGGCGATGCGTGCGCGGTGATCGATCCACCGCGCACTGCTCCCGCTGTACCTCATCCCATCGACAGCGGTGCCGGCCGCCGCGCTATCTGCTCGATTCCACGCAATCCCGCCGCCGTGACCTGTACCGCCCGGGAATCATCGCTGAACCGCACCCAACCGGATTGCACGAACAGCTTGAGCAGGCTGCTGCCAAGGGCGCCACCCAGGTGCGCGCGACGGTCGTGCATTTCACTGCAGCAGTTGCACACGCTGCACAAGCGCCCGTCCCGAGGCGCCAGTGCATCGATGAAGATCCCCTGCGCAGCGAAGTGAGCACGCCCGACCAGAGTGATTTCCAGTTGCTGCTCGCTTTGCTGCAGCCATTGCGCGTCGAGCAGGCGTTGCAGCAGGTCCGCCGCCACTTCCCCGCCGAGATGGTCCCGGCACAGGCGCGCCCTGCGCATCGCCAGGGATACCGTCATCACCGGCTCCGCAGCCCGGGGTTGGCGCTCGGACTCACGGATGCCGACGCTGGCCATGGCTTCAACCGCCGTGCCGATCTCCGGCGCCGCCAGGCGGAAGTAACGCTTGCGTCCGCGGGCCTCGCGCTTGAGCAGCCCGCCGGCCGACAGCCGGGCCAGATGCGCGCAGGCCGACGAAGGGGTCAGGCCGGCCAGCATGGCCAGCTCCTCCGAAGGACGCGCCATTCCATCGATCAGTGCCCAGAGCATGGCACTGCGTTTCGGGTCGGCCATCAAACTGGCGATCTGGCTGATACTGGCTATCGGTTGCATCGGTCCACTCCCTGCGTAATTGTCATTGGCGAATGAAGTTCCCCACATATCCAGGGCAGGCCAAAGTTGACCAGTTGCCAGGAAAGGGAAGTTTCTCCCCCTGTTGTTCATCATGAGTTGGTGACTGCGCAAAGCGTCCGGCCCTACGTCAGCCGAGGAAACATTATCTTGGTGGCGGCAATTGCCCGCCCCAGTATAAGCCTGCTTATTCCGGCAATCGCGACGGTTTTGCGACAGATCGACGTAGCTTTGCCAAACCTCGGCCGCCTGCTTCAGGACCGTGGCAAGCGTGCCGCAGCCTTGCAACTCCGGCAAATGCCCATGATTCAACGTATTCGTCGGCGATGAAAAATATACGCAGTCAACATATATCCAGTAACGCGCCTACATTGAAAGTAATCATGCCTTTCAAGCAAATGCGCAGAGGATGTAAGACCGTACTAACAATCAAACACGCCGCGTTTAAAGTTCATCGAGCAATGTAAGACAACGCGACTTGAGTAATGCACTCAACAGTTGTACAGGCTTGCTCAATTGCGCCCGATGAGTGCACAGCAGGTTCAGCGGCGCCGACTCCCCCCGATACTGGCCCAGCAGCATCCGCAAGTGCCCGCTGCGCACGTCGGCTGCCACATCCAGCCAGGACTTGTAGGCGATTCCCGCCCCGGCCAGGGCCCAGCGCCGCACCACGTCGGCGTCGTCGCAGAAGCGGTCGCCGCTGACCAGCACGCCTTCTTCCTGCCCGTCCAGCTGGAAGCGCCAGTGGTCATGCACCCCGCTGCCCAGTTGGTACAGCAGGCAGTTGTGCTCGCTCAGTTGCGCCACCGTGCGCGGTTCGCCATGCCGTGCCAGGTACTCTGGCGCGGCACACAGCACGCGGCGGTTATCCACACACAGCGGCACTGCCACCAGGCTGGAATCCTCCGGCTTGCCGTAGCGCAGGGCGATATCCACAGGCTGGCGGAACAGGTCGGCGTTGCGGTCGCCCAGCAGCAGGCGCACGTTGAGCCGCGGATGTTCCCGTTGCAGCTCATCCAGCCATGGCAGCAGGACGTTGCGCCCGAAGTCCGAAGGTGCCGAGAGCTGCAACACCCCGCTGATCTCATCCTGCTCGCGAGCCAGCAGGCGCCGTCCCTCGTCGAGGCTGGCCAACGCCGCCCGGGCGTGCGCAAGGAAACCCTCGCCCTCGGCGGTAAGACGCAGGCTGCGGGTAGAGCGGGCCAGGAGGCGCGCGCCGAGTTGCGCCTCCAGGCGCTTGAGCGCCGCACTGGCCACCGCAGGCGACAGATCCAGCAACCGTGCCGCCGCCGACAGGCTGCCGTGCTCGGCGGCACGCACGAAGAGTTGCAGGTCATCGAAACGCAGCACGGCGGCGCTCCCCATCTTCAATATTTTTTTGAAAGTTTCTCTGGTTTTAGCGGCTTTTAACCAGAAACGAAAGGATCAATCATGGCCGCCATCACTTATCCACACGGAATTGCGCTCCATGAAAGCCATCGCCTACTACCAGTCGCTGCCGATCGACGATATCGCCGCCCTGCAGGACATCGAACTGCCCGCCCCTGCACCCGGCCCTCGCGACCTGCTGGTGGAAGTCCGGGCCATCTCGGTCAACCCGGTGGACACCAAGGTACGACGCAACGTCCAGCCCGAGGACGGCGCCGCCAAGGTGCTCGGCTGGGACGTGGCCGGTGTGGTCAAGGCAGTGGGCAGCGAAGTCAGCCTGTTCCAGCCCGGCGACAAGGTCTGGTACGCCGGCTCCATCGCTCGCGCCGGCGGCAACAGCGAGCTGCATGTGGTGGATGAACGCATCGTCGGGCACATGCCCAAGTCCCTGGGCTTCGCCGAAGCCGCCGCGCTGCCGCTGACTGCCATCACCGCCTGGGAGCTGCTGTTCGACCGCCTGCAGATCGCCGAGGGCAAGGAAGACCTGGGCCAAAGCCTGCTGATCGTCGGCGCCGCCGGCGGTGTCGGCTCGATCCTTACCCAACTGGCCAGCCAGCTCACCGGCCTCAAGGTCATCGGCACCGCGTCCCGCGCCGAGACCCAGCAATGGGTCCGCGAACTGGGCGCCGATCATGTGATCGACCACCGCCAGCCACTGGCCGAGGCCCTGCGCGCCGCCGGCATCGACCAGGTGACCCATGTCGCCAGCCTGACCCAGACCGACCAGCACCTCGACCAATTGGTGGAAGCCCTGGCCCCGCAAGGGAAGCTGGCGCTGATCGACGATCCGAAGCAGCTCGACGTGACCAAGCTCAAGCGCAAGAGCCTGTCGCTGCACTGGGAGTTCATGTATACCCGCTCGCTGTTCGAGACCCCGGACATGCTCGAACAGCACAACCTGCTCAACCGCGTCGCCGGGCTGATCGATGCCGGCACGCTGAAGACCACCCTCGGCGAGCACTTCGGCACCATCAACGCGGAAAACCTGCGGCGCGCCCACCAACTGCTGGAGAGCGGCGCGGCGAAGGGCAAGATCGTACTGGAAGGTTTCTGAGGATCCGACGCATGGCATGACCGCCAGTCCGTCCCTTGCTCCAGGTCATGCCTTGTCGTCGAAAGAGGCGCCTACAATCCAGCGACCTTTGCCAACCGGAGGTAGCCGCGATGAACGTTGTACTCGATGCGACAGGCAAGAAACCGGACCGTCCCTGGGAAGTCCGGCTTGATCAGCATGTAGTGAGTTTTCGTAGCGAGGCCGAGGCCCGGGCCTTCATCAACACCTTGCAGGCCCGCATCCAGGCGCCCCATCCCTTGCTCAGGCAGGCCGGCTGAGCAGCAGCCGGCGGGTCAGCATCGCTGCTGCCACCGCCGCCGCCCCGCACAGGGTGATGACCATGGCCATGGGCATCGCACTGCCATCATGCAGCACGCCCACCAGTGCCGCCGCACCCGCGGCGACACTGAATTGCAGGCATCCCAGCAACGCCGAGGCACTACCCGCCCGTGCCCCCTGGCCGTTCATGGCGCAGGCCGAGGCATTGGGAATGATGCAGCCGAGGCTGGCGATGCAGACGAACAGCGGAATCAGCAGTGGCCACAGCGCCTCGGTATGCAGCGCACTGACGCCGAGCAGCGCCAGTCCCGCCGCCAGGTAAAGCCAGACCATCCGCACCAGGAGGAACGCCGGGCCGCGCTTGGCCAGCAGGCGCGCATTGACCTGTGCCACCAGGATGAAGCCCGCAGCGTTGGTGCCGAACAGCCAGCCGTAATGCTCGGCCGGTACCCCGTAGAGCTTGATGAAGACGAACGGCGAGCCGGCGATGTAGGCGAACATCCCGGCCATCGAGATACCGCCGGTCACCGCGTAGCCGAGGTACAGCGGGTCCTTGAGCAGGCGCAGGTACTGGCCGAGGGCACCGGACAGCGGCAGGCGCGAGCGATCGGCGGGCAGGCTTTCCGGCAGGCCGCGGTAGACGGCCAGGGCGCACAGGGCACTGAACAGGGTCAGGGCGAGGAAGATCGACTGCCAGCCATACAGGTTGACCATCAGGCCGCCCAGCATCGGCGCGAGGATAGGCGCCAGGCCCATCACCAGCATCAGTTGCGAGAAGACCTTGGCCGACCCCACCGCGTCGCATTTGTCGCTGACGATGGCGCGGGACAGGACCATGCCGGCACAGCCGCCCAGGGCCTGGATGAAACGGGCGACCACCAGGGTGTCGAGGGTCGGCGCGTAGGCGCAGGCCAGCGACGCGAAGGTGAACAGGATCACCCCGCCCAGCAGCGGGATGCGCCGGCCGAAGCGGTCGGCGATCGGCCCGTAGGCCAGCTGGCCGATGGACAAGCCGAGGAAATAGGCGGCCAGGGTGGCCTGGACATGTTTCTCGTCGGTGCCGAATGCCAGTGCCATGGCCGGGAAGCCGGGCAGGTAGAAGTCGATCGCCAACGGCCCGAACGCACTGAGGGCGCCGAGGATCAGGATGGTTCGCAGGTTCATGGGAATCCGTAGCTAGCTAAGCAAGTTGCCTAGTCTACCGGGGCCCTGCCTGGAAGATGTGAAAAATCGAGAGGCTGTACGCATACCTTGTGGGAGCGGATTCACCCGTGATTACAGCAGTGGATTCACTATTGCAATCGCGGGTGAACCCGCTCCCACAAGGTCCGCGCTCGACCTGGGATCAGATCGCCCGCGCCTCATAACCTTCGTCACGAATCAGCTGCAGGATCTGCTCCACGCCCAGCTCGCTGTTCACCGACACCTGCTTCTGCGCCAGGTCCACCTTCACCTCCGCCGCCGCATCCTCGCGCTGCACCGCGCTGGTCACAGCCTTGACGCAGTGGCCGCAGGTCATCCCTTCCACGTTGAATACTTGCATCGTCACTGACTCCTTGGTTGGATTTGGCCGCAGTCTCAAGCTTGCCACCGGGGCAAGGTCAAGTTTGCCGTGACGCTGCCGGGCTGGAAATCCTTGCCCGGGTCGGCCAAGCTGCGTGCTTGTCGGTTTATCAGCAGGAGTATTCATCCATGGGCAAGGTAGCAATCGGCCTCCTCGGCCTGCTGGGGTTGTTCAGCAACGTCCCCCTGGCCAGCGCCGAAGGTTTCTCGACGGACGCGGTGCTGATCGTTTCCCGAGAGCGCCTGGAAGTCGCCACCCCCTGCGAAATCGGGATCTACCTCAACGACCAGTTGGCCAACCGCCTGTTCCAGGAGCAGTCGACCTCCTTCAACCTGCCCGCAGGCAGCGTCGATATCCGCCTTCGCCTGCTGCCAGGCCAGGCCCCCGGTTGCGAGAACGGCATCCAGGACCAGAACTCCCAGCGCATTTCACTGCGTGCCGGTGAAATCGCCAAGTACCGCGTCGCCAGGAACGCGCAGGGCCTCTACCTGAGGAAAGCCGACCTCAACTATTGACCTTGCCAGCATGTCAAGGTTGATGCTGGCGGCCAGTCCACGGAGGAGAGCCCCATGCCCGAGTCAATCACCTTCGACCTGCCGATCGCCGGCATGACCTGCGCCAGCTGCGCAGGTCGGGTAGAACGGGCGCTGCGCAAAGTCGCCGGCGCCGAGCAGGTCAACGTCAACCTCGCCACCGAACAGGCCCGCATCCAGGCGCCGGCCGATCGCTTGCCGGCGCTGGTCGAGGCGGTCAATCAGGCCGGCTACAGCGTCCCCAGCCACAGCGTCGAACTGAACATCAGCGGCATGACCTGCGCCTCCTGCGCCGGGCGCGTCGAACGGGCGTTGAGCAAGCTGCCCGGCGTGCAGTCGGCAAGCGTCAACCTCGCCAGCGAACGTGCCCATGTCGAACTGCTAGGCCAGGTCGACAGCGCCACCCTGATCGCCGCGGTAGAGCGCGCCGGCTACAGCGCCAGCCTGCCGCAGGCCAGCCAGGTCGCCAATGACGATGGTGAACGCCGCCTGCGCCAGGAACGCTGGGCCGTGGCGCTGGCGGTGCTGCTGGCGTTGCCGCTGGTCCTGCCGATGCTCCTGCAGCCGTTCGGCATCTCCTGGATGTTGCCTGCCTGGGCCCAGTTCGCCCTGGCCACCCCGGTTCAGTTCATCCTCGGCGCGCGCTTCTATGTTGCGGCCTGGAAAGCCGTGCGCGCCGGCGCCGGCAACATGGACCTGCTGGTCGCCCTCGGTACCAGCGCCGGCTATGGCCTGAGCCTGTACGAGTGGTCGCAGGCCATGCCGGGAATGATGCCGCACCTGTATTTCGAAGCCTCGGCGGTGGTCATCGCCCTGGTGCTGCTGGGCAAGTACCTGGAAAGCCGGGCCAAGCGCCAGACTGCCAGCGCCATCCGCGCGCTCGAAGCGCTGCGCCCGGAGCGGGCACTGCAGGTGGTGGACGGGGTCGAGCGCGATGTGCCGATCAGCGCGCTGCGTCTCGATGACCTGGTGCTGGTCAAGCCCGGTGAACGCTTCCCGGTGGACGGTGAAGTGGTCGAAGGCCAGAGCCACGCCGACGAAGCGCTGATCAGCGGCGAAAGCCTGCCGGTGCCGAAACAGCCCGGCGACCGTGTCACCGGCGGCGCCATCAACGGCGAAGGGCGGCTGCTGGTGCGCACCCTGGCGCTGGGCACGGAAACCGTGCTGGCGCGCATCATCCGCCTGGTGGAAGACGCCCAGGCGGCCAAGGCGCCGATCCAGAAGCTGGTGGACCGGGTCAGCCAGGTCTTCGTCCCCGCCGTGCTGGTGCTCGCCCTGCTGACCCTGGTCGGCTGGTGGCTGGCCGGCGCTGCCCTGGAAGTGGCGCTGATCAATGCCGTCGCGGTGCTGGTGATCGCCTGTCCCTGCGCCCTCGGCCTGGCCACCCCCACGGCGATCATGGCCGGCACTGGCGTGGCCGCGCGCCACGGCATCCTGATCAAGGACGCCGAAGCCCTGGAGCGCGCCCACGCCGTCAACCGCGTGGTCTTCGACAAGACCGGCACCCTGACTTCCGGCAGCCCGCGCATCGTCCACCAGCACGCGCTGGATGGCGATGACGCGCAACTGCTGCAACAGGCCGGAGCCCTGCAGCGCGGCAGCGAGCACCCCCTGGTCAAGGCCGTCCTCGATGCCTGTGCGGAACAGGGCCTGGACGTGCCGGACATCCGCGACAGCCAGTCGCTGACCGGACGCGGCATCGCCGGCAGCCTCGACGGTCGCGACCTGGCCCTGGGCAACCGGCGCCTGCTGGACGAAAGCGGCCTGCAACCCGGCGAACTGGCCGCCAGCGCCAGGGCCTGGGAGGCCGAGGGCCGCACCCTGTCCTGGCTGATCGAACGCAGCCCGCAACCACGGGTGCTGGGCCTGTTCGCGTTCGGCGACAGCCTCAAGCCCGGTGCAGGACAGGCGGTGCGCCAACTGGCTGAACGCAACATCAGCAGCCATCTGCTGACCGGCGACAACCGTGGCAGTGCCACCGTAGTGGCGCAGGCCCTGGGCATCGACGACGTACACGCCGAAGTGCTGCCGGCAGACAAGGCGGCCGAGGTGGCGTCACTGAAGAAATCCGGTGTGGTGGCGATGGTCGGCGACGGCATCAACGACGCCCCGGCCCTGGCCGCCGCGGATATCGGCATCGCCATGGGCGGCGGCACCGACGTGGCTATGCAGGCCGCCGGCATCACCCTGATGCGCGGCGACCCGCGCCTGGTCCCGGCGGCGCTGGAGATCAGCCGCAAGACCTACGCGAAGATCCGCCAGAACCTGTTCTGGGCCTTCATCTACAACCTGATCGGCATTCCCCTGGCAGCGTTCGGCCTGCTCAACCCGGTGCTGGCCGGCGCGGCCATGGCGCTGTCCAGCGTCAGCGTGGTGAGCAACGCCCTGCTGCTGAAAACCTGGAAACCCGAGACCTCCAAGGAGGAGCACAGCGCATGAATATCGGCCAGGCAGCCCGGCGTACGGGCCTGAGCGCGAAGATGATCCGTTACTACGAGTCCATCGGCCTGCTGCAGCCGGCCACGCGCAGTGAAAGTGGCTATCGCCTGTACGGCCAGGATGACCTGCACAGCCTGACCTTCATCAAGCGCTCACGAGACCTGGGCTTTTCCCTGGAAGAAGTGGCGAAACTGCTGACCCTGTGGCAGGACCGCCAGCGCGCCAGCGCCGACGTCAAGGCGCTGGCCAGCGAACATATCGCCGATTTGAACCGGCGTATCGAGGAACTGGTGAGCCTGCGCGACACCCTCAGCGAACTGGTCGCCCACTGCCACGGCGACGACCGCCCCGACTGCCCGATCCTCAAGGACCTGGCCGCCGGCTGCTGTCACTGAACGCTCACTGCGCCCACGGGGGCGGAGGCTCTTCGCCCTTGACCGGCCCGCGCTCGGCTTCCTCGCGACCCGCGCGGCGCCGGGCATCCTCGAACTTCGCCGCCTCGATCTCGCGCAACACGCCACCGACATCGGCGCTGTGCTCGTCGTCCTTCCACGTCCCGCTCAAGGCGCTGTCCGGCTGCAGGTCGCCGGCCTGGTACAGCGCCCACATTTCCTTGGCGTAGCGGGTCTGCTTGAGTTCCGGGGCGAAGCGCCCGAAGTAGTGGGCCATGTTCGCCACGTCCCGTTCGAGCATGCTGAAAGCGTGGTTGTTGGCGGCCGCGTCCACCGCCTGCGGCAGGTCGATGATCACCGGACCTTCCGGGCCGAGCAGCACGTTGAACTCGGAAAGGTCGCCGTGCACCAGCCCGGCGCAGAGCATCAGCACGATCTGGCGAATGATGAAGGCGTGGTAGTCGCGGGCCTGCTCCGGCTCCAGGTGCACGTCGTTGAGACGCGGCGCGGCCTGGCCGTCCTCGTCGGTGACCAGCTCCATCAACAGCACGCCATCGAGGAAGTCGTAGGGCTTGGGCACCCGCACCCCGGCACTGGCGAGGCGGAACAGCGCTGCCACCTCGGCGTTCTGCCAGGCGTCCTCGGCTTCGCGCCGCCCATATTTCGAACCCTTGGCCATGGCCCGGGCCTGGCGGCTGTTGCGGACCTTGCGGCCCTCCTGGTACTCGGCGGCCTGGCGGAAGCTGCGTTTGTCGGCTTCCTTGTAGACCTTGGCGCAGCGCAGCTGGCGGCCGCAGCGCACCACGTACACCGCCGCTTCCTTGCCACTCATGAGGGGACGCAGCACTTCGTCGACCAATCCGTCTTCGATCAGCGGTTCAATCCGTTTGGGAGTCTTCATCGGCTTTTGTTCTGGCTCCTGTCTGCCACTGCTGGAAGTGCCTCTTCGGCGAGGCGCACACGATAGCTCAAGCGCCCTGTCGGTAACGGACCCGAATCAAAGGCGACTTGGTTTCAATTTACGTCAGTTCAGTCACGGAACAGTTCCCCGGGGGTGGCACCAAACAATCCCTTGAACGCGGCAATGTACGCCGAGGTGGAATCGTAACCGCATCCCAGTGCCGCCTGCGTGACACTCTGGCTCTGCTCCAGGGCATCGAGGGACGACAACAGGCGCATGCGCTGGCGCCAGGCGCGGAAGCTCAGGCCGGTCTCGCGCTGGAACAGGCGCATCAGGGTCTTTTCCGAACGCCCGAGGCGCTGCGCCCAATGCTCCAGGTTATGGCCCTGCTCCGGGTTCGCCAGCAAGGTATTGCACACCTCCAGCAAACCCGGGTGCTGCGGCAGCGGCAGGGAAAAACCCACCTCCGGCAAGGTCCGCAACTGGTCCAGCAAAACCCGCACCAGGTGCGCCTCGTCGCTGTCGCCCTCGGGATACTCCACCGGGTACTGGCAGAACTGCTTGATCAGTTCGCGCGCCAGCGGCGTCACTTCAAGCACCCGGCAATGCCCCGGCGCCCATTCCGAATCGCTGCTGCGCACGTAGAGACTGCGCATTTCCGCGCGGGTCGAGGTGATTACCTCGTGCTCGACCCCGGCCGGCACCCAGACGCCCCACTGCGGCGGCGCGAAGTAGCTGCCCTCGGCGGTATAGACCCCGAGCACGCCGCTGATGGCGTAGGAAAACTGCACCCAGTCATGCCGGTGGCGGGTCGTCCACGAGCCAGCACCGAGGCTTTCCGCCCGCGCATACAACGGCCGCGGCAGGGCACCGAGGTCGGGAATCCGACGGGGCGAGAGGTTTTGTCCGTTAATCGGCATCGCTCGACCTTATGTCGCAGGACGGAAAGAGACAGGCAGGTTAACGCCGCAGATGATTATTACAAGATGATTCGAATAACCCCTGCGAGCCAGCCCGAACGACGCCGGCCGGGTCAGCGCTCGATGATAGCCGTCACCCCCTGACCGCCTGCGGCGCAGATGGAAATCAGCCCGCGGCCCTGGCCGGCCTGGTCGAGCAGCTTGGCCAGGTTGGCGAGGATGCGTCCGCCGGTGGCGGCGAAGGGATGACCGGCAGCCAGCGAGCTGCCCTTCACGTTCAATTTGCTGCGGTCGATAGCGCCCAACGGCTGGTCCAGGCCAAGGCGGTCGCGGCAGTAGTCGGGGTCTTCCCAGGCCTTCAAGGTGCACAGCACCTGGGCGGCGAAGGCCTCGTGGATCTCGTAGTAATCGAAATCCTGCAGGCTCAGGCCGTGACGCGCGAGCAGCCGCGGTACGGCGTAGGCCGGTGCCATCAACAATCCTTCCTGGCCTTTGACGAAATCCACCGCGGCACTCTCGCCGTCCAGCAGGTAGGCCAGGACTGGCAGGCCTCGGGCCTTGGCCCATTCCTCGCTCGCCAGCAACACCACCGACGCGCCATCGGTCAGCGGCGTGGAGTTGCCGGCGGTCAGCGTGCCCTTCTCGCTGCGTTCGAACGCCGGTTTCAGGCTGGCGAGCTTTTCCAGGGTGAGGTCCGGGCGCAGGTTGTTGTCACGGGTCAGGCCCTGGAACGGCGTGAGCAGGTCGTTGTGCCAGCCTTCGTTGTAGGCCGCCGCCATGTGCTGGTGGCTGAGCAGGGCCAGTTCGTCCTGCGCCTGCCGGTCGATGCCCCAGTGCTGGGCCATCAGCTCGCAGTGCTCGCCCATGGACAGCCCGGTGCGTGGCTCGCCGTTGCGCGGGAATTCGGGCTTCAGGTCGCCCGGGCGCAACTTGAGCAGGGCCTTGAGCTTGTCGCCGGTGGTCTTGCCGCGATTGGCCTCCAGCAGCACCCGACGCAGGCCCTCGCCGACCGCGATGGGGGCATCGGAGGTGGTGTCGACGCCGCCGGCGATGCCACAGTCGATCTGCCCCAGGGCGATCTTGTTCGCCACCAGCAGCGCCGCTTCCAGCCCGGTGCCACAGGCTTGCTGGATGTCATAGGCCGGGGTCTGCGGCGACAGGCGTGAGCCGAGCACGCATTCGCGGGTCAGGTTGAGGTCCCGGGAGTGCTTGAGCACCGCGCCCGCCGCCACCTCGCCCAGGCGCTGGCCATGCAGTCCGAAGCGCTCGATCAGCCCTTCCAGCGCGGCGGTCAGCATCATCTGGTTGCTGGCCTTGGAATAAGGCCCATTGGAGCGGGCAAAGGGAATTCGATTGCCGCCGATGATCGCGACCCGTCGCAAAACTCGCATCAAGACATTCCTTTTTTCGCGAAATAGACGCCTACAGAGTAGGACTTTTTTCGCAGGTAGAACGACCAACGGCCGATCATGGTCCACACTTTGGGGCTATTTCACGGAGAAGACCTTATGAGCGACCGCTATATCAACTTCGCCAACTCCGATCTCGGCCGGCGTGTGGTGGGGGCTGTCGGCCTACCAGCGCCTGCTCGCCTGGAGCGCTGGGAAGCCGGGCGGCTACGGCCGGTGGAGGGCGCCCTGCTGCTCGGCGGCGGCCCGCTGGCGGCGAAGGTGGCGGGGTTTTCCAGCCGGCTCACAAGTGAGACCTACAGCTTCGCCGACGAGGCCTTGGGCCTGCCGGCCTGGGTTGCCGGGCTGGGCAGCAAGCTCAAGGCGGTGGTCTTCGATGCCAGCACGCTGGCCGATATCGACCAGCTCAAGCAGCTGCGCGAGTTCTTCCAGCCCCTGCTGCGCAGCCTCGACCGTTGCGCCCACGTGGTGATCCTCGGTCGCGCCCCTGAACATCTCCACGACATCCTGGCCCGGGTCGCCCAGCGTGCCCTGGAAGGTTTCGCCCGCTCGCTGGCCAAGGAGCTGCGCAGCGGCGGCACCCTGCAACTGCTGTACGTGGCGCCGGAGGCGGAAGACCAGCTGGAAGGCGCCCTGCGCTTCTTCCTGTCGCCGAAAAGCGCCTTCATCAGCGGCCAGGCACTGCGCCTGGAGGCCTGCCCGTCGCAGGTGCAGGACTGGACCCGCCCACTGGCCGGACGCAAGGCCCTGGTGACCGGCGCCGCCCGCGGCATCGGTGCGGCCATTGCCGAAACCCTGGCCCGTGACGGTGCAGAGATCGTGCTGCTCGACGTGCCGCAAGCGGCCGACGATCTCAAGGCCCTGGCCGAGCGCCTGGGTGGCCGCGCCCTGGCCTTGGACATCTGCGCCAGCGACGCTGCGGCGCAATTGCTCGAAGGCCTGCCGGACGGCATCGATATCGTGGTGCACAACGCCGGCATCACCCGCGACAAGACCCTGGCCAACATGACCCCGGAATACTGGGACTCGGTACTGGCGGTGAACCTCAAGGCCCCGGCGGTGCTGACCAAGGCGCTGATCGACGGCGGCGCGCTGCATGACCACGGCCGTATCGTGCTGATGGCCTCCATCAGCGGCATCGCCGGCAACCGCGGGCAGGCCAACTACGCCGCGAGCAAGGCCGGGCTGATCGGCCTGGCGCAAGCCTGGGCGCCGTTGCTGGCCGAGCGTGGCGCCAGCATCAACGCCGTGGCGCCCGGCTTTATCGAAACCCGCATGACCGCAGCCATCCCGTTCACCCTGCGCGAAGCCGGACGGCGCATGAGTTCGCTGGGCCAGGGCGGCCTGCCCCAGGACGTCGCCGAGGCCGTGGCCTGGCTGGCGCAACCGGGCAGCGGTGCGGTCAACGGCCAGGTACTGCGCGTCTGCGGCCAGGCGGTGATGGGAGCCTGACGATGACCCAGACCTGGCATGACCTCGGCAATACCGCCGGCCTTTCCGGGCTGTACCTGAAGGCGGCGAGCAAGCGCAAGATCAGCGGCGACAGCCTGCCCCACTACGGTTTGCGTTGCGGCATCGATGTCGACGAACGCAACCTCGACGCCTATCGCAAGCTCTGCCTGTTCACCCATGACGGGCGCCTGCCGCCGACTTATCCCCATGTGATGGCCTTCGCCTTGCAGATGCAGTTGCTGACCGCCAAGGATTTTCCATTCCCGCTGCTGGGGCTGGTGCACCTGGGCAATCGCATCCGCGTGCTGCGGCCGCTGGGCGGAATCTCGCGACTGCGCTTCGCGGTGTCTGTGGATAACCTGCAACCTCATGAAAAAGGCGCGACCTTCGACCTGCGCACCGACGCCGAGGATGGCCTCGGGCTGATCTGGTCGGAGACCAGTCGCATGCTCTGTCGCGGCATGAAGCTGGAGGGCGAAGTGCCCGAAGTGACGCCGGCAGAGCCGCTGAAGATGAGCGAACTGACCCGCTGGTACGCCGACACCGATATCGGCCGGCACTACGCCAAGGTGTGTGGCGACTACAACCCGATCCACCTGAGTGCCATGAGCGCGAAGCTGTTCGGCTTTCCCCAGGCCATCGCCCATGGCATGTGGAGCAAGGCCATGGCCATGGCCCATCTGCGCGGGCACCTGCCGCGCAGCGGGTACCAGGTGGCGGTGGACTTCCACAAGCCGGTGCGATTGCCCAGCGAGGTGATCCTCGATTGCAGCGCAGAGGCGCCGAGCGGGCAGTTCCAGCTGAGTGGGCATGGGGGGTTGGTGCATATGACGGGTGATTGGCAGCCTGCGTAGGCCGGTGATGGTGACTGTGGCCTCAAGGCCACAGCCCCCCTTGCCAGCCCCGCCCTTCCCCCTGAAGCTATACGGCCTCAGGAGACCCGAAATGAATCTGCACGAACTCACCCAACGCCTGCACACCATCCGCGACAACAACGACTGGCGCGGCTTCCACAGCCCGAAAAACCTGGCCATGGCCGCCAGCGTGGAAATGGCCGAGCTGGTGGAGATCTTCCAGTGGCTCAGCGAGGACCAGTCGCGGCAACTGCCCGCCGACCAGCTGGCCCACGCCGGCCAGGAAGTCGGCGATATCGTGCTGTACCTGCTTCTGCTGTGCAGCGAACTGGGCCTGGACATGGAACAGGTGGTACGGGCCAAGCTGGCCGACAGCGAGAGGCGCTTCGCCAAATGAAGGACCGTCATTTCGATGCCCTGGCGACCCGTTTCGCCGAGAAGATCTACGGCGGCGCCAAGGGCGCGATCCGCCTCGCGGTGCTCCAGGCCGACCTCGCCGAGTGCCTGCCGGAACGTCCGCTGCGCATCCTCGATATCGGCGCGGGCCTGGGCCACATGGCCCTGTGGCTGGCCGAGCGTGGCCATCAGGTGACCCTTGCCGAACCCGCTGCCCCGATGCTCGAAGGCGCCCGCGAGCGCTTCGCCAGCGCCGGCCAGCCGGCCACCTTCATCCAGGCGCCATGGCAGGACCTGCTGGGCGAACTCACCGAACCCTACGACCTGGTGTTGTGCCATGCCGTGCTGGAATGGCTCGCCGAACCCGAGTCGATCCTGCCGGTGCTGCACCAACTGACCCGCGCCGACGGCCTGCTCTCCCTGGCCTTCTACAACCGCGACGCACTGGTCTATCGCAACCTGCTCAAGGGCCATTTCCGCAAGCTGCGCCGCAATACCCTGGCCGGCGAGAAGCAGAGCCTGACCCCGCAGAAACCCCTTGATCCGCGCGAACTCAGGGCGCAACTTGAAGGTCTATGGCAAGTAGAAGCAGAGAGCGGCGTCCGGGTGTTCCACGACTACATGCCGACGGAATTCCAGGCCCGCGCCGAACTGATCGACCTGCTGGAAATGGAACTCGCGCACCGTCGCCACCCGGCTTTCGCCGGCCTCGGCCGCTACCTGCACTGGATATGTCGACCCCGTTAGGGAGAGCCGCATGCCGTACCGTGTCGTTCTTGCCTTCACCTGCCTGGCCCTGGCCGCCTGCCAGGGCAGCAATCCCTACGTGGCCAGCTCGCGCCCGCTGCCACCGGCGCCAGCGCAAGCCGCGACCACCTTCGACGCCAGCGCCTACCCGGCACCGGCCCGCGACTACGGGCGCTACCGCAACTGGAGCTGGCGCAACGGCCAGTTGCCCGCCGGCAGCGCCAGCGCCGATCCCGCCCAACTCGCCGAAGCCGTGAGCAACGCCCTCGACCAGCGTGGCCTGCG
The DNA here is from genome assembly GCF_036324125.1 of Pseudomonas ulcerans. Lineage (NCBI taxonomy): Bacteria > Pseudomonadati > Pseudomonadota > Gammaproteobacteria > Pseudomonadales > Pseudomonadaceae > Pseudomonas > Pseudomonas ulcerans. Next base: position 25,765 of record NZ_JAZDQN010000046.1, on the reverse strand, counting down.
CCCCGCGCGCAATACCCGCGGCGACCTGCTGGTAAGCGCCGACCTGCGCCTGGAACGGCGCCTGCGCCAGTACCGCGACGATGACTACTACCCCTATGGCGGCTACGGCGGCATGGGCTACCGCCATGGCTACTACGGCAACAGCTATGGGGCCTATGCCAGCGTGCCGGTGATCCGCACCTACGAAGTCGAGGTGCTGGTGGTACGCGTCGATCTGTTCGATGCCGGCAGCGGCCAGCCGGTATGGAGCGCCAGTGCCGAGACCGACAGCCGGGGTTCCCTGGCCGATCGTGCCGACGCCATGCGCGAGGCCGTCGAGAAGGCCATGAGCGGCTATCCTCCCAGCTAGTCCTTGGAATCCGGAGAACACATCATGCTGCGCCGTCTGGTTTTATTTTCCCTGCTGGCCGTGCTTGCCGCCTGCCAGAGCAACAACGTGACCCAGGACTTCGACGCCAGCCGCGATTTCGCTGGCTACCGCAGTTGGACCTGGCAAGAGCCGGCCTTGCAGTACCGGCCGGACGATCCACGGATCAAGAGCGACCTCACCGAGCAGCGCATCCGCCAGGCCGTCAGCGAACAACTCGACCAACGCGGCCTGCGTCCGGCCCAGGCCGGCAATCGCGGCGACCTCAAGGTGCAGGCGTACCTGATCGTGGAAAACCGTCACCAGCAGATCACCACCCAGTACGGTGGCGGCTGGGGTGGTTACTGGGGCGGCTACTGGGGCGGTCCGTCCATGGCCGAGACCCGCACCATCGAGTACAAGGTGGCGACCATCCAGGTCGACCTGTTCGACGGGCGTGACGGCAAGCTGGTGTGGCGCGGCAGTGCCGAGCAGGTGATGAACCACTATCCGCCGACCCCGGAAGAGCGTAATGCGGCGATCCAGAAGACCGTCGCCCAGGTGCTGTCCAACTACCCGCCTCGCTGATCCGGCAGGTCACGCTGCAGGCGACTGGCCATATCCTTGACTACACTGGATGCACGCACGCGACGTGCACGGCATGTGCCGGCAAAGGAGTGCTCGTGTCTCCCCTCTTCGCGAAACGGCAGCGCGGTGCCATCGGCCTGGTGGCGGCGCTGACACTCGCCACCGCCATGGTCTTCGGGCTCTTGGCGGTGGACGGCGGGCGGCTCTACATGGAGCAGCGCAGCTTGCAGCGGGTAGTGGACATGGCCGCGCTGGAGGCGGCGGGGCAAAGTGCAAACTGTACCGGCACCGGCCCTCAGGCAGCCGCCTTGGCCATCACCAGTGCTGCGCGTAACGGATTCACGGTCGGCAATGGCAATACGCTGGTGACCAGTTGCGGCAGCGTGAGCACAGGTGCAGCCAGCCGGCGCAGCTTCACTGCCAACCCGGCGCTTGCCGAGGCAATCAAGGTAGCCGGGACATCCAGCGTACCGACCAGCGTCGCCGCCGGTATCAGGAACCTGGTCGCTGGCGAACCCATCGCCGCCACTACCCAGCTTCAAGCCCAGGCGGTGGCTGCCGCACCGCTGCCTCCGCGAGCCATGCTCCGTCTGCGTTCGACCCTGGCCACCATGGACTCACGCAAATCGACCCTGCTCAATGCCCTGATCGATCCGCTGGGCGGACGGGTGACCCTGGACGCCGTGGGCTGGCAAGGCATCGCCAATACCGATATCAAGCTGCTGGATTTCCTCGATCAACTGGCGATCGACGTCAATGTCGGCGCGGGACATTACGACGAACTGCTAAGCAAGAACATCCATGCCACCGACCTGATCCGTGCCGCCGCCACCGTCCTGGCTCGTAGCGGCGCGGCTGCCGATGTGGTGACCAACCTGGGGCGGGTGGTGGTGGGTGCGGACAACAGCACGCTGGTCAAGCTGGGCGATATCCTCGACTTGCAAAACGGCACGGCTGCGGCCGGCCTGGATGCATCGCTGAAAGTCATCGACCTGGTCCAGGCGGCGGTGATGCTGGCGGCGAAGAACAGTGCGGCAGTCGCGCAGATCCCCTTGAACCTGCTCGGACTGGTAACGGGCAACGTGCAACTGAAGGTGATCGAGCCGGAACAGCTGTCCGCCGTCGGCAATCCGGCAACAGACGAGATCAAGGTCCATACCGCGCAGGTACGCTTGCTGGTATCGCTCGACCTGCCAGTGCTCAGCACCATTACCGGCCTGGTCAACGCCGTGCTCAACCTCGCCACGCCACTGACCAACATCATCAACCCCTTGCTCAGCCTGAACCTGCAAGGCACCTTGCAGTCCGTCGGCTGCCTGATCCTGGTGCCGTGCAAGGTCAGCGACATCGAGCTGCTGCCCGGGGTACAGCAGCTCAATATCGGTGTGGAGGTAGCCTCAGCGACCAGTGAGGTCACCGGATACAGCTGCCGCCCCGGCAAGCAATTGAATACCAGCAACCAATCGGCGGTGGCGAAAGTCGCGCTCGGCAAGTTCAAGACGCCGAATGATTTCTTCACCTCGGGCACCGCCGCAGTGCAAGCCATCCCGCTGATCGACTTCGGTACCAACGTCTGTACCAAATTGACCCTCATCACCCTCGGTTGCGGAACACGGGTACCCCTTGTCGGCGGCGGCGTCGGTATCAAGGTCGACACCACGGTCCTCGGCACGCCAGCGGCAACCCCCACTCCGCTGCTATTCAGTGGCGCCAGCGCTCCCCCCAACCTGAACCAGCCACCGGTGTACATGCAGACGACGGGTAGCTCCAGCGATGTGGTCAGCAGTCTCAACACCACCGTCAACGGCATCCAGCTACAGGTCTACCAGCCCGTGGGCAGCAATCCCCTGGGGCAACTCGTCACCACCGCCGCCAGTTTGCTGAACAGCGTGAAGACCCTGCTGCTGCCGCCCATCGTCACCCTGCTCGGCCGCATCACCGATCCGTTGATCAATTCGCTGCTGAAGATCCTGGGCATCGACCTGATGGTGGTGGACGTCGGCGCCAACCTCGACTGCAGCAACAACCGCGCTCAGCTGGTGCTCTGAAGGGGCAACTCGATCAGGAACCGCGCCCCTTCGTCACCGTTGCCGACGCTGAGCACGCCGCCCATGCTCTCGACGATCCGATAGCTCACCGACAACCCCAGCCCCGTGCCGACACCCGCCGGCTTGGTGGTGAAGAACGGCTCGAAGATCCGCTCCAGCAAGCGTGGCTCGATCCCCCCGCCGCTGTCTTCCACCCACAGGCGCAGGCGCTGCCGGTCACTTTCGCCGCGCAGGGCGATCCAGGTCTGCGCCGGTTTCTTCTCCAGCAGCACGTCGCGAGCGTTGACCATTAGGTTGATCAGCACCTGTTCCAACTGGTCCTGATGGCCGTACACCGCGCCTGCCACGGGTTCACCGAGGCGCACCTCGATGCCTTTGCCGGCCAGGCCGTCGGCCAGCAGCGACAATGCACCCTCCACCGCCAGCCAGGGCTCGAACAGCGCCCGCTCGACCTCGGAGCGACGGCCGAACACGCGCATGTGATCCACTACCTTCGACGCCCGTACCACCTGGGCGTCGATGCGTTTCAGTTTCTCCTGCAGGTAGTCCGTGTCCAGCCCGCCGTTTTCCAGGCGCTTGAGCACATTGACCACCGCCATGCGCATGACGTTGAGCGGCTGGTTGATCTCATGGGCCAGGCCAGTGGACATCTCGCCGAGCGTCGCCATCTTGGCGCTCTGCAGCAGCAGTTGCTGGCTACGGCGCACCTCGGTGTTGTCGCGGCCCACCGCCTGGATTTCCAACAGCCGGCCCTGGTCGTCGAACAACCCGCGGTCGGACCAGATCCACCAGGCATGCTCGCGCCCAGGCAACTGCAGGCACACTTCGTCGCTGCTGACCGGCGCCTCCGGGCTGAGCCGGGCGATGCGCTGGCGGAACAGGTCGAGCTGCGCCGCCGACATCCACTCGCCGAGGTTCATCCCCGGCAGTTGCGCCGGCGTGCATTCCAGGTAGTCGGCCAGGGGGCGGTTGCCGTACAGAAGCTCCAGATCGGCGCGGTAGCGACAGATCATCGCCGGTGAGTCCTCCACCAGCACCCGGTAGCGTTCCTCGCTCTGGCGCACGCGGTCGGCGGCCAGGGTGGCCTCGGTGACATCGAGCCACAACCCCACCGCCTCCACGGGGATACCCAGGTCGTTGCGCAGCAGGCGCGCCTCGTCGAGCACCCAGTGCCAGCCGCCCTCGCGATCGCGCAGGCGATAGCGGCTGCGCACCTGGCCTTCGCGGAGCAAGGTACGGGTGCGCTCCAGCCACAACGGCTGGTCTTCGGGATGCACCCAGCGCGCCGGTTGCAGGCGCTCGCCAGGCTCGACCTGCCAGCCCAGCAGCGGTTGCAGGCTGGCACTGAAGAATTCGGCGTGCAGCGCGCCGGCTTCGTAGCGCTGGATGTAGATCACCGCCGGCGAACTGGCGATCAGGTTGTCCAGCCGCGCATGGGCGGCGCTGGCCTGCTGCTCCTGCTGCTTGATATCGCTGATGTCGAGCATGAAACCGTGCAGCCGGCGGGCCTCGCCCTGCCCTTCGATCTCGCCGCAGAGGCGGTACCAGCGCGGTGACTCACCGAGCAGGCGCAGACACAGCTGCAGGCTGTCGCCCTCGCGCTGCAAGGCGGTGAAGGCCAGCAGCGCCGCCTCGCGGTCGGCCGGATGCACCCGGGTCAGCCAGTCCGCGAGGCTGACCCATGGCGGGACATCGAAACTGTTGGCCAGGCCGGGTGACAGGTGCAGCGAGGAATCATGCGGCCGCCATTCCCACCAGCCGGCACCGAGCAGGCCCTGGACATGCTCAAGACGCTGCTGGCTGGCCTGCAGGCGATCCCCGGCCAGGCGCGCCAGCAGCGGCTCGACCAGGGCATCGGCAAGCAGCAAGGCCTCGTCGCCCAGGCGCTGCTCGCCGCTGTCTTCGCAGAGCAGCCAGGCCCGCACTTCGTGCTCCTGGCTGTGCGGCATCAGGTAGAACGGCACCTCCATGATCCGCAGCAGCGGCTGGCTGGAGCTGTGCAACAGGTGCCCCGGCGCTACGCCATCGAGCAGCAGGCCCAGGCGCGCCTCGTTCAGCGGCAGGCTGTCGCCGCTGTGGATGAAGACTTTCCAGCCGCCCGCAGCCGGCAGCAGCAGGACCGCCCAGCTCGCCCGCCAGTACGCGGCCAGGCGGCGCAATTGCTCGCCAGCTTCATCGGCCAAGCGTTGCAGGCTGCAATCGCGCAGCGCCGCGGCGATCTCGCCGGCCAGCTTCTGGCCCTGGCGCGCGGCGACACCCTGGCGCTGCTCGCGGACCAGGTCGCCGATATCGAACACCTGCAACATCCAGCCCTCGGGCTGGGCCAGCAGCCAGCCGCGGGTATGCAGCGTGGTGCCGGAGGCGGCGCGCAGATCCAGGTCCAGCGGATGTGCCTGCCAGTCCGCCGGCTCGCCTTCCAGGGCCAGCAGGCTTTGTGGCTGCACGTAGTCATGCAGGTGCGCCGGCACCTGCGCCGGCAGCGCCAGCGCGGTGCGCAGCGGGCCGCTCAGGCGCAACACGCGGCCCTGGTCGTCCAGCCAGACCTGCAAGCCGACCGCTGGCGGTGCCGAAGCCTCGGGCCAGTCCCGGGTCTCGCCGGCGCGGGTCCGCCAGCGATCGAACAACCCCGAACCGCCGTTCAAAGTTGCAGGCTCGTCTGCGTACCCAGGGTCGCCGGCAACCTGGGCACTTCACCGATGCCCGGCAACACCATCACCGGCAGGGTCGAGGTCAGCTTGCTCTTGCTGTAGTGGATGCGCACCGTGAGCAGGTGACCCGGGGTCAGGGTCACCGTGGCATCGGTGGCGAACTGGAAGCCCAGCGAACCCGGCAACCACGACAGTTGCTGTTCCAGGGTCTGCCGGGCCAGGTTGTTGACGTCGGTGGAGAAGGTCGTACTGTCCGGGTCCAGTGCCACGCAGCGGCGCACCGCTTCGCTGCTGGCCTGGTTGAACGACTGCATCATCAGCATCGGCAGGCTGTAGCTGAGCAGTCCGTAGAACACTGCGAAGAACAACACGAACACCACGGCGAACTCGATGGCCACCGCACCTTTTTGCCGTCCAGCAAGGCTTGCTTTCATGATCGCGTCTACCCTGACAATGACACCGCTCAGACAAGCATAGAATCATTCAGACAAGGGATGGCGTTTCGCCAATGCAAAGTCTCGTCCTGCTGTTGTGGCTTGCCCTCTGCGCCGAACAGGATGTCCGTGAACGGCAGATCGCCAACACCCTGACATTCGGTGCCGCCCTCTTCGCCCTTGCCTACCTGTTCCTCACCGGCCACACCTGGATCGGCGCCGAGCCCGCCGACGCCGCCCTGGCCCTCGCCCTGGTGATGGTGCTAACCCTTCCCGGTTATATCCTTGGTCGCCTGGGGGCCGGCGACGTGAAATTGCTTGGTGCCCTGGCCCTGGCAACCGACCAGTGGTATCTGCTCGGCACCTTCATCGGCGCCGGCATCACCCTGATCGCCTGGCTGGCGGGCCGCCGCTGGTTATGGTCCCTGTTGAATCAAAAGCTTAAGAAGCGCGTCCGCGACTGGCAGGAGCGGATGTCAGACAAACAACCCTTCGCCCCCTTCCTGCTCAGCGGCTTCTTGCTCGCAATCATATGGATCCATTAGTCGCCTGGGCCGTCTAACTCCAGTGTCACTCCTTGTAAATAGTTGAAAGGAGCGACTACTTTTTAGTTAGTGCCCCACCGTGACCCGGGACCGCTCCTTGGCAGCATTCAGGGAGGGCACGACAGCATGGAGTCGCCATTCAAAATGCCAGCCAGCCAAGTGAAAGTCCTGGTCGTCGATGACCAGCCATTGATCGTCGAAGAGCTTTGCGAGTTTCTTGAAAGCAGTGGTTATCGCTGCGTTCCCTGCCACTCCAGCGTCAACGCCATCGATCGCTTCATCGCCGACCCGACGATCGGCCTGGTGGTCTGCGACCTGAACATGCCCGAGTACGATGGCATCGAGCTGGTCAAGGCGCTCAAGAGCAGGGCCGGGCCGGAGCGCATCTTCGAAGCCATCATGCTCACCGGCCGCGCCGACAAGCAGGACGTGATCAAGGCCCTGCGCGAAGGCTTCGCCGATTACTACCAGAAGCCGGTGGACCTGGAGGAACTGCTCGAAGGCCTGCAGCGCCAGGAAAACGTGTTGCTGGCGCGGCACAAGGATTTCCAGCAACTGGGTCACCTGAACCAGAAGCTGAAGTACCTGGCGGAGTCCATCGACGACCTCTACCACGACCTCGACAAGGCCCGCACCCAGGCACCGGCCCGGCAGGATGCGCCCGAGGACGCCGAGGCGGACAGCGACGCCGTACCGACCATCTTCGCCCCGCTGTCACCCCGCCAGCTGGACGTGGCGCGACTGGTGGGCCAGGGCAAGACCAACTATCAGATCGCCTGCGAGCTGGGCATAACCGAGAACACGGTGAAGCTCTATGTATCGCAGGTGCTGCGCCTCACCCACATGCACAACCGCACCCAGCTGGCGCTGGCCTTGTCGCCCAACAACCCGGCGCTGCGGCAGCGAGCGACGGAGCATTGAGAAAGAGGCGTCAGGAGAATCGCTATAGACGGTACCCTCCTCCTGGCTCACCTTCATGCATTGCGCTTTGGATGACTCCGTACAACTGATTCGCCTCCTCGGTGGTGATGGACCGCGAAGCATCACGCAACACGATGTGCAGGAGCACGTTTTCCTGGCCTGGGATCAAACCCAGACGCTGAATAGCCTGCTCAGGAAGATCACCATAGGCCCAGCGTCCCTCGATCTGCATTTCCTCAATCCAGCAGGCATGCTCTCCAGCTGCATTCAGCATTTTCTCCGTCAGCGCTTCCTCACTTAGGCCTGGCGAAACAGCAAGCGAAATGTCCCTGCTCGTCGACGGCAGGCGCGAAACAGGTCGCCATTGCGACAAGTCGTGCATCTGCGCTTGCACCCGAGGATGTTCATCCCGCAGCAAGCGAATGTCAGGTAGTCCCTTGCGTAACATGGTCAGGCGGTCCAAGCCCATGCCCAGTGCGAGGCCACCGTGTTGCTCTGGATCGATGCCAAGGCGTTCGAGGAGGCTGCGAGCGATGCAACCACACTCCAGCACCTCGATGGCTTTCTCGTCAGCCAACAGATTTACCTCGATGCCCTCATCGGTGTAATGATGCGGGCTGTCGCTGAACACCCAGCCCAGGCTGGGGGTTGCTGCTTCCAGTATGTCCCGTACAAGTCTCAGAAGATCTTTTCGATTGGAAAGCGCTGGCTCCCCCAGGACCCAGACATCCATCTGATGTGGTTCGGCGCAGTGCCAGCGGTCACGAGTGTCCCGGCGAAATGTAATCCCGGGAGCAGCGATCAACCTCATCTCACCAGGCTTTCTCGCCGTGGCGGCAGCCTGCAATGCTGCCGGAATCTGACTGGTCGTCTGCGTACGCAGCAGCCGTTCTTGATCCACCCAGCGAGTGTGTTCGCTACCCAGGGTTACTTCGTCGGGGGAGTACCCCAAGAGTGCATAGTTTTCCCTGGCGTGCACTACCCTTGGGCCAGTAACGACTTCGGCTGTTGGCCAGCCTCGCTCACGCAGCCCCTCCAGTACTTCGCTTGCCATCAAGTGCACCGCGTGTGAATTGGACGACCAGAGCGTCAGGTCTTTCAGTGCTAGAGCATGTTCCAGTTGAGTCGGCGTAATACAGGTTTTTGTAGCCATCTCTTGTAATCCCCATATATGCAATACACATAACCACATGACCAAAAGACCACGACAAAAGCTAATTCCTCAGTATTTGGAAGTGCAAGACGCTTTATAAAAACCAGAAAACCCTCTCAGAAAAATCTTCAAAAACTTAAACATCCTTACTCAGCAGGCCATATAAATATTTCAAGGATTTAACAAAAAAATTCTTGCCATCCGGTAGCTCACAGCAAAAAAATCCGACGACCCTCAATTTCGAGGGCATATAACAATGACAAACTCATGAATGACCCTATGGACTTCAAAGATCTTGCACGCACTGCCTCTGGGCCAGGAAACTTTGGTTGGTCTCCACTGGTCTGGGCCCACTCTGACGAATAACTGTCGGTAAACCCAAGGTGTAGAGGCTCTCTCTACACCTTGCAAGGAGAACTTCATGCCTAATAAAAACCACTCAGTAGGCTGGATAAACGCAGAGCACGCTTTGATCCTTTCCGACAGCGAAGCTTTTCTCGCCGCCTCCGCCCAAAAAGGATTCCGCACTCAGCCGCTGATGCAGAATCACGCCCTACCGCCTTGCAGCCTGGTTTTTTCTTTCAGCCACGACGCTGCAAGACATACCTTTGAAGCTGCAGAGAGAGCAAGCAACAAGCAATCTGTTTTTTGTGCTCTGCATGTATTCAAAGCAACGGTAATGCATGCCGAGTACACGCTGGACCTGATCATGAAAAGCGACTTTGACATGGCGCTGCGCACGCAGAGAAAAGTCCTTAAAACACTTAATAACTTTCGCAACCTGAGGGTGAGCGGAAATAACTCGCGAGGAGCGGTCAGGGTACTCGAAAAGGCCACACCCTACGCTCTGATCGCGGAAGACCTAGGTAACGGCTATATCCACTCGCTGGCAGAGTTCTTCGAGGTGCACTACGCACATATGAACCCGAAACACCCTTGTCCTTTCAACTTTACAGGGAGTCTTCACATATCAGGCATTCTGATCGTCCTGAGGAATAACACTCTCCCTCAAGCGGCTGCACTGAATGATGACTTGGAGAACCTTGCCAGCCTGCTGGCCAAACATGGAGGAGTTCTTCATGTCACCGAAAACATTGTCACTTCCTTCATGTGTAGTGAAGTTGACTACGCTGCCCTTCTCCAAAAAGTTGCAGGCCCACGCGGCCTGGCACTCACCGAGTTCGCCATCGGTGTCAATACCGCGTTAAACGGCATTATCGACTACACGATCAACTCTCAGATCAACGAAGGCATCGAGGGTTTGCATGTCGCGCTCGGCGACGGCTCAAGCGGTTTTCATATCGATTTCCTGAGCCCACAGACCCGAGTAGATCCCGTTAGCCCGGTTTGAGCCGAGACTACAGGAGGCAGCTCAATTGCCTCCTGATCCCCCCGAACTCCCCGAGCTCATCTTCTCCCACTTGAAAACCTCGGGGATCTTGTAGTCGTACACCTTCAACCACCGCTCCATGCTCTTGTCATGCTCCCGCGCCGTGCTGCTCTGCGCCTTGGCGGAAGCCTTCTCGCCGCTGGGCTGGAGCTGCACCCAGGCCTCGGTGACGGCCTGCTGCGGTGAAGACGGCCCCGGCGGCATGGCCGAGGCGGCCAGCGGCAAGCCGGCGAGCAGCATCGATGTCAGGAATCGAATCTTCATGAAGACCTCCGTGGCGTTTGCTCACCGCCGGGTTTGAGTTGCTCGGCACGCGCCTGGGCTTCGCTGAATTGCGCCGCGCTCAGGCCCAGGCGACTGACCAGATCGGCCGCCTGCTGCCATTTGTCCTGGTACAGCAGCAGGGTCACCAGGTTGACCGCTGCCAGGCGGTCGCCATCCTTCAGTTCGATGGCGGTAAGGAATTCGAAACGGGCCTTTTCCAGTTCACCCAGGTTGAGATAGACCACCCCCAGGTCGTTGCGCACCTTCTCGTCGGTGGGCGCCAGGCGGACGGCCCGCATCAGGTGCTGGCGGGCCTGGACATTGTCGCCGCGGGAAGCCGCCAACTGGCCCAGGCCATGCTCTGCCTCGGCGCCCATGCAGCCGCCGAGCAGGCTGCGGTACAGCGGTTCAGCCTCGCTGCTGCCCAGCAGGCGCAGCACCTTGGCCTTGCGGATGCGCACCTCGGCCAGGCTGTCCGGCATCTCTTCGAGGTGCGCCAGGCTCGCGTGCGGACGACCATCGGCCAGCATCTCGTCAGCCAGGTTGAGTGCCAGTTGCTGCGATGAATCCACCTTGGCACAGCTCGTCCCGCCCGCCTGCAAGGCCAGCCACGGCGCACCGTTCTGGCCGGCGCAGCCACTGAGCAGCAGCGCGCCCAGCATCAATCCAGCGATTCGCATGACACTCTCCCCTTTTTCAGGAACCGAACACCCGGGCCAGCGCACTGAGCCCCGGTCCCGCCAGGACGATGAGCAAGGCGGGAAACAGAAACACCATCATCACCACGGACATCTTTCCGGACATCTTTGAAACCCGTTCCTGCAGCCGGGTCAGGCGCCGGTCGTCGAGCAGTTGCTTGAGCGCCAGCAGCGACTTCATCGCCCCGCCGCCCTGGGTCAGCAGTTGCTGGAGAATCACGCAGGTGTCGTTGAATTCATCCACCGAGAGCAGCCGCGCCGTCTGCTCCAGCTCCGGCGACAGGGCCAGGCCGGAGTCGACCCGCACCAGGATCAGACGCAGTTCCTCGCTCAGCACCGGCAGCAGTTGCCGCCCCTCGATGCTGAGAATGCGCAGGCTCTGCTCCACCGCGAGCCCTGCGTCGAAGAGGATGCGCAGCAACGGAATGAAGCTCGACACCTCGTCGGCGACCTGCCGCTGACGCCGCGCTGCAGCCCAGGCCAGGGTGCGCTTGGGCAACAGGTAGCCCAGGCCCAGGGCCATGGTTGGCCACAGCCAGCGCGCCGAGTCGCCGCCACGGAACAGTTCCTGCAGCAGTAGCGCAAGCCCCAGCGCCAGCAAAGGCACGCCGATCTGCAAGGCAGCGAACAATGACCGCTGGCGCGTTCGCCGCCAGCCGATCCGGTCCAGCAGCACACGGGTCTCGCTGTCCAGGCTCAGGGAGCGCTGGGCCAGGGCGCTGGTGCCCAGGCGTTCCAGCCATCCCTCTTCTTGCGCTGCATGAGTCTGCTCGCCCTGCAGGCGCAAGCTCACCAGTCGCTCGCGGCGGTGCTGGCGCGCCAGCACGCTGACCAGCAAGAGGAAGGTCAGGAGGAACAGCCCGGCACTGATCAGCAAGGCCATCTCAGATACTCCGCAACATGCGCCACAGCGCCAGGCAACCCAGCACCTGCAGGGTGAATGCCGCCAGCAGCATCAACTGGCCGTCATGGTTGTTCCACATCGACAGCAGGTAAGCCGGATTGACCAGGAGGAAATAGCCGGCAATACCGATCGGCAGCATCGCCAGGACCAGGGCGGTCATGCGCGTTTCCCCGGTCATCGCGCGCAACTGGCGGGCAGCCTGCTCGCGCTCGCGGATCAGCTTGACCAGGTTTTCCAGCAGTTCGCTGGAACTGCCGCCATAGCGGTGGTTGATGCGCAGACCGAGGGCGAAGACGCGGAATTCATCCTGGTCGTAGAGTTCGGCGAGGTCCTGCAACGCCTCATCGAGGCTGACCCCCATCTGCACGTTGCGCTGGACCCGCTGCATGGCGCTCTTGAGCGGGTCGGCGCAGACATCGACGGCCCCCAGCACCGCATCGCTGAGAGTGCGCCCGGCCTTGAGGCTACGCACGGCATGGTCGAGCAGGGTCGGCAGTTGTTCGATCATGCGCTGCAGGCGCCGCCGGTAGCGCCAGCCCATGTAAAGGCGCCATAGCAGCGGACCGAGCACCAGCATCAGCAGCGCCCCTGGCCAGCCGAAGAACAGGCGGCCCAAGGCGATCAGCAAGAGCCAGGCCGCGACCCAGAGCATCAGGCGATCGGCGTTCAGGTCGAAGCCGGCTCGCAGCAGGAGCAGTTCCAGCCCGCCACGGACCGGCTTTTCCACGACAACCGCTTCGGGCAACTGGCCGAGGCGCTGCAGGGTGCGCTCCTCGGCGGACTTGCGCACGCCGTTGTAGAACAGCCCCACCGAGGCGGCCAGCAAGACCAGCCCGCACAGGCCCAGCAGCACGGCGATCAAGGCGCCGACTCCTGCGGCTCGCGGCGCAGCTTGTCGCCGGCCGGATTGACCGCCTCGCGGACGAAACCGCCGCTACCCCGCCGGTCGAAGCGGAACAGGGTGTTGGTGACATAGACATCGTCGCGGATGCCGACCACTTCCAGCACCTCGCTGATACAGCGCCGGCCATCGGGCAGGCGGGCCAGCTGGATGACCACGTCGAGGGCGGCGCAGATCATCTGCCGCAAGGTTTTCTCCGCCACCTGGCGCCCGGTCAGGCCGACCAGAGTTTCCAGGCGCAGCAGGGCGTCCTGGGCGGTGTTGGCGTGCACGGTACTCATGGAGCCGTCATGCCCGGTATTCATCGCGGTGAGCACGTCGATCACCTCGACGCCGCGGATCTCGCCGAGCAGGATGCGGTCCGGGCGCATGCGCAAGGCGTTGCGGATCAGTTCGCTGGCCTTGATTTCGCCATGGCCCTCGGCATTGGGCGGGCGGGTTTCCAGGCGCACCACATGGGGGTGGTCAAGTTGCAGCTCGGCCACGTCCTCGATGGTCACCAGGCGCTCGTGCGGACTGATGAGCTGGCTGAGGATGTTCAGCAAGGTGGTCTTGCCCGTGCCGGTGCCGCCGCTGACCAGGATGTTGCAGCGCTTGCCCACGGCATTCTCGAAGAACTCCAGGATCCCCGGATCGATGGCCCGGGTCGCCAGCAGGTCGGCACTCTTGAGCATGTCCTTGCGAAACTTGCGGATCGACAGGCAGGGCCCGTCCAGCGCCACCGGCGGGATGATCGCGTTGACCCGGCTGCCGTCGGGCATGCGCGCGTCGACCATCGGCGACGACTCGTCCAGGCGCCGCCCCAGCGGCGCAAGGATGCGCTGCATGACGCGCTCGACATGGTGCGCATCGATGAAGCGCAGGTCGGTCTGGTGCAGCACGCCGGCGCGCTCGACGAAGACCCGGAACGGTCCGTTGACCAGGATCTCGGTGACGCTGGTATCGCGCAGCAGCACTTCCAGCGGGCCGAAGCCGGTGAGTTCGTCCACCAGCTCCTCGGCCATGCGCTCCATTTCATAACGCGACAGGGCCAGGTGCAGGCGGGCGATGTATTCACCGACCTGCTCGACGACGAATTGCGCCAGGGCCGGACGCGCGCCTTCCAGCAGGTTGCGTCCGGAGTCTTCGATGGCGTCGATGATGTAGCGGTGCAGCGCACGCTTGAGCGCCTGCGGATCGGAACCGAGGTTGTGCCGGGGGCCACCGAACAGTTCGTCACTGCTCATGCTTGCCGCCCCACAGCCGACTGAGCCAGTTGTCGGCCTTCGGCTTGAGGTTTTCCGAACGCCGCGCCAGGCGCTCGCCGAGGGTCTTGAGGGCCTGGGTCAGGTTGTCCCGCGGCGCCAGCTCGAACAGGCTCAGGCCCTGGTTGCGCGAATTCAGGCGCACCTCGGGGCTGGACGGCAGTTCGGTCAGCACTGGCAGGGCGAAACGCTTGCCGAGGGCTTCGGCATCGGGAATCACGCTGCGCAGGTAGCGGTCCACCAGGAGCTTGGCGTGCTCCAGGTTCATGCCCTTTTCGCGCCAGGTGTTGAGCACCTCCAGGTTGCGCCGGCACTCGATGACATTCTGGTCGGTGTACCAGATCAACTTGTCGCAATGGCTGACGAAGGTGCGCAGGGCCTCGCAGTCGACCTGTCCGGTGAGGTTGACGATGATGTGCTGGAAATGTTGGCGCAGGGCACTGAGCAGCATGTACAGCTCGGCGGCGCTGGTGCGTTCCAGCGGTTCGTCGCCGGGCGCGTAGACCAACAGGCGCAGGCCGCTGGCCTCGCGGGCGAAGGCGCTGTCGATCAGGGTGCTGTCGAGACGGCGCAGGTGGCGCAGGGCGTCACCGAAATGAAACGAGGCTTCCAGCCCGAGCAGGGCCAGGCTGTCGCCCCGTGGCAGGCCAAGGTCCAGCAGCAGTGTCTGCTGGCCGCTCTTCTGCACCACCTGGCCGAGGTGCACGCTGAGCAACGCGCCATCGGAGCCGCACTGGGTGCCATAGAGTACGGTGAGGCCGCCCAGGTGCGGGTTGCTGGTCACCGGCGGCAGGCGTTTGCTCAGGCGCCGCACCAGCCCGGCCACCTCGCTGGCGCGGGAGCCGTAGGCCACGAAATCCCGCGCGCCGGCTCGCATGGCGTTGAGCACCAACTGGTTGTCCATGCCGTCGCCGAGCGCGACGATCGCCAGCATCGGCTTGGCCTCCAGCACCCCTTCGATCAACGCACACTGGTTGACCAGGTGGTCGCGGTCGAGACCGATGAACACCAGGTTGGCGAAGGTCACGTCCACCAGCGCCAGCAACTCGTCGAGGCTGCCGCTGCCGGCGCCGACCACCTGGCCCAGCGGCGTGAGCGCAGTTTGCAGCCACTGCAGGTCGCCCTCGTTGCGGGTGATGGCGAGGAAGGTCTGGCTCAGGCTTTCACTCATCGGGATAACCCACTGCGACCATCGAAGTCGCCGTTTTCCATGAAGAACAGGCGGCCCCAACTGGGGTCGTAGGTGCGCAGTCGCTCGCCCGGCAGCTCGGGCAATTTAGCGTTGGCGGCCAGTGGCCGGACCAGGTGCGGAGTAACGATCATCAGCAGCTCGGTTTCGTCGCGTTGTACCGAGGACTGGCGGAAGAACGCGCCGAGAATGGGGATATCGCCAAGGCCGGGGAACTTGTCCACGGCGGAGCGATTGCTGCTGTTGATCAGGCCGCTGATGACGAAGCTTTCGCCATCGCCAAGGGAGATGCTGGTATCGGTGCGACGGACCTTCAGCGCGGGTACCGTAACGCCGGAGATTTGTACGCCGTTGGTGTAGTCCAGCTCGCTGACTTCCGGGGCGACCTTCAGGTTGATCCGGTCACGACTGACGATGGTTGGTGTCAAAGCCAGGCGGACGCCGAACTCCTTGTATTCGATCGACAGACTATCGCTGCCACTGCTGGGCACCGGGATGGGGATTTCGCCGCCCGCCAGGAAACTCGCGGTCATGCCGCTCAACACCACCAGGCTCGGACGTGCCAGGGTGTAGGCAAAGCCGCTGTTTTCCAGAGCGTTGATCGCGACAAGGGCGCGACTGCTTCCACCGCCCCAGACAATGTTGAACGCCTCGTTCACCAGCGGAATCTGTGGCGTGGTCAGTGGTTGGTCGTTGGGAAGCTGGCGGACTACCGGCACCTGTCCTGGCGTTACCGATGTATTCGGCACCGTCCCGGGCGAGCCGATCAGCGAGTTGTTGGAGCCGTTGTAGAACAGCCTGGCACCCGCCTCCTTGAGTTTGGTCCGGCTGACCTCGACGAAGCGGATGTCGGCCTGGATCTGGCTGGGCAATTCGCCGTCCATCGACGGAGGCACGTAGGTCGAGGCCATGTCTGCGGCAGCACGCCCACGCACGAACACCATGGTCTGGCGCGGCGTGCTCGAACAGGCGGTCCACAGGCTCAGGCTGGTGGCGCCAGGGCCGAGGGCGGTGAGCAGCAGGGCGTCGTTGCCGACCGGATGCACGTCGGCGACCCTCGGGTCACCGACTGCGGCACGGCTGATGCTCACCGGCAAGCGCAGTTCCTGTTGCAAGCCCTGGTCGATTTCCAGGGTCGCCGGCACCCGCGGCAACGCCGTGCAGCCACTGGCGGCGGCCTGCGCCTGGGACAAAGGCAGCAGGGCCAGGAGCGAGGCCAGCAGGCTGGAGGAGCAAATCCACGAGGAACGGCTGTTCATCGGCGAGGCATCCTTGCTGATTCAGTGAGAGGACTCGGCAGACTGGGCGCCGCGGATGATCTCGATCCCGCGGGGCGGCGCCGGCGTGGCGCTGCGGCTCGGCGCGGGGGCGGCCATGGCCAGCTGGTTGAAGCGGTAGAGCTGGCGATTGGCGTCGTCGATCGCCCGCGGAGCCGAGCCCGGGTCGGCCCAGTAGCGGGCCAGCAGTTTCTCTTCGGCGCTACGCACCGCCAGGCGCAGGTTGCCGGCCTGGGCGGCGAGGGTCAGGCGGCTGGCCAGTGCCTTGGGTACCGCCAGCACCACGGTGCGTGGCAGGTTGCGGCGTTTTTCCTCGCGGGCCTTGGGATCGGGGTCCACCGCTTCGGCAGGGTGCCCGTCGTTGGCCAGCCCCATCTGCTGGCCGACGCTGAGCAGGCGCAAGGCCGGCACCACGACCTGGGCACTGGCCTGGGGATTGTTCTGCTCTTCGCGCAGGTACAACAGGACATCGACGTAGTCACCCGGGCGGATATGCCCGCCGGCACCGCTCACCTCGTCCACCGGCAGAGTCAGGGCCAGTTCGTCGGGCTGGATCATCCGCGCCAGCGGGCCACCGGCATCGAAGCTGCTTTCTTCCAGCCAGGTGCCGGCCGGCAGGTCACGCCACGGGGTGCGTCCGGCGACCTGTTCGATACGCTGGAAACTGCCGGCCGGCGCCACCAGCAAGCGCTCCACGGCGAGGTCTTCGTTGTTCAGGGGAAGGTTGGCGGCGGCGTCGCGGCGCAGGACCACCACCGGCTTGCGCAACTCATCCTGGGCGTCGTTGACCACCTGGGCCACCGGCGCGGTCACCGGTGGCGTCGCGACCACGGGATTCACCGGTTGCTTGCTGAGCATCAGGCCCCAGTAGCCGGCGATGATGGCGCCGATGAGGAACAGTCCCGCCAGTATCAACGTGATGCGACTGCTCATGTGTGGCCCCTCCCTGCCCGTCTGCCGCAGCCCGTGACTTCTTGTAAACAGGCCTACCAATACACACTTGGAAGTAACTATTTCGCTATTTGACGGTAGCGCAGCTAGGACAAAACGCCATTACGGAGGGGGAAAAAATTCGCTGTGATCTGCGTCACGTTCTGAAAACAACGGCTTACTCAGCGAAGGGAGGGGGTTATCACTTTTGGATTAATGCTTTCTTACATTTGCCGAGGTGTTATCTCTTGGCGATGCTCATGATGGCAAAGGGAGATTAGCTGTCCCCGTAACACCCGCGTCTGTGCAAGGAGCTCCATCATGCAAATGTCGAAGATCATGCAATCCATTCGTAGATTCGCCAAGCGCACGGACGGCGCTTCCGGTATCGAGTACGCGATCGTCGCGGCCATGGTGGCCGTCGTCATCGCCGCGTTCATGGGCGATATGAAAGACGGCCTGGACAAGGTCTTCACTGATATCACGACCGCAATACCCGCTGCGCAAAGCGGTAGTAGTGGTGGTAGCGGCACTCCGTGATCGACAGCTGATCGATCCGGGCTAACACCTACCACTGCATCCCTGTCAGCAGGACTACGCCATGCCACCTTCCCACCCGCGTCAACAGTTGTTGCTGGTGGATGATGAAGAGGACGCATTGCTGGAGCTGGCTGAACTGCTGGAGAACGAAGGCTTCCGCTGCCACACGGCAACGTCGGTGAAGTTCGCCCTCCAGCAGTTGACCCGGCATCCGGATATCGCCCTGGTCATTACCGACCTGAACATGCCGGAAGAGTCCGGTATCTCCCTGATCAAACGACTGCGCGAACACACGGCACGCCAGCATCTGCCAGTGATCGTCACCACCGGGCATGCCGACCTCGAAGCGGTCAGTCAGTTGCAGCGCCTGGAAATAGTGGACCTGTTCCGCAAGCCCATCTACCACAACCGCCTGCTGGAAACCCTGGGCAACCTGTTTCCGCTGCAGGCTCCGCCAAGCCGGCAAGCGGCGCGCTAAAGCGCCGCTGTCGCGCATCTGCAATCACAGCTGGTAGCTGAAACTCACCGTGAACCGCGGCCGCCGGTTGAAGCTGTCCAGGGCGATGTCCGACATCGGCTTGGCCACTTCCAGGGAGATGTTGTAGTAGCGCGCGTCACCAAAGCGCAGGCCCAGTGCCGCCGAGGACATCTTCGAGTCCTGGATGGCCAGCTCGTTGAACCAGGTCCGCGCCGCATCCAGCACCACGTAGGGTTGCAGCAGCTTCACCCAGTCGCCGTCGCGCTGGAAGCTGTAGTTGACCTCGTAGGCCGCGCCCCAGCCTTTGTCGCCCGAGGCCTGGTCCACCGGATAGCCACGCCCGAAGTTCTGCCCGCCGAACACCGCGCGCTCGCTGTCGGGCAGGCTGTCGTCGGTCCAGTACAACGCGGCGGACGCCACGCCCTGCCATTTTTCGAAGAAGCGGTCGCTCTGCACGCCGGACAGGCGCAGGCGGAAGAAGTCGAGGTCGTAGCCTGCGTTGGTATCGGCGCCGAAATGGTCCAGGCCCTGGTACACGCCGGCGCTGACGATGCGCAAGCGGGTGTCGGTGGCCTTGCGCCAGTCACCTTCGAAGGCCATGGCACGCACGTCGGTGTGGGTGCTGACCTTCAACGGGAAACCGATCACCCGGTAGTCCGTGGTGTCGTTGACCGCATAGAAGCGCGCGGCAAGGCTCAGCCATTCGTTGGGCGAGGCGATCAGGGGATGGCTCAGGCCAATGGAGTAGCGATCGTTCTCGCGGTGCTGCTTGAGGTTGACGTCGTTCTCCAGGCGCACCACGGCGCTCGGGTCGCTGCGATAGCGCGAGGCCGACAGCAACAGTTGGGTGCCCTCCGTGTCGAGGTTCTGCGAATAGTCGACGCGGAAGTAATGTTCCTTGTCATCGCCGGGCGGAAACAGCGCGCTGACGCTGAGCTGCTCGGCCCACGCAGTGTGTGCGTTGCTGTTGGCGCCGAACAGCGCCTGGGTCTGGTCGCGGCTGCCGTCGGTGAGGTTCATGGTGGTGGTGAACGGCTTGCGTGATGCCTGCACCAGCATCTTGCTCGCACCGTCGGTGGTGCCTGGCGGCGGTACCTGCGCCTGCAGAGTGATGCCCGGGATCCGGCTCATCAGCGAGGTGTAGCGCTCGAACGTCTTGCGGGTCAACGGACGCTCGGCCTTGAGCTTGGCCGCCAGCTCGTCCAGGTAGCCGGAAACGCGACCGACATCGCCCTGCAGTTCGTAGTCGCGGATATAGCCCTCGACCAGTACCACCCGCAGCAAGCCGTTGGCGAAATCCTGCACGGGCATGAACGCGTAGGACAACAGGTAGCCATCCTGCTGGTAACGCTGGGTGACCCGTCGGGTCGCTTCGATCAGGTCACCGAGGGTCACTTCCCGATCGATCACGCCCTGGTAGTTTTCCCGCAGCTCGCTCAACGGATAGACGCTGCCGCCCTCGATGCGCACCTTGCGGATCAGCACCCGGGTACTCATGGTCAGTTGTTCTTGCTGGGTTGCGGCGGGCACCGGCACGTTCAGCTTCGGCGTCACCGGCCTGAAGGCGTCGGCGGGAAGGTTGGGGGCGGGGAGGTTGCGTTCGGTCTCGTTGCTGTTCAGATAACTTGGGAGCGGCTCTGCGGATAGCGCACTGACCCAGGAAAGACTCGCTAACACGATTGCCATCGATCGCATAGGGCACTCCATGTCCTGGAAAAATACGAGGGAACCAAGGCGGTTCCCTCGTCAGACTCAAGCGTAGGTGTTGCCCGTAAAATCGTCTAACAACCCTGATGGCTTTTTACTTCTTGGTACCCAGCAGGCCACCGGTGACACCGTTGAGCAGGCCACCCACTCCGGCATTCGCGCCAGCCCCGGCGTTGGCGCTGCCAGTACTGGCACCGGCGCCGACACTGACGGTACCGAGGGCTCCGGTCACGGTATTGACCACGCCGCCCACTGCGCCACCCAGGGCGCCAGTCACAGTGTTGACCACACCACCGACACCGCCGGTTCCGCCAGTCGCACCGCCCAGGGCGCCGGTCACGGTGTTGACCACACCGCCGAGGCCTGCACCAGCACCGCCGCCGGCTGACCCGTTGACCAGGCCACCGGCCTGGGCCACGGTCGCGCCCACCGAACTGACGGTCGCACCCAGTTGATCGGCCACCGGATTGTTCGTAGCACCACCCAGCTGCCCACCCAGGCTGCTGACCGCACCACCGACCTGAGTGAGCAGACCGTTCACCGGTGCGCCCAGGCCCGTCGCCGCGCCCACTTGCTGGGTCACGCTGGCAACGCCATTCACCACCGGAGTCACCGCGCCGCTGATATTGCCGGCCAGGGCCGCCGCCGGTGCTGCCGCGCTGCTGCTGGCGACGCCATTGCCGCCCAGTACGGTACCGAGCGCCGCCACGGTGTTGCCCAGGCCGCCGGTGCTGCTGCCCGCAGCGCTGACCAC
Organism: Pseudomonas ulcerans; assembly: GCF_036324125.1. NCBI lineage: Bacteria > Pseudomonadati > Pseudomonadota > Gammaproteobacteria > Pseudomonadales > Pseudomonadaceae > Pseudomonas > Pseudomonas ulcerans. The sequence continues at coordinate 4,806 of NZ_JAZDQN010000046.1, read as the reverse complement.
GCCATTGTTGCTGCCGGCATCGAGCCCGCTGCCGACGCCGGCGACCACGCCACCGACGGTTTCCAGCAGACCGGTGGAGCCGCCTGCAGTACCGTTGCCGAGCAAGCCGCCTGCGGTGCTGGTGCCGCCGCCGATGTTGCTGACCAGGCCGCCCACGGCGTTGGTCAGAGGATTGCCATTACCCGCCGCAGTAACGGTACTGCCCACCTTGGTCAGTACCCCGCCAACGTTCTGCACGGCGGAATCGAGCGGCGCCCCCAGCCCGGTCTTGCTGCCCAGGTTGTTGGTGGTGTTTTCAACCAATGAAACCACCGGAACGACCGCGTTACTCAGTTGCTGGCCGACATTGCCAAGTGCACCGGTCGTGCTCTGGGTACTCAGGGTATTGCCGATCATGGTCACGGCCTGGCCAACCTGGCCGACCACGCCACCGACCACGGGGATCTGCTCGATGGCCTGGCTGCTGGCGACGGCCTGGACGCCAGTGCCCAGCGAAGCGACGCCCTGGCCGACACCGGCCAGCGTGGTGCCGATTGCATTGCCGCCGGTACCCAACTCGCCAAGCCCGTTACTCAGGCCCGTGCCGACGTTGGTCACGGCCTGGCCTGCAGAGTTCACCAGGCCGCCGGCATTGGTCGCACCGATGACCGGGAGCGAATTGACCACGGTGCCGAGGCTGCTGACACCGGTGCCCAAGCCGGAAACGCCGGTACCCAGCTGATCGACGACCTGTGCGACTACCAGCGGCGTCGTGGTGCCGCCGGCATTGCCGCCATTACCGCCACCGGTGCCTCCGCCAGTGCCGCCACCCGTACCTCCGCCGGTGCCGCCGCCAGTACCGCCACCGGTACCTCCGCCGGTGCCGCCATCGCCACCACCGGTACCGCCACCCGTACCACCATCTCCACCACCGGTACCGCCACCCGTACCACCATCTCCACCACCGGTGCCGCCGCCAGTTCCACCATCACCACCGCCAGTGCCGCCGCCAGTGCCACCATCACCACCACCGGTTCCACCACCAGTACCGCCATCTCCACCACCAGTACCGCCATCTCCGCCACCGGTTCCACCATCACCGCCGCCAGTACCGCCGTCGGTCTGCGACGAACCGTCCACCGAACTGTGATGACCGCCACCGCCGCTGCTGCATCCCGCCGAAAGGGTTACAGCCATGACCAGTGCCAGTGCCGTGCTTGCCTTGATCCACGCTTGAGTTTTCATGGCGACTCCATTGCTTTCGCTGCCGCTGCTTTTATGGATGCGGAGGTTTCTCGGTGAATCCTCCACCTCGGTGCAGCTATCTCAGTCCGGCGTGGGCGGTGTAACAATTCTGAGATTGGTATTAACCCGATCTATACGTTGGTGATGGCAAAAAAAGTCGCTTTTATTCAATGGGTTGCAGACCGAATTCGGCCCAGGTAATGGCACTTCGACTTTCGCGCTATAACCATTTGACGGGTATCTGGCGTCAACCCGCCGTATACTCCGCGCCCTTTTTCCAGGAGAAACCTATGACCTCCCCCGCCTGGTGGCTGCTCTGCCTGCCCTTCATCGCCGGCGCTTTCCTGCCCTTGCAGGCCGGTATCAACGGCCAGCTGGCCAAGCAGGTCTCAAGCGTGCTGGCCGCCGCGCTGATTTCCTTCGCCGTAGGCAGCGTCGCCTTGTTGGCGCTGGTCCTGAGCCAGCGGGAAATGCCCGGCCTTGCCGCTTTGAAAGGACTGACCTGGTGGCACTGGAGTGGTGGCCTGCTGGGTGCGTTCTTCATCACCACCGCGGCCTTCGCCGGCCCGCGGATCGGCGCGATGCTGTTCATGGCCCTGGTACTCGCCGGACAACTGGCAATGGCCATGACCCTCGATCATTTCGGCTGGGCCGGCTTCAAGGAAGCCCCGGCGACCCTGGGCAAGGTCGCCGGACTGCTGCTGATCCTCGCGGGCGTGTGGATGATCCGCCGCTTCTGATCCTCAGTCGCTGACCTGGAAGGTCAGGCGCGCGGTCTGCCCGCTGGCATCGAGCACACTCAGCTCGTAGCTGCCCGCCGCGTCGAAGCGTGCCTTGAGCGCGTCCTGGCCGCTGGTCTCGCCCAGCGGCGCGTCATTGAGGAACCACCAGCGCGACCCGCCGCCGCCCAGCGCCGAGACATCCACTTGCAGCGCCTCGCGACTGGTGGCCGGACGGCGCAACTGGTCACCCTCGCGCACCCCGACGATGGACAGCGGCGGTGCGGTGGCCGGCACCTGGGGCGGGCACTGCTCGGCCGGCGCCGGCAAGCGTGCCTCGCGGCGCTCGGCCCGTGGCAGCCAGGGCTCCAGCGGAGCCGGCCACAGGGCGATGTCTCGCGCCTGGGCGCCCAGGCAAGCGGCATCCACCCGCAACCCCTCCCCGTTGACCCAGGCCCGCTCCAGCAAACCGACGCCCAGTGGCTGATCCTGCGCCAGCAGGGTCGGCGGCGTGGTGCCTTCGAGAGTCCAGGCAAAGCGTTGCCTGCGGCAGTTGGGATCGCTACGAGCCAGCGGCTGGCCCAGCGGCCAGCAGATCGCCGCGACACCCACCGTGTCCGGCACCGGCGGTACCGGCGTGCTGATCCCGCGCTGGCTGTCGCGGTTGCTCAGGACATCGTGGACCTGCAGCATCAGCGGCGCCGCCGAGGCCAGGCCGAACTGCCCCGGCACCGGCGTGCCGTCGGGGCGGCCGATCCACACGCCGATCAGGTAGCGGGGCCCGACACCGATCGACCAGGCATCGCGAAAGCCATAACTGGTGCCGGTCTTCCAGGCCAGTTGAGGACGCTGCACCAGTTCGGCATGCGGGTCGCGATCCGGGCGCGCCTGGCCACTGAGGATGCGCCGGATGATCCACGCCGCGCCGGGCGACAGCATGCGCCGCTCCAGCAGCGGCGCATCCGGTTGCAGTCGCAGGCTGGCGCTCATGCCGTCACGGGCGAACGCGCTGTAGCCACTGACCAGGTCTTCCAGGCGACTGCCGCCACCGCCGAGGATCAGCGACAGGTTCGGCTCGGCCAGTGCCGGCAGGCTCACCGGTATGCCGCCGGCACGCAGTTGCGCGGTGAAGCGCTTCGGCCCGTAGGCTTCCAGCAACTGCACCGCCGGCAGGTTGAGCGACAACGACAGCGCCGAACTGGCCGCCACCGGACCGCTGAAGCCCATGGAGAAATTGCCGGGGCGGTAGTCGCCGTAGCGACGCGGCACGTCCTGCAGCAGCGATTCGGAATGGATCAGGCCGTCGTCCATGGCCATGCCGTAGAGAAACGGCTTGAGGGTCGAGCCCGGTGAACGCAGCGCGCTGATCATGTCGACATGGCCGAAGCGGCGTTCGTCGTTGAGGTCCACCGAGCCAAGGTAGGCGCGTACCGCCATGCTCTGCGACTCCACCACCAGGATCGCCGCCGAGGTGCGCTCGGGCAGGCGCGCGCGCCAGCCGGTCAGCAGGTCTTCGAGGCGGCGTTGCAGGGCGGCGTCGACCGTGGTGCGGATCAGGGGCGGGCTGTCGGCGCGGTTCAGCCGGCGCGCCAGCAGCGGCGCCAGCGCCGGCTCCTGGCGCGGAGCCAGAAGCAGGGGTTCTTCCATGGCTTCGCGGATCTGCTGTTCGGGCCACACCGCGTACTCGCCGAGGCGCTGCAGGACTTTGTCGCGGGCGGCGGTGGCGCGCTGCGGATGGCGGTCCGGTCGCAGCCGGCTGGGGGCCTGGGGCAGTACCGCGAGCAGCGCCGCCTCGGCGGGCGTCAGTTGCGTCGGTGACTTGCCAAGGTAGGCCCAGCTCGCCGCCGCCACGCCTTGCAAGGTGCCGCCGAAGGGGGCGCGGTTGAGGTAGATCTCGAGGATCTCGCGCTTGGACAGGTGCCACTCCAGTTGCAGCGTGCGCCACAACTGGCGCAGCTTGCCGGGCAAGGTGCGCGGGTGCGGGTCGAGCAGGCGCGCCACCTGCATCGACAGGGTGCTGCCGCCGGACAGCACGCGACCGCCGCTGAGGTTCTGCCAGGCCGCACGGCCGAGGGCCAGCGGGTTGACCCCGGGATGGCTGTAGAACCAGCGGTCCTCGTAGGTGAGCAGGGCTTGCAGGTAGAGCGGCGACACCTCGTCCAACGAAACCGGGTAGCGCCACACGCCGTCGGCATCGGCGAAGCGCCACAGCGGCGTACCGTCCTCGGCGAGGACCACGCGGGCCAGGTCGTCGGCGGGCATGGGCAGTGGCCAGATGCGGTCGGCCAGCCACAGCAGGGCAACCAGGCCGAACGCGGTCAGTGCGCTGATCGCTGCCAGGCGGGCACCGCGTTGGCGCGGCAGGGCTAGTCTGAACATGGACGGGAACCGAAGCGGCCCAGTGATGGCCAAAGTGCAGTAACGATCATCAGGACACGACCATGCGGGTAGAAGGTTTTTTCGAGTGGCTGGGGCAGGCGCTGGGCGCCGTGATCCGTTTCGTGGTGGATGCCCTGAGCGGGCTTTTCGCCCTGCTGGCCAATGCCGGGGGGAATTTCATCGACGGGCTGGCGAACACGCTGGGGATGGATACGTCGATCGTCAGCATCCTGATCCTGCTCATTGGCCTGTTGCTGCTGTATTCGGCAGTGCGGGCATTCATGCGGGCGTCGGTGATTGCGGGGATCATCTGGGCACTGCTGGGGTTGTGGGTGTTGAGTTGGGTGGTGCATTGACCAGAGGTTGGCAGGGACCTTGTGGGAGCGGGGGGGCCCCCCCGTTGGGGGGGGGGGTCAAAGCCCCCCCCGCCGGGGGTACCCCCCCCCCCCCCGGCGTTTGAGGGCCGGCACGCCCCGGGAGACCC
>NZ_JAZDQN010000045.1:0-51216 GCF_036324125.1 Pseudomonas ulcerans | reverse complement strand
CCCCGCCCGCTGGGGGGGGGGGGGCGCGGGGCCCCGTGCCCTGCCCACAATCCCCCCCCCCCCCCCCCCCCCCCCCCCCCCCCCCCGGGCCCCGCGTTTCTGTATAGATACCCCTGCAGCGATGAGGCCATCAAGGGCACTGCATCTACTTGCCGGGCACCAGGGTCAGGCGCTTGCTGCCATACACCCGCTCATAGTTCTGCCCCTGCAACGGCACGCTCTGGTATTGCCCGCGGAACCAGGCATCCAGTCCGTTGGCGAACTGCGGGCTGGCCGGGTTGCCGGACTGGCCGCTGCTGCTCAGCACCTGCAACGGCTCGACCTGGCCGAAATCCACCACCATGCGCTGTGCCGGTGCGAGTCTGGTCTTGAAGTCCTGGCCCCAGGCGAACGGCGAGGCGCTCAAGGTGCTGTGGTCGCCACCACTGGCCTGGGCGCGGCGATCGTGCTTGTCGCCGATACCGAACAGATTGGCCACCGGCCACTGGTACTGGTGCAGCCGCCCCCATTGCCAGCTGCGCCGATCCGCCCCCATTTCCTTCTCGCCCGCACTGATGGCTGCCGCCAGGCTGCGGGCAAGGATGGTCGGCTTGTCTTCCACCGCCGGCGTCGTACGGTCGTCCCAGAACGGGCTGTCGTCACGCCCCAGCAGGTGGTCGGCCTGGGCCGAATAGGACAGCCGCGCATTGGCGACGAACGCCTGCCACGCCGGGCTGGATTCCGGACCCAGTTCGTCGAGGAAGGTCAGGCGCGTGCTTTCCTGCAGGAACAGCTCGTAGATCGCCGCGTCCGCCGAGGTCTGGCTCAGGCGGCCGTCGAAGGCCATCAGCCGGGTGTAGGCTTCGCGGGCCTTGGCCTTCTGCTCGATCGGCAGGGCGTCGATGGCTTTCTTCAGGGCCTGGGCCATGCCCGGGGCCTCGAACATCGCCTTGAGCTTGGCGGCGAACAGGGTGGTCTGGTCATTCTGCATCGCGATCAGGCTGCGCGCGTCGTGCTTGCCATTCCCGGCCAGTTGCGCCAGGCGTTCGGCGCGTTCCGGGTAGGACCAGCTGTTGGACAACTGCATGCCGTAGCCACGCGGCGCGCTGCGCTGGGCGGCGTTGCCCAGCCAGCCTTGCGCCGGGTCCTGGTCGTAGGGGTGGAGCATGGCGTCGGCGAAACCGTCCCAGTCGTAGCGGCTTTCCCAGCCCGGCGACGGCACCAGGCCCTGGCCTTCGCGGCGGTTCGGGTAGCGTCCGGTCAGTTGCCAGCCGACGTTGCTGGCATCGGCGAAGACCATGTTCAGCGGTACCGCGCCGATTTCCCGGGCGGCATCGAAGGCGCGCTCGACGTTGCGTGCCCGCGACAGGTCGAAGAACGCATCCAGGCTCTTGTCGCCCTTGAGGTCAGGCATCTTCAGCGCCAGGCCGAGACCGCCCTGGACGCCGGTGAGCAGGGCGCCGTGGCCGGTTTCGTAGATCACTTCGCGCTGGGCGCCACGGCCCTTGATGAAATAGGTTTCGTTGCGCACCCGCGCGTTCTGCCAGCGGCCGTCCACCTCGTACTGCACCTGGCTGCCCTGGCGGCGCAGTTTCTCCAGGTACAGGTCCTGGTTGTCGCCCATGGCGGTGCTGCCGCTCCAGGCCAGGGCGCCGTTGAATCCGGAGAGGATCATCGGCAGGCCAGGCAGGCTGAAGCCGGCGGCCTGGTACTTGCTGGTGCGGATCTGCACCGGGCTGAGCGCCCACGCGCCCTGGTTGTCGCTGGCCAGCAGGCTCTTGCCGCTGCGGCTGCGTTGCGGGGCGATGGCCCAGCTGGCCGAATTGGCGCTGCCCAGCACATTGAACGCCGCCAGCTGTTCGCTGACCGCCGCCACCGGCGCCAGGCCGGCGAGCTGGTTGAGCGCGACGCCCTTGAGCTTGGCCGCCTCGGCCTCGTTCAGGGGTTCGTCCGGGTAGTTCGGCAGCAGCCAGGCGAGCTTGTCGGCACCGACTTTCTGCGCCAGGGTCAGGGCGGCGATCTCTTCTTGCAGGTTGACCGACTGGCTGAAGCTGTACAGGGCGAAGACCAGCGCCGAGTCCTCGGCCTTCCAGTATTCCGGACGGTAGCCGGCCACCGGCGACGGCAGCTTTTCGCGGTAACGGAACAGGTAGGCGTTGACCCCGCGGGCGTACACCTCGAAGAAGCGCTTCAGGCGCGGCGACGCGTCCGCGTAGAGCTGGTTGGCGCTCTGCCGCAGGTTGCTGGCGCGCATGAACCGGTCGATTTCCAGGGCGTCGGCGCCGGCCATCTCGGACAGGCGACCCTGGGCCAGCAGGCGCATGCCGAGCATCTGCCCGATACGGTCCGAGGCATGCACGTAGCCGAGGGTGAACAGGGCGTCATGGAAGGAGCTGCTTTCGATCAGCGGCAGGCCCTGGGCGCTGCGCCGTACCGAAACGTTCTGCGCCAGGCCCTTGAGCGGCTGCACCCCGACGGTGGGCGGCACGCTGTCGGCAAGGTTGCCGGTCTGGCAACCGGCCAGGCCGAGCGCGGCCGCGGCGACGCCGAGGCGAAGACGGGAAAGGGAAAAGGCTGGCGAGGCCATGGCAAGGCTCCTGCAAGGGGGTGTCGGCGAAAGGCGCTACGTTAGTGAGCGCTCGCGCGGGGTGCAAGCAGGGGCGGGCGCTTTATTTTCAAAGCGCCGCGCCGGCCGTCGGGCTTATTTCTGCGGCGGGTTGATGCTGTCGACCAGGGCGTAGGCGCGCTGGGTCGCCGGACGCGCCTGAATTCGCTCGAACCAGGCCTTCACGTGGGGGAAGTCGTTCAGGTCCTGCTGCTGGAAGGTGTGCGGCACGATCCATGGATAGATGGCCATGTCGGCGATGCTGTAGGCCTCGCCGGCGACGAACGGTCGGTCGGCCAGGCGCTTGTTCAGCACCCCGTAAAGGCGCGCGGTCTCGTCGACGTAGCGCTTGATCGCGTAGGGCACCTTTTCCGGGGCGAAACGCACGAAGTGGTGGTTCTGCCCGGCCATCGGGCCGAGGCCACCCATCTGCCAGAACAGCCATTGCAGGGCTTCCTGGCGGCCACGCAGGTCCTGTGGAATGAACTGGCCGGTCTTCTCGGCGAGGTAGAGCAGGATCGCGCCGGACTCGAACAGCGACAGCGGCTGGCCGTCGGCCGTGTCGTTGTCGACGATGGCCGGGATGCGGTTGTTGGGGGCGATCTTCAGGAAGTCGGCGGCGAACTGTTCGCCCTTGCCGATATTGATGGGGTGGATCCGGTAGGGAAGGCCGGTCTCCTCAAGGAACAGCGTGATCTTGTGGCCGTTGGGGGTGGTCCAGTAATACAGATCGATCATGAGGCGCTCCGTCAGGAGACGGCAGCGGGGGAGGCGCTGCCGTCGGTCTGCCGCGCTGGCGCGCAGCGGTCGGCGTAATGGATATCACAAAGCCAGACCGCTGTTACAGGGCGACACACTCAGGCGCCGTGGCACTTCTTGAATTTCTTCTCGCTGCCGCAGGGGCAAGGATCGTTGCGGCCGACGTCCTTCAGGGCGTTGCGCACCGGCTCCTGGTGACCGTGGTTGCAGTGCGGGCCATGCACGTGGCCGTGGTCATGGTCGTGGTGATGATGGTCGTGGTCGTGGTTGCAGTCAGGACCGTGGACGTGGGGTTGCTGGGTCATTGCGGGTTACTCCGGGACAAAATCGCCGGGGATTATCTCACCACTGCGCGACAAGTGCAGGTCGTGGGTGAAGATAATCCGCGGTTCAGTTCGCTACGTAGCTCGAACAGCACTTCTTGAATTTCTGTCCGCTGGCGCAGGGGCAGGCATCGTTGCGCCCGGCCTTGAGGCCGACGGTGGGGTCGATGAAGTACCAGCGACCCTGGTTCTGCACGAAGGCCGAGCGCTCGCGGTGGCTGTGCTCGCCGTCGAGGTCGTGCCAGCGCGCGGTGAAGGTGACGAAGGCATGCTCGGGCTGGCCGCCGAACACCTCCGCCGACTCCACCTCCAGGCCTAGCCAGGTGCTCTGCGCGCTCCAGGCGGCGATGCCCTGGCGGTCGAGTCCGGCCTGTTGCACTGGCAGGGTGGTGGCCACCAGGTAGTCCACCAGGCCCAGCACGTAGGCGCTGTAGCGCGAACGCATCAGGGCCTGGGCATCCGGGGCCGGCTGGCCGGCGTGATAATGCCCGCAGCAGGCGTCCAGCAGGTTGCCGCTGCCGCAGGGACAAACCGAAACACTCATCGCGTCACCACCAGTACTTGCCGAAGTTTTGCGGATTGGCCCAGAACTTGGCGTTGAGCCAGTCCGGGACCTGCTTGTAGTCGCGCAGATCGTAGGTGTACAGGCCGAGCACCTGGTCCTCGCGCTGGAAGCGTTCGTTGGCCTGCAGGGCCAGGGCATAGAAGTCGGTGTCGCCCCAGCCGCTGGCGGCCAGGTCGGCGAGCACGGCAATCCGGCTGGCATTCAGGTTGCGGATGCCGCCGATCAGCTCCAGGCCGTTGCGCTTGGGCAGATGCTCCAGGCAGTCCACCAGCAGGGCAAGGTCGTAGCGCTTGCCGGCCAGGTCCGCCGGTAGCGGGCCAGGGGCGGCGACGTCGATGCTGGCCTGCGGATGCGCCGTGGCGAAGGCGTCGAGGGCGGGGAAACGCGTGCCTACCAGCAGCAGGCGCTGCGGGGCATGGTGTTCGAGCAGCGCCGCCAGGGCCTGTTGCGGCGTGCGCGAAGAAAAGCTTTCGGTCATCGAAGTTCCTCATCTGATCCCGCCAAGACTAGCGGGCAACAACGCCAAGGCAAAGAGGCGTCATGGCTTATTGCTGGCGGAGATGGATTCAGCCGTCTTTACTGCCAATGATCGGTTTCGTACCGAATTCCCCCCATGGAGAAGCAACAGATGAGCATAGTTCGCACAGCTTTACCTCTGGTTCTGCTGACCAGCGTATTGACTGGTTGTGCAGGTTTGCAAAAAACCGACTGGCCGAAGTGTGCAGCCGTCGGGGGCGTCGGCGGTGCCGCGCTGGGCGCGATCGAGAGCAGCAGTTGGGCCGGTTGGGGCGCATTGATCGGTGGTGGCCTGGCGGCTGGTTACTGCTGGGCCCACGGCGATGGCGACGAAGACGGCGATGGCGTGCCGGACAGCCGCGACAAGTGCCCTGGCACCCCGCGTGGCGTGCAGGTCGATGCCAACGGGTGCCCGCCTGAACCGGTAGCGCCACCGGTGGTGGAAGAAGTGGTGGTCGTGAAGGAAGAAACCATTGTCATCCGTGACGTGCACTTTGCTTTCGACTCCGACAAGCTCACCGCCAACGACAAGCAGCGTCTGAACGTGATTGCCGAACGCCTGCGCAAGGAATCGGCGAGCGCCCGCCTGACCGTGACCGGCCACACCGACAGCGTTGGCTCGGACACCTACAACCAGCGTCTGTCCGACAAGCGTGCGCACTCGGTGGTCCGTTACCTGGTCGAGAGTGGTGTGCCGCAAGCCAGCTTCGTTTCGGTCAGCGGCGCAGGCGAAAGCCAGCCCGTAGCCGACAACAAGACGGCAGACGGCCGTGCGCAGAACCGTCGTACCGAGATCAAGATCCAGCGTTGAAAACCTTGCGGCCCGTGGCTTGTGAAGTGCCACGGGCCGGTCTTTACTCCTGTGGGACTGGTATCAGCCGGTAACACAGGAGCATTTCCCCATGACCGTACTTACCAAGGTCGCGCTGCCCGTGCTGTTGGCGGCTGGCCTGCTCTCAGGATGTGCAACCCACAGCGACGGCGGTGCGCCGCTCAACCAGCACAACTGGCCGATCTGCAGCCTGCTCGGCGGGCTGGTCGGTGGCGGCCTCGGCGCCATCGAAAGCTCGGCCTGGGCGGGTGGCGGCGCGGCAGCCGGTGCCATTGCCGGTGGGTTGATCTGTTTTGCCCAGGATGGCGACGAGGACGGTGATGGGGTATTCGACCGCCGCGACCGCTGCCCGGATACGCCGAAGGGTACGCCGGTGGAGCACAACGGCTGCCCGACACCGCAGTATCCGCCGGCCCAGCCCGTGGCCGAGCCGCAGGCGACGCCTGCAGAAGTCATCACCCTCAGTGACCAGGGCAACGTACTGTTCGCCTTCGACTCCGCCGAGCTGACCGCCGCCGCGCAGCAACAGTTGCAGGGCTTGCTGGAGCGCCTGAACAATCCGCAGGTGCGCACCATCCGCGTGGTCGGGCATACCGACAGCAAGGGCACCGATGCCTATAACCAGGGGCTGTCCGAGCGTCGTGCGGCGAGTGTCGCCAAGTACCTGATCAACGCTGGCGTCTCGCCGCAGAAGGTCAGCAGCGAAGGTCGCGGTGAAATGGAGCCGGTGGCCGACAACGAAACCGACGAAGGGCGTGCGCAGAATCGCCGGGTCGAGCTGCACCTCAATTGATCGACGGGGCGTCAGCGGCTATGGTGGCGGTCTGTCTCCTGGCGGGCTGCCACGGCTGACGCGAACCATTGAAGAGGTGATGCCATGAAAGGCTTGCTGGGAATCTTCAAGGCCCTGACCGTGGTGTTCTGGTGGGTGGTGCTGGTCAATCTGCTGATACCCGCGGAACGACCCTTCCACCAGCTGATCAACCTGGCCGGGGCGGCGTTGCTGGGGCTGCATGTGCTCGAAGTGCTGTTCTACAACGGTCGCCTGCGCGAGCGCAGCCATCGCTGGTTCGACCGCCTGCAGATCCTGCTGGTGGGCATCTTCCATATTCTTTCCATCCCCGCACCCCGCAAGGAAGTACCGCATGCGTAAGCTGATGCTGTTGACCGCGTTGTTCAGCCCGCTGGTGCTGGCCGATTCCCTGAGCGTGGCACCCCATTCGGTGCTGCGCCTGGCGAACAAGGCCAGTGTCGTTCACCTGCAGCAGATCGACGTGGCGGACTCCGCCACCCTGGTGTTGCCCGCCAGCCTGGTGGAATTACGGGTCGATCAGTTGACGCTGGGACGTGATGCGCGGATTTCCGTGGTGTCGGCCGATGATCCGCTGCGCATCGAGGTGGCCCGGGCGCAACTGGCCGAGGGCAGCCTGATCACCGCTACCGGGGCGGCGGGCAACTATCAACGTGCGGCCCGACCGGGGCGCAGCCTGGACCTGCGCTTGCGCGCCCTGCAGGCACCGCTGCTGGCCATCGATGCCCGCGGTGGTGCGGGTGCACCTGGGTATGCCGGCCTGGATGGTGGCAACGGCGAGGCCGGTGGCTGCACCTGGGGCTCGGCCAGCCGCGGTGCCAATGGCGACGATGGCGGCAACGGGCATGACGGTGCGGCGGGCGGCCGCGTGCACCTGGCATTGCCGGCGGATTATCCGGCGGAGCAGATCAAGGTTCGTCTCGACGGCGGCGCGCCGGGTGTCGCGGGCGCGCCAGGCAAGGCGGGGCAGGGCGGTGCGAGCAAGGGCTGCCTGGTGTATCGCACCGAGGCCGGGGCGAATGGCCGGCCCGGGGTGGCCGGGCAGCCGGGGATGGCGGGGGCGGCTGGAGAGTTGAACGTTCAGCGCCTCTGATCTTCTCTATCCATCAAGGGGCTCATCGCCGGCGATGAGCCCCTTTAATCAAAACGACAACCTTGAAGCCGCCACCAGCACCACGGTAATCCCCAGCAGCAGGTTGATCCCCACCATCTTGCGGATTCGCCCCAGTGCCGCAGCTCCTGCCGCCCAGTCACCCGCCTCCACCGCTTTGCGCAACTCCGGCAGCAACAGGCTCTGGATCCGCATGAACAGCGCGAACATCGCGATCCCCCCACCGATCATCACCTGCACATGGCGCGGTGCCGTATCCAGTGTGCCGAAGTGCATGTGCAACATGCCGACACCACTTACTGCCAGGACCAGGATCGAGATCCACACCCAGCTGAAGAAACGCGGAAACACCTCCACCCACAACTGCAGGCGGGCCGGGCCTTCGAGCACCGTGGCGGCCGCCGGGCGCAGGACCATCCAGGCGAAGAACATGCCGCCGACCCAGACCAGGGCGGCCAGGACATGCAGGCTATAAGGAAGGGCAAAGGCGGTCATCGGGCACTCCAGTCAGCGCAAAGGGCAATTGGCGGGTATGATAGCCGGCTCACCGAAAACACTGAAAATATATCCAGCCCTCCACGGGCGCCCGAGACCATGATCAGCAACGAACTCAAGTCCCAGATTCAGGGCGCCTACTCGCGTTTTCTCGAAGCCAAGAGCCTCAAGCCACGCTATGGCCAGCGCCTGATGATCGCCGAAGTCGCCAAGGTGCTGGGCGACATCGACGTCGATGACGAAGGCCGGCGCAGCGGCGACCCGGCCGTGGTGGCGGTGGAGGCCGGCACCGGTACCGGCAAGACCGTGGCCTACAGCCTGGCCTCGATCCCCGCAGCCAAGGCTGCGGGCAAGCGCCTGGTGATCGCCACCGCCACCGTCGCCCTGCAGGAACAGATCGTGTTCAAGGACCTGCCGGACCTGATGCGCAACAGCGGCCTGAACTTCAGCTTCGCCCTGGCCAAGGGGCGCGGCCGCTACCTGTGCCTGTCCAAGCTCGACCTGCTGCTGCAGGAAGGCCATGCACAGAGCGCCACCGCGCAGCTGTTCGAGGAAGAAGGCTTCAGGATCGAGGTGGACGAGGCCAGCCAGAAGCTGTTCAACAGCATGATCGAGAAGCTCGCCGGCAACCGTTGGGACGGCGACCGCGACAGCTGGCCCACCGCCCTGGAAGACCAGGACTGGGCGCGGGTGACCACCGACCACAGCCAGTGCACCGGCCGCCATTGCCCGAACTTCGGCCAGTGCACCTTCTACAAGGCCCGCGAAGGCATGGGCAAGGTCGACGTGATCGTCACCAACCACGACATGGTCCTCGCCGACCTGGCCCTGGGCGGCGGCGCCGTGCTGCCGGACCCGCGCGACACCATGTACGTGTTCGACGAAGGCCACCACCTGCCGGACAAGGCCATCGGCCACTTCGCCCACTACAGCCGCCTGCGCTCCACCGCTGACTGGCTGGAGCAGACCGCCAAGAACCTCACCAAGCTGCTGGCCCAGCACCCGTTGCCGGGCGACCTGGGCAAGTACATCGAGCAGGTGCCGGAGTTGGCCCGCGAGATCAAGAACCACCAGCAGTTCATGTTCGCCGCCTGCGAGCAGGTGGCCGACTTCCGTCCCGGCGAGGACGCCGAAGGTCGCGAGCGCCCGCGCTACCGCTTCGTTGGCGGGGTGGTGCCGGAGCACATCCGCGAGATCGGCATCGAACTGAAGAAAGGCTTCGCCCGTCTCAACGACCTGTTCACCCGCCTGGCCGACCTGCTCAAGGAAGGCATGGATGGCGAGGTCAACATCGGCATCGCCAGCCACCAGGCCGAGGAGTGGTACCCGCTGTTCGGCACCCTGCTGACCCGCGCCCAGGGCAACTGGGAGCTGTGGACCGCCTTCACCGCCGAAGACCCGGAAGACAGCCCGCCCATGGCGCGCTGGCTGACCCTGGCCGAGAGCGGGGCGCTGTTCGACATCGAGGTCAACGCCAGCCCGATCCTTGCCGCCGAGATGCTCCGGCGCAACCTGTGGAACGTCGCCCACGGCGCTCTGGTGACCTCGGCGACCCTGACCGCGCTGGGCACCTTCGACCGTTTCCGCATGCGCTCCGGCCTGCCCAAGGCAGCGGTCACCGCCGTGGTGCCGAGCCCGTTCCACCATACCGATGCCGGCGTGCTGCGGGTGCCCGACCTGCGCGCCGACCCCCGGGACGCCGCCGCCCACACCGCGGCGATCATCCGCGACCTGCCGGAGCTGGTGGAAGGCTCGCGAGGCTCGCTGGTGCTGTTTTCCTCGCGCAAGCAGATGCAGGACGTGTTCGACGGCCTTGACCGCGACTGGCGCAAGCAGGTGTTCATCCAGGGCAACCTGTCCAAGCAGGAGACCCTCAACAAGCACAAGGCGCGGGTCGATGGTGGCGATTCCAGCGTGCTGTTCGGCCTCGCCAGCTTCGCCGAAGGTGTCGACCTGCCAGGGGCCTACTGCGAGCACGTGGTGATCGCCAAGATCCCCTTCGCCGTGCCGGATGACCCGGTGGAAGCGGCGCTGGCCGAGTGGATCGAGGCCCGTGGCGGCAACCCGTTCATGGAGATCGCCGTGCCGGATGCCTCGCTCAAGCTGATCCAGGCCTGCGGGCGCTTGCTGCGTACCGAGGAAGACCGCGGCATCATCACCCTGCTGGACCGCCGGGTGGTCACCCAGCGCTATGGCAAGGCTATCCTCAACGCGTTGCCGCCTTTCCGTCGGGAGATTTCCTGAGGCCCGATCGCTGGCAAGCCAGCTCCTCCAGGTACCGCAATCCCTGTGGGAGCTGGCCCGCCAGCGATGAGGCCCTCGACAACACAAAAAATCTTTTGCCCCGAATGCTGTCAATTCACCGGAATCAAGGTCTTAACCAGACCCTCAAGGAGAATCACACCCCCATGCTGCGCCGTACCCTTCCCGCCGCCCTCGCCCTGTTGATCAGCCAACCCCTGCTGGCCGGGCAACAGACGCTGTTCAACTTCGTGCGCCCGACCTCGGTGGTCAGCGTGGCGACCGGGGATGCCAGCCTGCCGCAGTACAACGCGGAGCAGACGGCCGAAGGCGAGGTGCTGCGCCGCGTGGTATTCAACCCGGCGCAGCGTCCCAACCTGCGGATGAGCCCGCAGGCCGGCGTGTGGGACTGGTCGGCGCAGAGGGCCCTGACCCTGCGCTTGCAGAGCGGTATGGACTGGGCCCTGACGGTCAACGTCAGCATCGAGAGCGCCGACGGCAAGACCCTCACCAGCCGCATCGACCTGCCCGCAGGCCCGGCGCAGACCGTGGTCATCCCGCTGCAGGCCAGTTCGCCGCTCAGCCAGGGCATGCGCGCCGGCCCGCCGATGCCCTGGACCTTTGAAGGCCAGCGCGTGCTGCTCACCAGCAGCAGCGGCGAGCTGGACCTGAGCCAGGTCACCGCCGTGACGCTGTCGATGAACCAGCCGAACGTGGCCCAGAGCGTGCTGGTCGAGAAGATCAACCTGCAGGACGATGACAATCTGCAGAAAGCCGCCTACACCGGGCTGATCGACGGCTACGGCCAGTCTGCCCGCGGCCGCTGGCCGGAAAAGGTCGGCAATGACGAACAACTGAAAAGCGCCGCCGCCAGGGAGCAGCAACAGCTCAAGAGCTGGCTGGCCGAGCGCCAGAAACAACCCCTGGATCGCTTCGGCGGCTGGACCGGCGGACAGACCTTCGATGCCAAGGGCTTCTTCCGCACGGTCAAGCGCGATGGCCGCTGGTACCTGGTGACGCCGGAAGGCCATCCTTTCTATTCCCTGGGCGTCAACGCGGTGAACGACGAACCCGGCCGCACCTACGTGGCCGGGCGCGAAAGCATGTTCAGCGAGCTGCCTGCCGCGGATTCGCCACTGGCGGCGTTCTATGGCGAGGGCAACAACAACGACGGCAACGCGTCGTCCAAGGGGCGTGGTTTCAACCAGGGCCGCTGGTTCGACTTCTATGCCGCCAACCTCGAACGCAGTTACGGCAAACCCTGTGTGAAATCCGCCGCAGAGCCGTGCCCGACGCCCACTATCGATGCCGGCCGCTGGCAGACCCACACCCTCGACCGCCTGCAGGCCTGGGGTTTCAACACCCTTGGCAACTGGAGTGAGCCGAGCCTGGAGAAAGCGCAGCGAGTGCCCTACACCCTGCCGCTGGCCATCGTCGGCGACTACGCCAGCATCAGCACCGGCATGGACTGGTGGGGCGCCATGCCCGACCCGTTCGATCCGCGCTTCGCCATGGCTACCGAGCGCGCCGTGGCCATCGCCGCTCGCGATCACCGTGACGACCCATGGCTGATTGGCTACTTCGCCGACAACGAGCTGGCCTGGGCCGCCCCTGGTGACGATCCCAAGTCGCGCTACGGCCTGGCCTACGGCACCCTGCGCCTGACCACCGACGTCCCGGCCAAGCGCGCCTTCCTCAAGCAGTTGCGCGACAAGTACCGCAACCAGGAAGGCCTGTCCAAGGCCTGGGGCATCCAGCTGAGCGCCTGGGAACTGATGGAAGACCCGGGCTTCGAGCCGCCGTTGCCGAGCCCCGAGCACCCCGAGATCGAGGAAGACTTCAAGCACTTCCAGCGCTCCTTCGCCGATGCCTACTTCAAGACCATCTCCGATGCGCTGAAATGGCACGCGCCGAACCACCTGTTGCTGGGCGGTCGCTTCGCCGTCACCACGCCGGAAGCGGTGGCGGCCTGCGCCCAGTACTGCGACGTGCTGAGCTTCAACTTCTATACGCCCAAACCCCAGGACGGCTACGACTTCGCCCAGTTGCGGGCGCTGGACAAGCCGATCCTGGTGTCCGAGTTCCACTTCGGCTCCCGCGACCGCGGGCCGTTCTGGCCGGGGCCGATGGAAGTTGCCCGCGAGGAAGATCGCGGTCCGGCCTACGGCGCATTCCTCAAGGCAGCCTTGGCTGAACCTGCCATCGTCGGCGCGCACTGGTTCCAGTTCTTCGACCAGCCGGCCAGCGGGCGCGTGCTCGATGGCGAGAATGGCCACTTCGGCCTGGTGGGCATCACCGACGTGCCGTACCAAGGCTTCATCGATCAGGTACGCAAGGCCAACCTGCAGGTGGAGAAGGAGATCGTCGGCACGGCGCACAAGCCGGAAGGCGAGGCGGCAAAGTGATTCGCTGAGCCGACGCGGCGCCTTGCAGGCGCTGGCTTGCCTTGATGAATAGTGGGCATTGTCCGACCCGCGTCTGTTCCCAAATCCCTCGCGGGCTGAAACAATGCCCGCCACTTTTCAGACAGGTTGTGCAGGAGTCGCCGGGTGCAGATTCAGGGTCATTTCGAGCTCAAGTTCGAAGCGGTGCGCGAGGCCTTCGCGGCCCTCTTCGATGATCCCCAGGAGCGCGGCGCGGCATTGTGCATCCAGGTTGGCGGCGAGACGGTGCTGGACCTCTGGGCCGGTACTGCCGACAAGGACGGCCAGGAGGCCTGGCACAGCGATACCATCGCCAACCTGTTCTCCTGCACCAAGCCGTTCGCCGCCGTCACCGCCCTGCAACTGGTGGGCGAGGGCAAGCTGCAACTGGACGCCCCGGTGGCCCGCTACTGGCCCGAGTTCGCCCAGGCCGGCAAGGAGGCAGTGACCCTCCGCCAGTTGCTGTGCCACCAGGCCGGCCTGCCGGCGATCCGCGAACTGCTGCCCGCTGAAGCGCTTTACGACTGGCAGGCCATGGTCGATGCGCTGGCCGCCGAGGCGCCGTGGTGGACGCCGGGCACGGCCCATGGCTACGCGGCGATCACCTACGGCTGGCTGGTCGGCGAACTGATTCGCCGTGTCGATGGCCGCGGCCCGGGCGAGTCCATCGTCGCCCGCACGGCCAGGCCGCTGGGCCTGGATTTCCACATCGGCCTGGACGACGCCGAGTTCCACCGCGTCGCCCATATCGCCCGCGGCAAGGGCAATCTCGGCGATGCCGCGGCGCAGCGCCTGCTCAAGGTCACCATGACCGAGCCCCAGGCCCTGTCGACCCGCGCCTTCACCAACCCGCCGGCGATCCTCACCAGCACCAACAAACCGGAGTGGCGGCGCATGCAGCAGCCCGCGGCGAATGGTCACGGCAATGCCCGCAGCCTCGCTGGCTTCTATGCCGGCCTGCTCGACGGCAGCCTGCTGGAGTCGGACCTGCTCGACGAACTGACCCGCGAACACAGCCTGGGCGAAGACAAGACCCTGCTCACCCAGACCCGTTTCGGCCTCGGCTGCATGCTCGACCAGCCGCAGGTGGCCAACGCCACCTTCGGCCTCGGCGCCCGTGCCTTCGGCCATCCGGGGGCGGGGGGCTCGGTCGGTTTCGCCGACCCGGAACATGACGTCGCTTTCGGTTTCGTCACCAACACCCTGGGCCCCTACATCCTCATGGACCCCCGTGCGCAAAAACTGGTGCGGGTCCTGGCGACCTGCCTTTGATCGGCTGGCCCTGTACTCAGGGCCGCCGTTGGCTATTCTGCAACCACTTCATTTGTATTTTTCTTTCATTTTCATGGTGTATCGCTGATGTCTTCACACAAAACCTTAGCTCTCGCCCTGTGCCTGGCCATCACCGGCTGCGCCCAGCATCCCCAGAACGACAGCGCCGACGGCGGTAGCAGCTGGTGGCCGTTCGGCTCGGACAAGGTGGCCGACAAGGAAGTGAAGGACGCCGTCAACGAGAAAGTCGCCAAGGCCGAGGCCAAGGCGGAAGCCAAGTCCGAGGGCGGTAGCTGGTGGTGGCCATTCGGCGGTAGCGACGACAAGGCCGCCGAGAAGAGCGCCGCCGTGCCGAAGATCGACACCAAGGCCACCCAGGCCTGGCTGGACAGCTACGAGCCGAAGCTGCGCGAAGCGATCAAGGACAGCAAGCTGGAACTGGAGCGCCGCGAAGACGTGCTGGTGGTGACCCTGCCGGTGGACAGTGGCTACAACCCGGACCGCCCGGCGATGCTCCTGCCGATCTCCCTTGCGCCTATCACCCGGGTCGCCAAGCTCGTCGAGACCGACACCAAGACCGCCGTGCTGATCCTCGGCCATGCCGACAGCAGCGGCGCCGCTGCCGCCAACCAGAAACTCAGCCTGGAGCGCGCGGCATCGGTCTCGGCAATCTTCCGTCTCAGCGGCCTGCAGCGTGACCGCCTGAACCTGCGTGGCATGGGCTCGGTGGCACCGCGCGCGGCCAACGACAGTGCGCAAGGCCGTTCGCTGAACCGCCGGGTGGAAATGATCCTGACCCCGCAGGCCACCATGGTTGCGCTGGTCGCCAAGTACCGCCAGCCAACCCCGAGCCCGGCCGAACTGGTTGCCGTGCAGGACGCCAAGCCGGCCGCTGCTGCCGCCAAGCCTGCGGCCAAAGCGGCAGCCAAGGCTCCGGCCAAGGCGGCTGCGGCGAAGAAAGCAGCCCCGGCGAAAACCGCTGCGGCCCCGAAAAAAGCGGCTCCAGCCAAACCGGCTGCGAAAAAAGCCGAGCCCGCGGCGAAGAAGGTCGCGGCCAACAACAGCCCTGCGAAGACCAACTGATCCTCTCAAGGAACGCTGTAGATGACTCAATCCCTGGCTGATATGCGCCGTGACTACACCCGCGATGGCCTGGCCGAGGCGCAGGCCCCGGCCGAGCCCTTTGCCCTGTTCCACCAGTGGTTCGCCGACGCGGTGAAAACCGAACAGGCGCCGGTGGAGGCCAACGCCATGACCCTGGCCACCGTCGACGAGCAGGGCCGGCCGCATTGCCGCGTCCTGCTGCTCAAGGGCCTGGACGAACACGGCTTCACCTTCTTCACCAACTACGAGAGCGCCAAGGGCCAGCACCTGAAGGTCAATCCGTTCGCGGCGATGACCTTCTTCTGGCCGGCGCTGGAGCGCCAGGTGCGCATCGAGGGCAAGGTGGTGAAAGTGTCGCCGGAGGAATCCGATGCCTATTACCAGGTGCGTCCACTGGGCAGCCGCCTGGGCGCCTGGGCGTCACCGCAGAGCCGGGTGATCGCCGATCGCGGCGAACTGGAAGACCTGCTCAAGGCCACCGAACAGCGTTTCAGCGACAGCCAGCCGCATTGCCCGGAACACTGGGGTGGCTATCGCCTGCTGCCGGAGCGCATCGAATTCTGGCAGGGTCGTGCGAGCCGCCTGCATGACCGTCTCAACTATCGCCTGGAAGCAGGCGCCTGGGTGCGCGAGCGCCTGGCGCCTTAAGCGTTGTATCCGGCGGCCTCGCGTTCCAGCCAGGCCGCCAGCTCTTTCCGTTTGACCTTCTGCGCCCTGGCGGCGTCCAACCTCTGCAGCATGAACGCACGCTTGTCCTGGTCCTTGCCGGCAAAGGACAAGGCCAGGTCGCGGTCGGTCCAGCGACGGATCCGCACATACAGCCAACCGTGGAAATACAGGCCGGCCACGGTGGTGATGGCGATGATGAAGTAATCCATGTCTATTCTTGTTTCCCAAGTCTTCTGAAGGTTCAGGGCCTGCTGCCTGTACTGAAGCTGAATGGAAGCAATTTTTCCCTGGGCGCATCGTGACAGTCGTCAATGCGCGCAGTCTAATGAGCACCTGTCTTTAAGGAGATGATCCTATGCGTAAATCTGTACTGCTGGTCGCATCGTTCACCACGATGTCGTTGCTGCTGGGCGGTTGTGCCTCCAACCTGTCCGGTGATTCCTATTCCCGGGACGAGGCGCGTCGCGTGCAGACCGTGCGCATGGGCACCATCGAATCCCTGCGTCCGGTGAAGATCGAAGGCACCAAGACCCCGATCGGCGGTGGCGCTGGTGCGGTCGTCGGTGGTGTCGCCGGTAGCGCCATCGGTGGCGGTCGCGGCAGTATCGTCGCGGCGGTGATCGGTGCGGTCGCTGGTGGCCTGGCGGGATCCGCCGCCGAAGAAGGCCTGACCCGTACCCAGGGCGTGGAAATCACCGTGCGTGAAGACGACGGCAGCATGCGCGCCTACGTGCAGCAGGTTCAGGAAAACGAGATTTTCCGGGTCGGTGAGCGCGTGCGCATCATGACCGTCAACGGCACCAGCCGCGTCAGCCACTGAACGCTGGCGGCAACAACGAAAAACCCCGAGCCGGCTTGCGCCGCTCGGGGTTTTTTCTTGCCAGCGATCAGTTGGCGGGCTGTTTCGGACTGGACGCTGCGGTGATGGCGTAGCCGACGATCGCCGCGATGATCGAGCCGGTGAGGATACCCATGCGGTCCATGCCGGCATAGTCGCTGACCCCGGGCTCGAAGGCCAGGGAGCCGACGAACAGGCTCATGGTGAAGCCAATGCCGCAAAGGATTGCCACGCCGAGGATCTGCCCCCAGTTGGCCCCGACGGGCAGGGCGGCGAGACCGAGCTTGATGGCGATCCAGGTCAGGCCGAACACCCCGATGGTCTTGCCCGCCAGCAGGCCTATGGCAATGCCCATGGGCACGGCATGGGTGAAGCTCTCCAGGGTGACCCCGGCCAGGGACACGCCGGCGTTGGCGAAGGCGAACAGCGGCAGGATGCCGTAGGCCACCCAGGGATGCAGCGCGTGTTCCAGACTCAACAGCGGCGAGGTCTCGGCGTTGCGCGTGCGCAGTGGAATGCACAGGGCCAGGGTGACGCCGGCAAGGGTGGCGTGGACACCGCTCTTCAGCACGCAGACCCAGAGGATCAGGCCGATCACCAGGTACGGTCCGAGCCTGACCACCCCCAGCCGGTTCATCGCCACCAGCGCCGTCAGGCACGCTGCCGCCAGCATCAGCGAGAGGGTGGAGAGGGCGCCGGAGTAGAACAGGGCGATGATGATGATGGCGCCGAGGTCGTCGATGATCGCCAGGGTCATCAGGAACAGCTTCAGCGATACCGGCACGCGCTTGCCGAGCAAGGCCAGCACGCCGAGGGCGAAGGCGATGTCGGTGGCGGTGGGGATGGCCCAGCCGGCAATGGCGGCGGGGTTGTCGCGGTTGAGGAACCAGTAGATCAGCGCCGGCACCAGCATGCCGCCGATGGCCGCCGCGCCGGGCAGGACCACCTGGGACGGCTTGGACAGGTGGCCTTCCACCAGCTCGCGCTTGACCTCCAGGCCGATGAGCAGGAAGAACAGGGCCATCAGGCCGTCGTTGATCCACAGCAGCAGCGGCTTGGCGATGCTCAGGGCCCCGATCTGCACGGCCACGGGCACTTCGAGCAGGCCGTTGTACAGCCACGACAGGGGTGAGTTGTTGACGATCAGGGCCAGGACCGCGGCGGCGATCAGCAGCAGGCCGCTGGCGGCTTCCAGTTGGAAGAATCGGGTGAAAGTGCTACGCAGAGGCAAGGTCGCTCCTCCATCGAATGGCAAAAAGGCTGACCACCCTAACGGGTTGTGTTATTCAATAAAATAAAAATTATATTCTTTTTTGTTATAAGCTATTTCAGTGTTTTCATGGCTATCGTGCTTTTCTGGCAAGCGCGTAGGAATTTGCTTGTATGGACGGTAGCTGCTTCTACAGTCTTTCGCTCCTGACGCCCGAGAACCGCCAATGAATCACCATCGCACCTGGGTCCGTGAAGCCATCCGCATCATCGAGGCCGATTTCCAGCGCAGCGCCGATACCCACCTGATTCCCCTGCCGATGGCCGGTTTCCCCGACGTCGACCTGTATTTCAAGGACGAGTCCAGCCATCCCACCGGCAGCCTCAAGCATCGCCTGGCCCGTTCCCTGTTCCTGTATGCGTTGTGCAACGGCTGGCTGCGGCCCGGCGCGCCGGTGATCGAGGCGTCCAGCGGTTCGACGGCGATTTCCGAGGCCTACTTCGCACGTCTGCTTGGCCTGCCCTTCATCGCGGTGATGCCGGCGACCACGTCGCGGGAAAAGATCGCCCAGATCGAGTTCTATGGCGGCCGGCCACACCTGGTGCAGGACCCGACGCAGATCTACGCCGAGTCCGAGCGCCTGGCGCGGGAGAGCGGCGGGCATTTCATGGACCAGTTCACCTACGCCGAACGCGCCACCGACTGGCGGGCGAACAACAACATCGCCGAGTCGATCTTCAGCCAGATGCACTTCGAGCGGCATGCCGAGCCGGCGTGGTTGATTTCCAGCCCGGGCACCGGCGGTACCACCGCGACCCTCGGACGTTACGTGCGCTATCGCCGGCATCCCACCCGGGTGCTGTGTGCCGATGCGGAGCGTTCGGTGTTCTTCGATTGCTATCGCACGGGGGATCGCTCGCTGCGTCTGGACTGCGGGTCGCGAATCGAAGGGATCGGGCGGCCGCGGGTCGAGGCGTCATTTTTGCCGGCGGTGATCGATGCCATGGTCAAGGTGCCTGACGCACTGTCCCTGGCGGCCATGCACTATCTGGCGCGGCGCCTGGGGCGGCGGGTCGGGGGATCGAGCGGGACCAACCTGGTCGGGGCGTTGCAGGCGGCGTTGCATATGCAATCGGCGGGGGAGTCCGGGTCGATCGTGGCGATTCTTTGTGACAGTGGGGAGCGCTATGCGACGACTTACTACGATGAGGAATGGCTGGGACAGCAGGGGCATGCGCTGGAGCCCCTGATCGAGGTGGTGGCGGGGTGCGTGGAGCAGGGCCGGGCGTTGCCGGAGACGGTGTTGCGCGAGGGAGTCTGAAGTCATGTGGTGTTGCTGACGGCCTCATCGCTGGCAAGCCCGCTCCCACAGGGTTCGCGGCGCACACAGAACCTGTGGGAGCCGGCTTGCCGGCGATGAGGCCCTGAAGCCCTACTCGGAAATCCCGAGCATGCTCTTGGCCACTGCTTCGGCGATGCGAATGCCATCGACCCCGGCCGAGAGAATTCCCCCGGCATAGCCCGCGCCTTCACCCGCCGGGAACAGTCCCTTCAGGTTCAGGCTTTGCAGCGTTTCATCACGGGTGATGCGCAGCGGCGACGAGGTGCGGGTCTCGATCCCGGTCAGAATCGCGTCGTGCAGGTTGTAGCCCTTGATCTGCCGGTCGAACGCCGGGATCGCTTCACGCAGGGCCTCGATGGCGAAGTCCGGCAGGCTCGGGGCCAGGTCGCCGAGGTTGATGCCCGGCTTGTAGGACGGCTCGACGCTACCCAGGGCGGTGGACGGACGTCCTGCAACGAAATCGCCTACCAACTGCGCCGGTGCCTGGTAGTTGCTGCCACCCAGGACATAGGCGAGCTCCTCCAGCCGCTCCTGCAACTCGATGCCGGCCAGCGGGCCGCCCGGGTAATCCTGCTCGGGGGTGATGCCGACCACGATGCCGGAGTTGGCGTTGCGCTCGTTGCGCGAGTACTGGCTCATGCCGTTGGTGACCACCCGGCCCGGTTCGCTGGTGGCGGCGACCACGGTACCGCCCGGGCACATGCAGAAGCTGTACACCGAACGGCCGTTCTTGGCGTGGTGCACCAGCTTGTAGTCGGCGGCGCCGAGTTTCGGGTGGCCGGCGTACTTGCCCAGGCGCGCCTTGTCGATCAGCGACTGCGGGTGCTCGATGCGGAAACCGATGGAGAACGGCTTGGCCTCCATGAACACGCCTTTGCCGTGGAGCATGCGGAAGGTGTCGCGGGCGCTGTGGCCGAGGGCCAGGACCACGTGACGCGAATGCAGCTCCTCGCCGTTGTGCAGGACCACGCCGTTGAGCTGGCCGTCCTCCATCAGCAGGTCGGTGACCTTGTGCTCGAAGCGCACTTCACCGCCCAGGGCGATGATTTCCTCGCGGATGTTCTCGACCATGCCGGTCAGGCGGAAGGTGCCGATATGCGGCTTGCTGACGTAGAGGATCTCGTCCGGCGCGCCGGCCTTGACGAACTCGTGCAGGACCTTGCGCCCGTAGTGCTTCGGGTCCTTGATCTGGCTGTACAGCTTGCCATCGGAGAAGGTCCCGGCGCCGCCTTCGCCGAACTGCACGTTGGACTCGGGATTGAGCACGCTCTTGCGCCACAGGCCCCAGGTGTCCTTGGTGCGCTGGCGTACTTCCTTGCCCCGTTCGAGGACGATCGGACGCAGGCCCGCCTGGGCCAGGATCAGGCCGGCGAAGATGCCGCAGGGGCCGAAGCCGACCACGATCGGCCGCTCGGCCAGGCCGCCTGCGGGCGCCACGCCCACCGGCTTGTAGCTGACATCCGGGGCGACGCCGACATTGTGGTCGTCGGCGAACCTGCGCAACACGGCGGCTTCGTCACGGACGGTGAGGTCGATGGCGTAGATGAACAGCAGTTCGGTGTTCTTCTTCCGCGCGTCGTAGCTGCGCTTGAAGATGGAGAAGTCGAGCAGCTCGGCGTCGTCGATACCCAGGCGTTGCACGATGGCCTCGCGCAGGGCCTCGTCGGGATGATCCAGCGGCAGCTTCAGTTCGGTGATTCGTAGCATGACAGGGTCCAGTATCCCGGCCATGGAAGGGCCGGCGGCTTTACACAAACCGCCAAGTATAAAGCTTTCGCCGGCCGGGCAGGCAGATTGAATATGCGCCGGTGGTCAGTCGTTGCGCGAGCCGCCGTAGTAACCGCAGCCCTGCAGGGTCTGGCCATCGATGCGCAGTTGCGCGGTCAGGTGGCTGACGCCGCCGGTGGCCACGTCGACGCAGCGTTGCGGGGCCAGCCACAGCTCGACCTTCTGGCCGTTGGCCTCGCTGCTGACGCTGATGCCCCCGCCGGGCATCTGCTCTTCCAGGTAGGGCAGGGCCAGTGGTGGCTGTTCGGGACGGTTGAGGACCATGCCCTGGCCGCTGACGTTCAGGTTCCAGAACGGCTCCTGGCCGAACGCGCGCAGGGTCAGGCGCTTGAAGTTGGGGTCGGTGCAGGCGCTGGACGAGTGTTCGACGCGATACAGCTGGTGCACGTTGAACTGGCCGTCGGCGCCTTTGTCCGCATTGGCGGACAGGGTTCCGCGCAGGTCGGCGAACAGCGTGCCGGGGGTGGCGGCGAGGGTGGCGGCTTCCTGGAGCAGGCCGGTGTTGCCAGCGTCGTTGACGACGAAGCGACGACTCTCGGTGCAGGGCTTGAACAGCAACTGGCCATTGGCTGCGCTGAGTTCGCCTTGCAGGCGGGTCATGCCAGCGGTGGAGACGGATTCCGGCTGGTCGGTGAGCAACTGGCAACCGGCGAACAGCGGCAGCAGGGCGGCGGCGAACAGGGAAGGGAGGATGCGCATTCGGGAAAACTCCGGATCTCGGCCAGAAAAGCTTTCAACGGTACGCAGGGTGGGGTGGGATCACAAGTGAAGTTGTGTCAGGGAAGTGTTCATGACCTGTAAGGGCCTATCGCTGGCAAGCCAGCTCCCACAGGGGCGGCGGTGTACGCGGTCACTGTAGGAGATGGCTTGCCAGCGATGAGGCCCGGGAGGTCAGCCGCCCAGGTAGGCGTCGCGCACCTTCGGATCAGTCAGCAGCGCTTCACCAGTCCCCTGCATCACCACCCGGCCGTTTTCCAGCACATAGGCACGGTCGGCGATCTTCAGCGCCTGGTTGGCGTTCTGCTCCACCAGGAACACGGTCACGCCATCGCGGCGCAGCTGTTCGATGATGTCGAAGATCTGCTGGATGATGATCGGCGCCAGGCCCAGGGACGGCTCGTCGAGCAGCAGCAGCTTGGGCTTGCTCATCAGCGCGCGGCCGATGGCGAGCATCTGCTGCTCGCCGCCGGACATGGTGCCGCCACGCTGGCTGTAGCGTTCCTTCAGGCGCGGGAACAGTTGCAGGACCTTGTCCAGCTGCTCCTGGTAATCGCCCTTGTCGGTGAAGAAACCGCCCATCGCCAGGTTTTCCTCGACGGTCAGGCGCGAGAACACACGGCGGCCCTCAGGGACCACGGCGATGCTCTTGCGCATGATGTGCGAGGACGGCTGGCCAACCAGCTCTTCGCCCAGGTAGCGGATGCTGCCGCTGTGGGCCTGCGGCGAACCGCAGAGGGTCATCAGCAGGGTCGACTTGCCGGCACCGTTGGCGCCGATCAGGGTGACGATCTCGCCCTGATTGATTTCCACATTGACCGAGTGCAGCGCCTGGATCTTGCCATAGAAGGTGGAAACGTTTTCGAACTGCAGCATTTACGCTTCCCCCAGGTAGGCTTTGATCACATCAGGGTTGTCACGGATCTGTTCCGGCGTGCCATCGGCCAGCGGCGTGCCCTGGTTGATCACGACGATATGGTCGGAAATGCTCATGACCAGCTTCATGTCGTGTTCGATCAGCAGCACGGTGACGTCATGGGACTCGCGCAGGTAGGCGATCAGTGCCTTGAGATCCTCGGTTTCCTTGGGGTTGAGGCCGGCTGCGGGCTCGTCGAGCATGATGATCCGCGGCTGGGTCATCATGCAGCGGGCGATTTCCAGGCGGCGCTGCTGACCATAGGCCAGGGTCCCGGCGGTACGGTTGGCGAACTCGGTCAGGTTGACCTTGTCCAGCCAGTACAGCGCACGCTCCATCGCTTCCTTCTCGCTGCGGCGGAAGGACGGGGTCTTGAACAGACCGGCGAAGAAGTTGGTGTTGAGGTGACGGTGCTGGGCAATCAACAGGTTTTCCAGCGCGGTCATTTCCTTGAACAGACGCACGTTCTGGAAGGTCCGCACCACGCCCTTGCGGGCGATCTGATGGCCGGCAAGGCCCTGGATCGGCTGGCCATCGAGGAGGATGGTGCCGCCGCTGGGTTTGTAGAAGCCGGTCAGGCAGTTGAACACCGTGGTCTTGCCGGCGCCGTTCGGGCCGATCAGGGCAACCACCTGTTTTTCCTTGACGGTCAGGGCCACGCCGTTGACCGCCAACAAGCCGCCGAAGCGCATGCTCAGGCCGCTGACTTTCAGAATTTCGCGGCTCATCGACGCAGCTCCATGTGTGGACGTTGCATAGGCAGCAGGCCCTGCGGACGCCAGATCATCATCAACACCATCAGGGCGCCGAACATCAGCATGCGGTACTCGCTGAAGTCACGCATCAGCTCGGGCAGCAGGATCATCACGATGGCCGCGAGGATCACGCCCAGCTGGGAGCCCATGCCGCCGAGGACGACGATGGCGAGGATGATCGCCGATTCGATGAAGGTGAAGGATTCCGGGGTCACCAGGCCCTGGCGGGCGGCGAAGAAGCTACCGGCGAAACCGGCGAAGCAGGCACCCAGGGTGAACGCCGAGAGCTTGATCACGGTGGGGTTCAGGCCCAGCGCGCGGCAGGCGATCTCGTCTTCACGCAGCGCTTCCCAGGCACGCCCGATCGGCATGCGCAGCAGGCGGTTGATGACGAACAGGGCCAGCAGGGCGAGGAGCAGGGCGACCAGGTAGAGGAAGATGACCTTGTTGATCGAGTTGTATTCGAGGCCGAAGAACTCGTGGAAGGTCTGCATCCCCTCGGCGGCCTTGCGTTCGAAGGTCAGGCCGAAGAAGGTCGGTTTCTCGATGTTGCTGATGCCGTTCGGACCACCGGTCCATTCGGTCAGGTTGCGCAGGAACAGGCGGATGATCTCGCCGAAGCCGAGGGTCACGATCGCCAGGTAGTCACCACGCAGGCGCAGCACCGGGAAGCCCAGCAGGAAGCCGAAGGTGGCCGCCATCAGGCCGGCGATCGGCAGGCATACCCAGAAGCTCAGGCCGAAGTAGTGCGAGAGCATCGCGTAGCTGTAGGCGCCGACGGCGTAGAAGCCGACGTAACCCAGGTCGAGCAGGCCCGCCAGGCCGACCACGATGTTCAGGCCGAGGCCGAGCAGGACGTAGATCAGGATCAGGGTGGCGATGTCGACCGCGCCGCGCGAGCCGAAGAACGGCCAGACCAGGGCGACCACGATGAGGCCGAGGATGATGTAGCGCTGGGTCTTCGGCAGGGTCAGCCAGTTGCTCACCTTCGGCGGCACCAGCGGACCACGGTCGCGGGAACGCATCACCGCGCTCCACTGCTTGTCGAACAGCACGCGCAGGAACATCAGCACCGAACACAGGGCAATGACGCCGAGGGTGAAGGGGCCCTGGCCGTGCACTTCCAGGTTGATGCCGACGATGCTGAGTTTCAGGCCGAGTACCGGGAAGGCCACGGCCCAGACCAGCAGGGCGCTGAAGAACGCCGCTTTGAGATGTCTGTTCATACTTTCTCAACCTCCGGACGGCCGAGGATGCCGGTCGGACGGAACAACAGGACGAGAACCAGCAGGCCGAACGCAACGACGTCCTTGTACTGGTCACCGAAGATGTCAGCGCCGAAGGCTTCGGCCACACCCAGCACCAGGCCGCCGAGCATGGCGCCCGGGATGCTGCCGATGCCGCCGAGGACTGCCGCGGTGAAGGCCTTCAGGCCCACCAGGAAGCCGGCGTTGGGGTTGATCACGCCGTACTGCATGCTCAGCAGGACCGCGGCCACGGCGGCCAGGGCGGCACCGATGACGAAGGTCAGGGCGATGATGTTGTTGGTGTTGATGCCCAGCAGGTTGGCCATCTTGATGTCTTCGGCGCAGGCACGGCAGGCGCGGCCCAGGCGAGAACGGGAGATGAACAGGGTGAGGCCGGTCATGGCGATCAGGGTGACCACGAAGACCAGGATCTGCATGTAGGAAATCAGGACTTCCTCCGCGCCGCCCGGACCGAAGGAGATGCTCCCCGGGATCAGGTTGGGAATGGACTTGTCCTTGGAGTCCTGGGAAAGCAGCACGGTGTTCTGCAGGAAAATCGACATGCCGATGGCGGAAATCAGCGGGATCAGGCGGTTGCTGTTACGCAGCGGCCGGTAGGCGACCCGTTCGATACTGTAGCCGTAGGCACTGGTAACGACGATCGTCGCGATGAACGCGGCGGTCATCAGCAGCGGCAGTGAGTGGATGCCCATCATGGCCAGCCCGGCAAGGACGATGAAGGCCACGTAGGAACCAATCATGTACACCTCGCCATGGGCGAAGTTGATCATTCCAATGATGCCGTAAACCATTGTGTAGCCAATGGCTATCAAGGCATAGGTGCTGCCAATGGTCAGGCCATTAACCAGCTGTTGGAAGAAGTGATAGATCTCAGGCATTACAGCGCTCCTAAAAACCTGAATATGCATTTCGCTGGCGGGCTGTTGCCCGGCATGGCCTTGTGGTCTGGGGCCACTTCGACGCATGCATCGCCAGGGAACCGCTGGTGACGGTTTTAAGATTTTCAGGTGGACCCGATCCCGGATCGCGGGAAACGGGTCCATGAACCTCGTAAAACAAAGCCCACTGCTCGCACAGTGGGCTTTTCAGTCATGTATCAGATGGTGTTACTGAGGGGAGACTTCGGTTTTCGGCTTGCCGAAGTGCCATTCGTAGACCACGAACTTGAAGTCTTTCAGGTCGCCTTTGGCATCGTAGGACAGTTCGCCGGTAGGAGTCTTGAAGGTACCGCCGTGGATGGCCGCGGCCACCTTGTCGGTGTCTTCGCTCTTCGCGGCCTTGATGCCCTGGGCGATCAGCTCGACCGCAGAGTAGGCAGGGAACACGAACGGACCGCTAGGATCCTTGCCGTCGGCCTTGATGGCGTCGACGATCTTCTTGTTCTCCGGATCGGCGTCGAAGGACTTCGGCAGGGTTACCAGCAGGCCTTCGGAAGCGTCCTGGGCGATCTGCGAGATGGAGTCGTTGCCGACGCCTTCCGGACCCATGAACTTGGCGCTCAGGCCTTTCTCTTTCGCCTGGCGCAGGATCAGGCCCAGCTCAGGGTGGTAGCCGCCGTAGTAGACGAAGTCGACGTTGTTCTGCTTGAGCTTCTGGATGATGGACGAGAAGTCCTTGTCACCGGCGTTCAGGCCTTCGAAGACGGCAACCTTGGTGCCTTTGCCTTCCAGGGTCGACTTGACCGCGGTGGCGATGCCTTCACCGTACTGCTGCTTGTCGTGCAGGACCGCAACGACCTTCGGCTTGACGTGGTCGGCAATGTAGTTGCCGGCGGCCGGGCCCTGGGCGCTGTCCAGGCCGATGGTGCGGAAGATCAGCTTGTAGCCACGGGCGGTGATTTCCGGGCTGGTGGCAGCCGGGGTGATCATGATCACGCCTTCGTCTTCGTAGATGTCGGACGCTGGCTGGGTGGAGCTGGAGCACAGGTGACCGATGACGAACTTGACGCCGTCGTTGACCACCTTGTTGGCGACTGCCACGGCCTGTTTAGGGTCGCAGGCGTCGTCGTATTCCTTGGCTTCGAGCATCTTGCCATCGACACCGCCAGCAGCGTTGATGTCCTTGATGGCTTGCTTGGCACCGATGAACTGCATGTCACCGTATTGGGTCACCGGGCCGGTCTTCGGGCCGGCGATGCCGATCTTGATGGTATCGGCGGCGAAGGAATGGCTGGCGACGCCGGCCAGGACCATCGCGGCGAACAGCTTGGAAACTTTACTCATAGTGCTCCACTCATTCTGTTGTAATTTTTATCGTCCTTGCGCCAGGGCAGAGGACCCGACAGACCCGGTACGGCCACGCCGTATCGCAGCCTGACTTGCCGGTATCGCCCCCGGTGAATGCCCAGGCAACTGTACCGGTACAGTGTAGAGCGCCGCTTCATCGCTTGAAAAGCGGGCCCGCCGAGGCAAAAACCGAGGGTGTCGCGTGGTCGACATAAAGATACAAAAAAGCGTCTTCTGTTCATCCGGAAGTGTCCGGAAACGTTTGGCTTCGTTGATCCCGTCGACCAATTACTTATTTGAAACTGGGTTTTTCTGCAAAAATAGCGGCCTTCATTTGATCCGGATTATTTTTGGTGGAACCCATGACTGATGAACCAAGCACCCTCTATGCCAAATTGCTCGGTGAGACGGCGGTAATCGAGTGGAAGGCCCTGGAGCGTTTTTGGGCCAAGGGTGACCTGATTTGGGTCGACCCGACCCTGGACCTGATCGAAGTCGCACAGGCAATGGCCGAGAATCGCTCGGAAAGCGTGGCCCTGTGGCGTAATGCTGGCACTGTCGGGGCGGTCAGTTCAGAGCAGGCACTTGACCTGCAGAGCCGCGATCCAGAGATATGGGCGGTGGTGGTGTCGCCGTTCATCGTCATCCAGGAACGCAAATCCGTGTAAGCCGGATCTTATTTGGTGCGTAAAAACGCACAGCGGGTCCATTTTGGTGCGTGAGGTCGATCAGGCAGGGTGACGGTTGGTAACAATGCCCCTGAACCACCTGGGGGCGGTAACAGTTACCAGGCATGAAAATGACGCGGCCCCTGCAAAAGCTGGCAAGCCAGATCCTGCAGGGGCCGCGTCGTTCTTTCGTAAAGTGACTTAGTAGTCGACTTTCCCGGTATGGCTATTAAGGGAAATGACCTTGGTCTTGCCAATGCGGTGGCGATAAATCTCGCGCAAGTATTTCACCGCTTTCTTCACGCACTCCCGCGACAAGCGAATGTCGTTGATCGAGACGAACTTGCTCTTGTCGTTGATCAACTCGCGGTACTTCTTCTCATACATCGGCTTGATCGCATACCAGTTGGTATCGAGGATCTTCGCCGGGTTCTCGAACTCGCTGAGCAGATCGTCGATGCGTTCCTCCTCGAATTCCTCCTGGGTGATGAAGTCGAGGATGGCGTTGTCCAGGGTGTCATCGAAACGGTATGGCGCCTTGGCGAAGCAGCGCTTGATGAAAGCCACGATCAACGTCAGGAAGTCGTCCGACAGGCACGGGCTCTTGGCGATCAGGGTGGTCAGCGACAGGTTGGCCGAGGCGCCGATCACCAGGGCGTAGCGCTTCAGGGTGGTGTTGGGGAACAGGCTGTTGAGGTGGGTCTTGAGCCGGTTCAGGTCCATGTAGGACAGCTTGTAGTCCTTGGGCAGCGAGACGATCGACACCACCGACGAGCAGTTCTTGAAGAAATGCAGGTCATGCAGCGCCGCGGCGTCGCAGCCGGAGTTGCGGTATTGCTCCAGCGCCGCGCGGTAGCGCTTGGACTCGATCGGCAGCAGGCTGATGCCCTCGATGGCCTGGGTGTCCTTGTTGAAGTGCGGCAGGTCGATGGAGCGGAAGAACAGGTCGTCGATGTCCAGCCGCGGCGCTTCTTTCTCGAATACCTTGAAGCCTTTTTCCGAACTCTGCCCCGGGGTTTCCGGGACCACCGACTCGGCATAGGCGATCGCCACCGGGCCGGCCAGGCTCATGAACAGGTCGTTGGCGTCCAGGCGGATGGTCTCGCCGATGTCGATGCCGGCGCGGCGGAAGTAGTTCTGGTCGTAGTCGGTGGTCACCGCCTGGGCGGTGAGGATGTTGAAGATCTGCTGGGAGATGTACTGGTTGGCGTGCTTCTCCATGGCGTTGACGTCGATGTTCTGGATGTTGCCGTCATCGCTTTCTTCGGCGTAGCGCATGATGTCGTTGGAGATCAGCATCATCGCGTTCCACGGGCGGATACGCCCCATGACGCTGGCTTCGCTGCTGTCTTCGTTGTCGAAGTTGTAGGAGAAGTCCCATTCCTCGGACAGGTATTTGCACAGCAGGCGTCCGGCGTTGATATGCAGGGCTTCGGACATCTCGCTGCGATGATCGGAAATGTTCGGCAGCACGCAGATGCCACTGGTGAAGATCGGCTCGAACACGAACGAATGCCCCGCCTCGCCGTCCTGTTCGTCGGCCGGCTTGGTGTCGAAGGTCTTGTTCATGTACGAGAACTGCTGGGCCAGGCCGAACTCCGAGGCCATGCCCGAGCCGGTGCCGCCCCCGGCGCTGAAGATATAGAAGTACAGGCGCGACTGGTTGGCCTTGATCCCGCAGGAATCGATCAGGTACGAGTGGATCAGCTTCCAGTCGGCGCTGGAGAAACGGTGGGTTTCCTTGTTGAGGATGATCTTCGCCAGGTACTGGCCGAGGATCGGCGCGTTACCGGCGCCACCGGCATGCACCTCGGACAGGTCCATGATCTTCATCTTGCTGTAGTCGCGCAGGAAGCCGCTCTTCTCGCCCTTGCGCGAGAAACGGATGCGCCCGGCGATGTCCTTGTCCAGGTCGCCGAGCATCACCAGCGGCTCCACCAGGAACACCGGCTTGGCGCTCTTGGCCTGGACCAGGCGCAGGTTGTTGCGGATCCAGCGCGCCGGGTTGTAGCTCGGGTCGTTGCCCGCGCGGTCCTCGTTGTTGAACTCGTTGAGGTAGAAGGTCCGCGCGTTGTAGACCAGTTCGGCGACATCCAGGGCGATGTTCGAGCCGCAGCGGCCCAGGCCGATCAGGCACACCGAGGGGAACTGCTGGTCCAGGCGCAGCTGGGCATCATCCTCGACATGCAGGCTAGGCGGAAACACTAGGTCGCGCAGGCCGTCGAGGTTGTCGAGGATGCGCTGGGTATCGGGTTCGGTGAAATACAGGTATTGCTGGGGACTCAGCGTCGGCTGGCTGTAATAACTGCGGGACCCGTAGGAAGTGGGCGCGGTAGCTGAAAGCAGCTCGGAAATCACGGTGGCAGGAGTATTCTTGGAGGTCATTTTGCGCCATTTGCCTGGTGGGGAGGCCTTGAAACAGTCGATATCATTGAGCCATCCCTGGATAAGTGTCGCGACTGTATCAGCGCGTCTCTGGCACAAGCGATAGGGTTTTCCCTTATAAACCCTAAGGGTTTACCGCCCTGCCTGTTTCTGAATCGTCCAAACCGTCAACTTCTTTAATCTGCCTGGAGCTTTAGATGAGCCATTCACAGCCTTTGTCCCTGGGGTTCGCCGGTATCGGCCTGATGGGATTGCCCATGTGCCACCGACTGCTGGCGGCCGGTCATGAGCTGACCGTGTGGAACCGTTCGCCGGACAAGTGCGCGCCGCTGGTGGCCGCCGGCGCCCGCCAGGTCTCGACTCCGGGCGAGCTGTGCGAGGCGGCCGACGTGGTGATGCTGTGCCTGGCTGATACCGCGGTGGTGCGCGACGTGGTGTTCGGCGAGGCGGGTATCGCCAGCAAGGCCAGGGCCGGTCAGTTGCTGGTGGACTTTTCCAGCCTGGAGCCCACTGCGACCCGGGAGATGGCGGCCCGACTGAAATCGGAAACGGGCATGGGCTGGCTGGACACCCCGGTATCCGGTGGCACCCCCGGCGCCGAGGCGGGCACCCTGGCGATCATGGTCGGTGGCGAGGCGGCGGACCTTGCGCGGGTGCGCCCGGCATTGCTTTCACTCGGCCAGCGGGTCACCCATATGGGCGGGGTGGGTGCGGGGCAGGTGACCAAGGCGTGCAATCAGATGATCGTCGCCTGCAACGCGCTGGTGATCGCCGAAGTGGTCGCGCTGGCCGAGCAGTCCGGGGTCGATGCCAGCCTGATCGCCGAGGCCCTGGCCGGCGGTTTCGCCGACTCGAAGCCGTTGCAGATCCTCGCCCCGCAGATGGCCGAGAGCCGTTTCGAACCGGTGAAGTGGCATGTGCGGACCCTGCTCAAGGACCTCGACACCGCGGTGAAATTCTCCCGCGAGCAAGGCTCGGCGACGCCGGTCAGCGGCCTGGCCGCACAGTTGATGCGCCTGCATGGCAGTCAGGGTTATCTGGAAAAAGATCCAGCGACCCTGATCGATCTGTATCGCAACAAACCATGAGGCTTTCCTCGCGGTGGTTGAGCCGGTTCAGCACACCGCGCAGGTCTTCCAGCGGCACCGGGCGGCTGAGCAGGTAGCCCTGGATCGCATCGCAGCCCAACTGCTGGAGGAAGTCGTACTGCTCCTCGGTCTCCACGCCCTCGGTGATCACCTTCAGGTGCAGGGTGTGGGCCATGACCATGATCGCCTGGACGATATTGTTGTCCGCGCGTGAGTGGGGCACATCCTGGATGAACGAGCGGTCGATCTTCAGGGTGTCGAGGGGCAGGCGCTTGAGGTAGGCGAGGGAGGAATAGCCCGTGCCGAAGTCGTCGATGGACAGCGATACGCCCTGTCCGCGAATACCCCTCAGCAGCTCGATCGTGCTGTGGATGTTCGCCATCAGCGCGTTCTCTGTGACTTCCAGCTCAAGGCGCCAGGCCGCCAGGCCGGCATCGCGCAGGGCATCCTCGACTTCCTGGGCCAGTTCGTCGCGGCCCAGGGTCAGCGCCGAGCAGTTCACCGTCACCTTCAGGTCGCCGAAGCCGTGCTCGCTCAGTTCCGCCAGGTCGTGGCAGGCGCGGCGCAGCACCCACAGGTCGAGGTCGGCGATCAGGCCGTTGGTCTCGGCGATGCCGATAAACCTGTCCGGGCTGAGCAGGCCGTGCTGCGGATGCTGCCAGCGGATCAGGGCTTCGAGCTTGGCGACCTTGCCGCTGACCAGGTCGTAGATCGGCTGGTAATGCAGGCGCAGGCCCAGGTCCTGATGGAGGGCGACGCGCAGTTCCTCTTCCAGCTGCAGTTCGAGGGTGGCGCGGGCCTTGAGATTATCGCTGAAGAAGTTGGCCTTGTTGCGTCCGCTGCCCTTGGACTGGTACAGCGCCAGGTCGGCGTGCTTGAGCAGTTCGTCGCAGGTGCTGCCGTCGTTGGGGAACAGGCTGATGCCGATGCTGGTGGTCATGACCATGCGCCGCCCGGCCAGGTCGATCGGTTCGCGGACCTTGTTGAGGATGCGCTGGGCCAGGCCGCGGGCCTCTTCCGCGTGCTTGAGATAGAACAGGATGCAGAATTCGTCGCCTCCCAGTCGCGCCACCACGTCCTGGGCGCGGGTGGCGGTGCTGATCAGGTGGGCGATGGACTTGAGCAACTGGTCGCCGGCATCGTGGCCGAGGCTGTCGTTGATGCGCTTGAAGTGGTCGATGTCGAG
This sequence comes from Pseudomonas ulcerans, assembly GCF_036324125.1. Lineage (NCBI taxonomy): Bacteria > Pseudomonadati > Pseudomonadota > Gammaproteobacteria > Pseudomonadales > Pseudomonadaceae > Pseudomonas > Pseudomonas ulcerans. The sequence continues at coordinate 19,125 of NZ_JAZDQN010000045.1, read as the reverse complement.
GAACATCACCCCGAGCATGCCGCCGGCCTTCGCCCGCTCGGCCAGGCGCTCGGCGAAGATCTGGTTGAAGCCGCGGCGGTTGACCAGGTTGGTCAGGGCATCGTAGTGCGCCGCCTGTTGCAGCGAGACCCGGGCCTGGTCGAGCTGGCTGAGCAGGGTGTTGACCCGGCGCAGGTCCTGTTCCTTGCTTTGCAGCTTCTTGTCCGACAGCGCCGCGCTGATGCAACTGCCGCTGATCAGCAGGGTGATCACGGCGATGGTCAGGCTCAGTTGCAGGCTGTTGTCGGTGACCGGCAGCAGCGGCGTGGCGCCGCCGGGCAGGGTCAGGGTGAGGGCGCACATGCCGGTGTAGTGGGTGGCGATGATGCCGGCGGCCATGGTCGCTGCGGCACTGTACTTCAATAGTTGCGGCCGGCTGCTGCGACCCTGGCGCAGGTAGCGTGCCATCAGCATCGGCACGAGTGCCGCGACCAGCGCCACCAGGATCGATGCCACCACCAGGGTGGCGTCGTAGTGCTGCAGCGCGCGGGTGCGCATGGCGGCCATGCCGGTGTAGTGCATGACGCCGACCCCTGCCGCCACGCACAGTGCCGCCAGGCAGTAATGGCGGATGGACGGCAGCGACTGGCCGAGAAAGCTCATGGCCAACAGCGCGGCGAACAGCATGATCATCAGCGACACGCCGGTGAGGAACATGTCGTAGTGCACTTCCAGCGGTATCTCGAAGGCCAGCATGCCGATGTAGTGCATGGCCCATACGCTGCAGGCCAGGCAGCAGGCGCCGAGGACCTTCCAGCGTCGCCGCGCGCTGGCCTGTTCGGCGTCGCCGATGCGCTCGATGATGTCGAGGGTGGCGAAGCTGCCCGCGCAGATCACCAGGTAGGCGAGCAGGATCAGGTAGGGATTGTGGTGAGCCACGAGAGCGAGATGGCTCGCCGGGTGTTCGGCCAGCAGCCTGTGGAGCCATTCCATAGCGCGCCTCTCAGTTCAGTCGAGTTTGCACTCGTCCCCCAAACCGCCTGGAGACTCTTTTGGCTTTGAGTATAGAAAGACCGAGTGATGGCATCTGACTTAGTGGCAGATTGATTTCAATGATTGGACCAAGCCGTTATCGCCAGCGGTTCTAACAGTGCAAATGGTTACAATTGCCTGCCATCAACGCCATGGATGATGGAAGACAGTGCCGGGATTGCCCTCTAGATTTTCAGCGGCGTGCAGCGCACACCAATAAAAACGACGAGGGATCGAACGATGCACAGCCCCACCCAAGCGGCCAATGCCTGGCGCATTCTGTTCCTGCTGTTCCTGGCCAACCTGTTCAACTTCTTCGATCGCACCATTCCCGCAATCGTCATCGAGCCGATCCGCCTGGAGTGGCACCTGAGCGACATGCAGATCGGCCTGATCGGTACGGCGTTCACCCTGGTCTACGCCATCGCCGGCCTGCCGCTGGGGCGCCTGGCCGATACCGGTTCGCGGCGCAAGGTGATGGGCTGGGGCCTGACGGTGTGGAGCGGGCTGACCGCGGTCAACGGCATGGTCGGCAGTTTCTGGAGTTTCCTCCTGGTGCGCATGGGCGTGGGGATTGGCGAGGCCAGCTATGCGCCGGCGGCCAACTCCTTGATCGGCGACCTGTTTCCCGCCGAGCGCCGGGCCCGGGCCATGGGCATCTTCATGCTCGGCTTGCCCCTGGGACTGTTGCTGGCGTTCTTTACCATCGGTGCGATGGTCCAGTATTTCGGCAGCTGGCGTGCGCCGTTCTTCATCGCCGCGGTGCCGGGGCTGCTGCTGGCGGTGTTCATGTTCTTCATCCGCGAGCCGGCGCGTGGCGCGGCGGAGGTCGTGGCCTCGTCGCAGGTTCCGCTGGACCGGCCGTTGCGGCGGGTGCTGAGTATTCCTACCTTTGGCTGGCTGGTGCTGGCGGGGCTGGCCTACAACTTCGCCACCTACGCCTGCAACTCGTTCATGGTGCCGATGCTGCAACGCTTCTTCCAGTTGCCGTTGCAGCAGGCGGCCGTGGCCACCGGGGTGATCGTCGGGGTCACCGGGCTGATCGGCCTGACCCTGGGCGGCTGGGTCGCCGACAAGATCCACCAGCGCCTGCCGGGCGGGCGCCTGCTGTTCGGCGCGTTCAGCATGCTGGTGGCGACCGTGGGCACGGGCCTGGCGCTGTATCTGGGGCGGGTCGAGATCGGCGTGTTCGTCGCTCTGTTCGGGATTGGCTGGTTGTTCGCCTACAACTTCTACACCTGCGTCTACACCGCGATCCAGGACGTGGTGCAGCCGCGCCTGCGGGCGACGGCCATGGCCCTGTTCTTCGCCGGCTTGTATCTGCTGGGTGGTGGCCTGGGGCCGGTGGTGGTCGGGACGCTTTCCGATCATTACGCCCAGGTGGCGATGCTGGAGGCGGGCAGTGCCGAGATGACCGAGGTGTTCAAGGCCGTGGGGCTGCATAACGCGATGGGGCTGATACCGGTAGCCCTGCTGGCGACCCTGGTGTTTCTGCTGCTGGCGGCGCGGACCTTTGCGCGGGATGCGCAGAAGATGAAGGACGGGATGGTGGAGGAGGGCGTTGCTCAGGTTGGCAAGACAGCCGAAGCATCATAGGAGGGCGCGGGCCCTGAGGGAGCTGGCAAGCCAGCTCTCATGGAAAACCACATAACTCATTGATTCATTGGGAACTTGTGGGAGCGGGTTCACCGGGACGCCGGACCGCCGCGATTACGGTGGTGGCATCACCGGTGCAATCGCGGGTGAACCCGCTCCCACAAGGTCCGCGTCGCTCTTTAGACCTGTTCTCTACGCGACAGCGCAGCCTAAACGTCGGGGATCAGCCGGCTACCAGCACCCGAATCGCTTCCAGGCGCAGTGCCGCCTTGTCCAGCATCGCCAGCCCATCCTCGCGCAGCTTGCGCAGCGCCACGATCTCGCTGTCACGCACCGTCGGGTTGACCGCCTGCAGCGCTGTCAGGCGCGCCAGTTCTTCATCGGTCTCCGCCGCCAGGCGCCGTTGTGCCTCGGCCACGCGTTCGTCGTGACGTGGCAGGACCTTGGCTTCGCCCGCGTTGATCTTCGGCGCCAGCACATCGCGCTGGGCCTGGATGAACTTGTTGGCGCTGGCCTTGGGCACGCTTTCCAGCTGGTCGGTGAGGGTCTCGAAGGACACCCGCGCGGCCAGGTCGTTGCCGTTGGCGTCGAGCAGGCAGCGCAGTGCGGCCGGCGGCAGGTAGCGGCCCAGTTGTAGCGAACGCGGCGCAACCACTTCGCTGACATACAGCAGCTCCAGCAGCACGGTACCCGGCTTGAGCGCCTTGTTCTTGATCAGCGCCACCGCGGTGTTGCCCATCGAGCCACTCAGCACCAGGTCCATGCCGCCCTGCACCATCGGGTGCTCCCAGGTCAGGAACTGCATGTCCTCGCGGGACAGCGCCTGGTCGCGGTCGTAGGTGATGGTCACGCCTTCGTCGTCGCCCAGCGGGAAGCTGGCGTCGAGCATCTTCTCGCTCGGCTTGAGGATAAGGGCGTTTTCCGAATGGTCCTCGCTGTCGATGCCGAAGGCGTCGAACAGGGTTTCCATGTAGATCGGCAGGGCGAACTGGTCGTCCTGTTCGAGGATCGCCTCGACCAGCGCCTGGCCTTCCCCGGCTCCGCCGGAGTTGAGCTCCAGCAGGCGGTCACGGCCACTGTGCAGCTCGCTTTCGAGACGCTCGCGCTCGGCGCGTGCCTCGTCGATCAGGGCTTGCCACTGGCTGTCGTCGGTGTCTTCCAGCAGCGGCAGCAGGCGTGGGCCGAACTGGTGTTGCAGGGCGTTGCCGGTCGGGCAGGTAGCGAGGAAGGCGTTCAGGGCTTGGTCATACCACTGGAACAGGCGTTCCTGCGGGCTGTTCTGCAGGTGCGGCACGTGCAGTTCGATGGTGTGCTTCTGGCCGATCCGGTCCAGGCGACCGATACGCTGTTCAAGCAGGTCCGGGTGCGCCGGCAGATCGAACAGCACCAGGTGATGGGCGAACTGGAAGTTGCGGCCTTCGCTACCGATTTCAGAGCAGATCAGCACCTGGGCGCCGAACTCTTCATCAGCGAAATAGGCCGCCGCGCGGTCGCGTTCGAGGATGCTCATGCCTTCGTGGAACACCGTGGCCGGGATGCCGGAGCGGACGCGCAGGGCGTCTTCCAGGTCCATGGCCGTCTCGGCATGGGCACAGATCACCAGCACCTTGACCCGCTTGAGCATCTTCAGGGTGTCGATCAGCCAGTCGACCCGCGGGTCGAAGCGCCACCAGCGGTTTTCCTCGTCGGCGTCGCCCTGGGCCTGGAAGCTGACTTCCGGGTACAGCTCGGCGCGTTCGCCGACCGGCAGTTCCATGTATTGGTCAGGGCAGGGCAGCGGGTAGGCGTGCAGCTGACGCTGCGGGAAGCCCTGGACCGCGGCGCGGGTGTTGCGGAACAGCACGCGGCCGGTGCCGTGGCGGTCGAGCAGTTCGCGGATCAGGCGGGCACTGGCCTGGCTGTCGCCGTCGTTGACCGCCGCCAGCAGCGCTTCGCCTTCGGCACCGAGGAAGCCCTGGATGGTGGCGTGGGCCTTGGGCGACAGGCGGCCGTTGTCCAGCAGCTCCTGCACCGCTTCGGCCACCGGGCGATAGTGCTCGCTTTCGGCGCGGAAGGCGGCCAGGTCGTGGAAACGGTTCGGGTCGAGCAGGCGCAGGCGCGCGAAGTGGCTGTCCTGGCCCAGCTGTTCCGGGGTCGCGGTGAGCAACAGGACACCGGGGATGACTTCGGCGAGCTGTTCCACCAGCGCATATTCCGGGCTGACCTGGTCTTCGTGCCAGACCAGGTGGTGCGCCTCGTCAACCACCAGCAGGTCCCAGCCGGCCGCGAACAGCGCGTCCTGGGCCTTGTCGTCCTCGGTCAGCCATTCCAGGGCGACCAGCGCCAGCTGGGCATCTTCGAACGGATTGCTGGCGTCGCTTTCGATGAAGCGTTCGGCGTCGAACAGAGCCACCTGCAGGTTGAAGCGGCGGCGCATTTCGACCAGCCACTGGTGCTGGAGGTTTTCCGGGACCAGGATCAGCACGCGGCTGGCGCGGCCGGACAGCAGCTGGCGATGGATCACCAGGCCGGCCTCGATGGTCTTGCCCAGGCCCACTTCGTCCGCCAGCAGAACCCGCGGTGCGATACGGTCGGCCACTTCACGGGCGATGTGCAACTGGTGCGCGATCGGCTGCGCACGCACGCCACCCAGGCCCCACAGCGACGACTGCAGTTGGCGGCTGGTGTGTTCCAGGGTGTTGTAGCGCAGCGAGAACCACGACAACGGGTCGATCTGCCCGGCGAACAGGCGGTCGCTGGCCAGGCGGAACTGGATGAAGTTGGACAGCTGGGTTTCCGGCAGGGTACGCGCCTGGTTCTGCGCGTCGAGGCCGTGGTAGACCAGCAGGCCGCCGTCCACCGTCTCGACTTCGCGGACGGTCAGTTTCCAGCCTTCGAAATGGGTGATCTGGTCACCCGGCGAGAAGCGCACCCGGGTCAGCGGGGCGTTGCGCAGGGAATACTGGCGGGTGTCGCCAGTGGCTGGATAGAGCACGGTCAACAAGCGGCCATCCTGTGCCAGAACGGTACCCAGACCCAGCTCGGCTTCGCTGTCGCTGATCCAGCGTTGTCCCGGTTGATACTGCTGCGCCATACTGCCTGACTCCCGCCATGAAAAAGCTGGCTATCTTAACGGATAGCGGCATCCAGGCCAAAGATTACGGCCACCCGGCGAATGACCGGGCGTCGGTATCCGTCTGTCGATTCCCCGCAGCATCCTGCAATATTGCGCCGGTGTGCCGGTCCAAGCCTCAAGCATAGAGAGATCGAGCCGATAGAATGGGTGACAGGAGACCGAATCCCATGCTGCCACCGCTGATCCCGCTGAGCGCCGCCCCCATCACGCAGCAAATGGACCCGGTCAAGCCGACTCCGGATATCAAGCCCGTGGTCCCGGCCCAGCCGTCTTCCAATGAAAACGCCATCGACCTCAAGCACCGCGACCCGGAGCAGGCCGCCTTGCTGCTGCGCGAAGAACAGCGGCGCCGCCAGGGCCAGGGGCATGGCCAGCACGCCGACGAGCAGTTGGAAGACCCATACCAGCCCTTGCCCGGTGATGACCTCAATGCCGACAACACCGTGCCGGTCGCGCCCTTGATGGGCGGCGAGAACCGCCAGGGGTTGCTGGTGGACATCGAAGTCTAGTCATTCCTGGCGCTTGGCTTCATCATCAAGCCTTCGCTGTCCGCTGCCGAGTCCACCATGAGCCAAGACGACAACCTGATCGATTTCGGTGCCGAGCGCGCCCGTCGCATCCACGATCTCAACGACAAACGCCTGAACGAAGTGCGCAAGGCCTTCGAGCAGGCCATGCCCATCGGCACGGCGAAGAAGTCGAAGAAAAAGCCCAAGGGCAAACCCGGCAAGCGCTGAAAAACTTGATGCAGGTCAAGCCTGCACCCGCCTCCGGTGCCCGCTCAGGGCGCCATTGACTTCGGTCAATTTTCCCTCCCGGCACATTCGCTACTGTTCACTCATCGGACAGGCACAGGCAAATGGAGGCCGACATGTTCTTCGATAATGTGGTTGTCGCTGGCGTCGTCACGGTCGGATTGATGTTTGTTTTCTTCGCCGGTTTCGGACTTTTCATCTGGAAGGACTCGCAGAAGCGCAAAGACCGCTGATCCTTCCCGATACAACGAGCACGCAAGGCATTTAGGGCGACTTCGGTCGCCCATTTTTTTTGTCCGTGTTTTTTGGCCCCGGGGTCTGGTGCAAGCCGCAGGCTCCTGATCTTGAGGGCGCGACAAAACTATCTATCGTTAAGTCCATCACTCCCCTCAGGCCGTTCCCCGTGCCCATCACCCTGCAGGCCCTGTTCGCGCCCGACAAGCTTGCCCTGCAGTTCGCCATCAAGACCCTGCTCGGTGGCGGGTTGGCCCTGTGGCTGGCCTTGCGCTGGGGGCTGGAGCAACCGGCCTGGGCGCTGATGACTGCCTTTATCGTCGCCCAGCCGCTGTCCGGCATGGTCCTGCAGAAAGGCCTGGCGCGCCTGCTCGGTACCCTGGTCGGCACCGTGATGTCGGTGCTGTTCATCGCCGCCTTCGTCCAGACGCCCTGGCTGTTCCTGCTCTGCCTGGCCCTGTGGCTGGCGCTGTGCACTGCCTGCTCCACCCTGCTGCGCAGCGCCTGGGCCTACGCCTTCGTGCTGGCCGGCTACACCGTGGCGATCATCGCCTTGCCGGCGATCAACCATCCCTTGCAGGTCTTCGACCAGGCCGTGGCCCGTTGCACCGAGATCAGCCTCGGCATCGTCTGCGCCACCCTCAGCAGCGCCTTGCTGTGGCCGCTGCGGGTCGAGCAACAGTTGGCGGGACAGGCGCGCCAGGCCTGGCAGAGCGGTCTGCAGGCCGCCAGCGCGACCCTCGCGGGTGATGAAGAAGCGCGCAAGAGCCTGGTGGATATCCTCGCCCGCATCGTCGCCGTGGACGCGCAGCGCGAGCACGCCTGGTTCGAAGGCCCCCTCGGTCGCGAGCGCGCCCGGGCGGTGCGCGGGCTGAGCCACAAGCTGCTGATCCTGTTGCGCATCGCCCGATCGGTGCGCCGTCAGTGGCGGCAACTGGACGAGCACGAAGCTCGGCATCTGCAACCCTGGCTCGATGAGGTTCGTGAAGCCCTGGCCAGCCCGGATACCGAGCGCCTGGCGCGATTGCGCGAGCGGGTCTGGCAAGCCGCGCTGGACCTGCGCGACAGTTCCGCCGAGCACTACTGCCTGGCGCGCATGACCCTGCTGCTGGATAACGCCGGCCATGCCACTCGCGCCTTGCACGCGGTAGAGGAGGGCAAGGCCCCCGCCGACCTGCCCGACAGCCTGGCGGTGCACCGCGACCTGGCGCTGGGCCTGCTGTTCGGTTCGCGCAGTGCCCTGGCCTTTCTGGCCATGGCGGCGTTCTGGCTGGCCACGGCCTGGAGCGCGGCGCCGGGCGGGCTGGTGCTGACCTGCGTGGTCTGCAGCCTGTTCGCCAGCCGCGAGAATGGCGCGCAGATCGGCCTGAGCTTCCTGCGCGGGATCTTCCTTGCGTTGCCGCTGGCCTTCGTCGTCGGGCAGATCCTGTTGCCGCAGTGGAGTGGTTTTGCGCTGTTGTGCCTGGGGCTCGGCGTGCCGCTGTTCTTCGGCGCGCTGGGCATGGCCAACCCGCAGATCGGCGCCACTGCAACTTCCTATTGCCTGCATTTCATCGTGCTGGTGGCGCCGCTGAATGCCATGGTGTTCAGCGTGGAAACCTTCCTCAACAGTGCCCAGGCCATGGTCATGGGCGTCGGCGCTGCGGTACTGGCGTTCAAGCTGTTGGTCCTGCGGCACCCGGCCTGGCAGGGTCGGCGCCTGCGCGCCGCGACCCAGGCTGACCTGGTACGCCTGACCCGGCGCGACCTGCGCGATGCGGAAACCTGGTTCGGTGGGCGCATGGCCGATCGCCTGCTGCAACTGGCACGGCATGCCAGCAGCTTGCCGGCGGAGCAGCGTGGGCGCTGGGACGATGGCCTGCACGGCCTGGACATTGGTGACGAACTGCTGCACTTGCGCATGTGCCTGGCGGTGGCACAGGTGCCACTGGAGCCGGCCCGGCGCGACTTCCTGCAGCAGGTGCAGGACGTGCTGGCGAAAGGTCCGGGCCCGGGCCGTGAACATCAACTGGATGCTGCCAGCGAACGTTTCATCGCCACCTTGCGGGAACAGCCGGCCAACGATGCCTTGCGCCTGGCGATCGGCGCCGTCCTGCAACTGCAAAAGAGCTGGGGCCGCTGGTGCCGACGCCAGGAGGACCTGCATGGGCTTGCGTGAATGGGCGCTGGGCGGCGTGCTGCTCAGCCCGTTTCTGCTCTACGTGTTGCTGGCGCTGCTGCTCACCGGGCTGCTGCGCCTGCTGTTGCGCATGACCCCGCTGGGTCGCTGGATCTGGCATGAAGCGCTGTTCGACTGTGCCCTGTTCGTCTGCGTGCTGACCTTGGTCACGCTGTACCTGGGATCTTATTGAGGAGCTTGTCCATGCGGAGCGTCGTGCGCATCGCCCTGACCCTGTGCCTGGTGGCGCTGGCGATTTTTGCCGGTTGGCGCTTGTGGCAGTACTACATGCTCACCCCCTGGACCCGCGACGCGCGGATCCGCGCCGACGTGGTGATCATTGCCCCGGACGTGTCCGGCTGGGTACGCGAGCTGAAGGTCAGGGACAATCAGGAGGTCAAGGCCGGCGACCTGCTGATGGCCATCGACCGCGACCGTTTCGAAGCGGCGCTGGACAAGGCCAATGCGGTCGCCGAAACCCGCCAGCAGCAACTGCGCCTGCGCGAGCACGAAGCCTCGCGGCGCGCGGCATTGGGACCACAGGCGATCAGCGAGGAACTGCGGGAGAACGCCCAGATCGGTGCCGCCGTGGCGCGCGGTGAACTGCGCCAGGCCCAGGCCGATGCCAGGCTGGCGGCCATCAACCTGGCGCGCAGCGAGGTCAAGGCGCCACGCAGCGGGCATATCACCAACCTGCGCCTGGCCGAAGGCAATTTCGTCAATTCCGGGCAAGCGGTGATGGCCCTGGTGGACGATTCGACCTTCTACGTCCAGGCCTATTTCGAGGAAACCAAGCTGCCGCGGATCAAGGTCGGCGCGCGGGTGAAGGTCTGGCTGATGAGTGCCGGCGAGCCGATGAAGGGACGGGTGCAGAGCATCAGCCGAGGCATCACCGATCGCAACGCCACGCCGGACAGCCAGTTGCTCGCCGAGGTCGAGCCGACCTTCAACTGGGTGCGCCTGGCCCAGCGCATCCCGGTACGGATAAGCCTCGACGAGATACCACAGGGGGTGAACCTGAGCGCCGGCATGACTGCCAGCGTCCAGGTCGAGGAACAGCCCTGATCAGGGCTGCTGGCGGGTAGCAGCCAGGACGATCTCGCGGATGCACACATACTGCGGCTGCTGGTAGGCATAGGCGATGGCATTGGCGACGTCCTCGGCCGCCAGGACCTGGCCACCCATGTCTTGCTCCCTCCATTGCTGGTAACCCTGCTTGATGCCCTCGTCGGTGGTATGGCCGAGCAGTTCGGTTTCCACCGCGCCGGGGGCGATGGTCACCACCCGCACGTCGTGCGGCGACAGCTCTTCGCGCAGGTTCTCGGAAATCCCGTGTACGGCGAACTTGGTGCCGACATAGGCCACATGGTTGGGGAAGGTCTTGCGCCCGGCCACCGAGCTGACGTTGATCAGGGTGCCGTGGCGACGTTCGATCATGCCGCCCACCAGCAGGTGGATGCCGTTGAGCAGGCCCTTCACGTTGATGTCGAGCATGCGCTCCCATTGTTCCGGGTCTTGCTCGTGCATATGGCCGAGCAGCATGACCCCTGCGTTGTTGATCAGCGCGTCGGCCGGCCCATGGGCGGCCTCGGCTTCGGCCACGGCGGCGGCGAAGGATTGGCGGTCGCGAATGTCCACCGCACGGCACAGGGTATTGGGCAGGTTCAGCGCCTGCATGCGCTCCAGGCGTCGGGCCAGCAGCAGGAGCGGGTGCCCGGCGGCAGCGAACAGACGGGCGCAGGCTTCGCCGATACCGGAACTGGCACCGGTGATGATGATCAGGGGCTTGAGCATGATGACCTCCAAGGCATAATCGATTTGAATGACTAAATTCTATTGAGCACGGAAAGCCTTGAGAAACGGCTTATTCCGCTAGCTGGCATCGGAAAAGACTATGGATATACGACACCTGAGGGCGTTCATCGCCGTCTTCGAGGAACGCAACATCACCGCTGCGGCCCAGCGCCTGCATGTGGCGCAGCCGTCGCTGTCGGTGACCATCCGGCAACTGGAAGAAGAACTGGGAGTGGAACTGTTCCTGCGCCAGGCCCGTGGCGTGGAGGTCAGCGAGCAGGCGCGGGTCCTGTATCCGCAGGCGCAGCGCATGGTGGCCGAGGCCGAGGCCTTGAGCGGGCAGTTCAGGGAGAGCCGGCGGCAGGTGGCGCTGCAACTGGGGATCGAGGCGGATATCGCCGCCGTGCAGGTGGAGTCCTTTATTCGCATGGCCAGTACGGCGTTGCCGCAGTTGCAGCTGACCTTGCTCGATGGCTGCGCAGGAGATGCGCGGCTGGGTGTGGAGACGCTGTGCTGCGAGGACGAGCTGTTCCTGCCGCTGTGGGAAGAGCCCTTTGTCCTGGCCTTGCCGGCGGTGGGTTCGGTGCAGCGCTGGATTACCTGCCCGCAGGATGCATCCCACCAGCGTCTGCTCGGTTTCTATGGTGACGCGACCCAGGACACTGCCGGGCAGGCGGCCACCTTGCAGCAGGCGGTCTACCTGGTGGCGGCCGGGCTGGGCCAGGCCCTGCTGCCGCAGTCGCTGGTGGAACACCATCCCGGCGTGCAATGGCGCCCGTGCCTGGGTGCCGCGCTGAATCGTCGGGTGGGTTTGTGCTACGCGGCCCAGGCCCTGCAACTGCCGGCGCTGGCGCAGTTGCAGGCGGCGCTGGGCGAGCCGGCGGCTCAGAGGAACATGCCGCCGGACACCTCGACGCGCTGACCGGTGACCCAGCCGGCGCCCTCGCTGGCGAGCATGGCGATGGCGGCACCAATGTCGTCCGGCAGGCCGACCCGGCCCAGGGCGGTATTGCTGGCGATGAAGGCATTGACCCCTTCGTTGTCGCGCACCACGCCGCCGCCGAAGTCGGTCTCGATCGCGCCGGGGGCGAGGATGTTCACCCGGATGCCGCGGGCACCCAGCTCCTTGGCCTGGTAGCGGGTGAGTACCTCCATGGCGCCTTTCATCGCCGCGTAGGCGGCATAGCCGGGCAGGGCGAAGCGGGTCAGGCCGGTGGAGATGTTGATCACCCGGCCGCCGTCGGCGATCAACGGCAGCAGGCGCTGGGTGAGGAAGAACGGGCCCTTGAGCTGGATGTTCAGCAACTGGTCGAACTGCGCCTCGCTGGTTTCGGCAAATGGCACGTTGATGCCGATGCCGGCGTTGTTCACCAGCACATCCAGGTGTTCGCGGCCGAACTCGCGCTTCAGGGTTTCCTGCAAGGCTGTGGCGAAGGCGTCGAAGCTGGCGCTGTCGCCCACGTCGAGTTGCAGCATGGCGGCACGCGCGCCGGATTGCTCAAGGGTGGTGGCCAGGGTGTGGGCCTCGCCGGCCTTGCTGTGGTAGGTGCCGATGATGTCGAAGCCCTGCTGCGCCAGGTGCAGGGCGGCGTTCTTGCCCAGGCCGCGGCTGGCGCCGGTGATGAGTGCGATCTTGCGGGACATGCGCTGTACCTCTGCGAGTGACGTTGACGTTGACGTTGAGGAAAGTCTATTGGTCGTCCTGTGGCTGATAAATCCGCTGGTTTCGGAAATACTGTTCGTATGAAACGAACAATAAGGCGTCTGCCACATGCTCAAGCCCGAACTGCTGCGCACCTTTATCCGGGTCAACGAACTGGCCAGCTTCACCCTCGCCGCCGAGCAGCTGGGGCTGCCGCGCTCGACCGTTTCCGAGCAGATCCGCAGCCTGGAAAACCAGCTCGGCGCACGCTTGTTCAATCGCTCGACGCGACGGGTGCAGGCAACCCAGGACGGCCTGCAACTGTATGAGCGTAGTAAGGAGCTGCTTTCGCGCCTGGAGGAAATCGAGGGTCTGTTCCGCGCCGACCCCGGCGCCGTCAGCGGCTGCCTGCGGGTCGACCTGCCTACGCGCATGGCCCGGCGCATCATCCTGCCGCGCCTGCCGGAGTTCCTCGCGCTCTATCCCGGGCTCAGCCTTGAGGTCAGTTGCACCGACCGCCAGGTCGACCTGCTGCGCGAGGGTTTCGATTGCGTCCTGCGCATCGGCACGCTCAGCGACCTGGCAGTGGTGGCGCGGCCACTGGGGCAACTGGCGATGGTCAACTGCGCCAGTCCCGCCTACCTCGAACGCCATGGCACGCCCGCCACGCTGGCAGACCTGGCTGATCACCATCTGGTGCACTACGTGCAGACCCTCGGCAACCGCAGCAGCGGTTTCGAGTACCAGGACGAAGGCCTGACCCGCTTCGTGGAAATGGGCGGGGCGATCACCGCGAACAATACCGATGCCTACGAAAGCGCGGCCCTGGCCGGCCTGGGCATCATCCAGGTGCCCTGTATCGGCGTGCGCGACTACCTGGCTTCGGGGCGCTTGCGCGCTTTTCTTCCCGAGTACCTGCCGCAGGCCATGCCGATTTCCCTGCTCTACGCCCGCCAGCGCTACCTGCCGCCGCGGGTGCGATTGTTCATGGACTGGTTGACGCAGCTGCTGGCGGCGCAGCTCGATCCAGCGGCAGGCAGAGGCTGAACAAGGTCCCGGCCTCGGCGGTGGAGCGCACTTCCATGCGCCCGCCATGGGCCAGGGCGATCTGCTTGGCGATATACAGCCCAAGGCCAAGACCGACCTGCGGGGCATCCGAGGACGAATGGGAAAACGGCTCGAACATCTGCGCCATGATCGGTGCGGCGATGGGCTCGCCGGTGTTGTGTACGCTGAGGACGAACTGGTCGTCTGCGATTCGCGCGTGGATGCGGATCGGCCCGTGTTCATCGCCATGCTGAAGGGCATTGGCGATCAGGTTGGAGAGTACCTGGCAGATCCGCTCGCGGTCGCAGTTCATCCCGGACAGGTCGGCGATATCCAGTTCGATTACCCGCTGCGGATGGACTCGCTGCAGCTCGGCGGCTACATGCCGCAAGGCTTCGTCGAGGTCCGGACAGGGCTGGATGTTCAGGATGATGCCTTCGCCGAGCCGGCCGCGGGCGAAGTCCAGCACATCGCGCACCAGTTGGGTGGCGCGGTTACCGGAGGTGAGGATGTGTTCGGCAATGGTCCGCGAGCGCTGGTCGGGCAGGCGCTTGGCCAGCAGCTCGGCGCCGGCGGTAATGGCGAACAGCGGGTTGCGCAGGTCATGGCCGAGCACGGCGATGAATTTTTCCCGCAGGTCGGCAATTTCCCGCTCTTCCTTCAGGGCGATCTCGGTGCGTTGGGCACTTTCCTCGCTTTCGATCTGGATCGACAGTAGCCGCGCGAAGGCTTCCATCATCGGCTGGATGGCGCTGCCCTTGAGTGCGCGGGGCAGAGGATCGAGGGCGCAGATGGTGCCGAAGAAGCTGCCATCGCTGCGCAACACCGGGACCGCGATATAGCTTTCGAATCCGTACAGACGCGGGGTGGGATGATCGCGGTAGTCGTCGTCCTCGCTGGCCTTGTCGATGATGATGGTGCGTTGTGCGGCGCGGATCTCGTTGCACAGGGTGGTGGAAGCTTCCAGCTCGCCGCCGACGGTCACGCCGAAACCTAAGGTGTCGAGCACCGCGAGGGCCGTCCAGCGCGTTTCGGTCACCCGTGCCACGGCAGCGAAACGCAGGCCGGTGGTTTCGCTGATGACCTGGAGGATGGCCGGAATGACGCTGATCCGGCCGATGGTAGCGCTGTCTGAAAGGAGTGCATTTTTCATCAAGAATCGGACACCGAAACACGGGCGTGGATTGCTAGTGTAGCGACCCTCGGTGGCTTGGCAGAAAATTCGGCACCAGCGGTAGGCAATTTCCAGTACTCTTGGCGGCATCGAGCATTCCCGTCAGAGGACTGCCCATTCTCTTGCGTGCCAATCCCTTTCGACCTGCATCCAGTCGGGTGTTATCAGCGAGGTTTGACATGCACATCACTTCCCAGGACATCTGCGCCGCCGCCGACCAGCTCAAGGGCTTCGTCGGTTTCCATCGCAAGCTCGGCAAACACATCGTGCGCTTCAGCGAAGACTCGTTCGGCATGGACGTGGCCGACGACAGCATCACCCCCAGCAGCGAATTCGTCTGGCAGGCCGGCGACGACCAGGTCATGACCCTCAGCCGTGAACTGATCGACGTGCTGCTGGAGCAGAACGTCGACGACCGCCTGAATATCAGCGAGCCCCTGCGGGTCTATCAGCGCCGACGTGACCTGCCGGAAATCATGGCACAGCGCCGGCGTCTGGCTTGACCGAGCCGATGCTGCGCAGCAATGCCTCGAAGGCGTCCCGCTCCAGTGGCCGGCTCAGGTAGAAGCCCTGGACTTCGTGGCATTGCTCCATGCCGAGGGCGCGCAGTTGCTGTTCGGTCTCCACGCCTTCGGCGGTCACCGTCAGGCCCATGGCCTTGCCCAGGTTGATGATCGCCTGGACCACCGCGCGGTCATTGCTGTCGCTGCTCAGGCCCGCGACGAAGCGCTTGTCGATCTTGATGCTGTCGAACGGATAGGTGCGCAGGTAGCCCAGCGAGGAATAGCCGGTACCGAAATCGTCCATGTTCAGGCGCACGCCGAGCTCCTTCAATGCGTTCATGGTGCCCAGCGCGCCTTCTATGTCGTTGAGCATCACGTTTTCGGTGATCTCCAGTTCCAGGCGCTGCGCCGGGAAGCCGGTTTCCACGAGGATCCGCCGCACGTCAGCAACCACGTCGCTGCGGGAAAACTGCGCCGGTGACAGGTTGACCGAGACCAGCAGGGGCGCGGGCCAGCTGCGGGCGATCTCGCAGGCGCTGCGCAG
This sequence comes from Pseudomonas ulcerans, assembly GCF_036324125.1. NCBI lineage: Bacteria > Pseudomonadati > Pseudomonadota > Gammaproteobacteria > Pseudomonadales > Pseudomonadaceae > Pseudomonas > Pseudomonas ulcerans. The sequence continues at coordinate 3,552 of NZ_JAZDQN010000045.1, read as the reverse complement.
GACCCAGAGCCCGAGGGGGACGATCAGCTCGGTCTGCTCGGCCAGGGGGATGAAGGTGTCCGGGCCGAGCAGGCCTTCCACCGGGTGCTGCCAGCGCACCAGGGTTTCCACCGAGACGATTTCCAGGGTCTTCAGGCGGTAGCGCGGCTGGAAGTGCAGGACGAACTCGTGGTTCTTCACCGCCCGGCGCAGGTCGTTCTCCAGTTGCCGGCGGTACTGGATCTGCTGGTTCATTTCCGCCGAGAAGTAGCGCCAGGTGTTCTTGCCCTCGGCCTTGGCCTGGTACAGGGCGATGTCGGCGCAGCGGATCAGCTCGCCGGGGTCCAGACCCTGCAGGCGGGTCTGGGAGATACCGACGCTGGCGCCGATGTGCAGTTGTTGCTCCTCGTACAGGATGGGCTGTTGCAGGTGGTCGATGAGGCGGGCGCAGAAACGGTCGATCTCGTTGCGGTTGTCCATGTTGGCGATGACCAGGATGAACTCGTCGCCCCCCAGGCGGGCTACCAGGTCGCCGTCCCGGGTGGTGTCGCGCAGGCGCGCGGCCACTTCCAGCAGCACTGCGTCGCCGGCGGCGTGGCCGAGGGAGTCGTTGATCGGCTTGAAGCTGTCGAGGTCGAGCAGGATCAAGGTCAGCGGCGCCGCGTCGGGGCCCTTGAGCAGCGCCTGTTCGAGAAAGCGCGCGAGCTTGTTGCGGTTGGCCAGGCCGGTCAGGGCATCGTGCATCGACAGGTGCTGGATGCGCGCATGGGCGGCGACTTCGTCGGTGATGTCGCTGGCCGTGCCGCGAAAGCCGACGCGCTTGCCCTGGTGGTGGATCGGTCGGGCCGAGACCCGGCAGAAACGCAGCAGTTCGTGGCGGTCGCGGTAGGCGCAACGCAGGTGCGAGGCCTGCTGGTCGGTGGGATCGTCGAGATTGTCGAGCCAGGCGCCGAGGGGCGTGGTGTCGCAGGTCAGCAACAGGTTCAGCGGCTGGCCGAGCCATTCCCGGGTCGGGTAGCCGGTGACATCGACGAAGCGCTGGGACAGATAGGTGAGGCGTTGTTGCCGGTCGGTTTCCCAGATCCAGTCGGAGGCGGCCTCGGCGACGGCACGGAAACGCTGCTCGCTGGCTTCCAGGGCCTGGTTGCTGGTCTGCAGGTCGTTCAGGTTGTCATCAATCTGCCGCGAGGTGCGCAGGGCGTAGCGGAAGAACCAGGCCATCAGCAGGCCGAGCACCAGCATGGCGCCCAGCAGCGGTGGGAGCATGGCCCAGAGCAGGCGGTCACCGGGCCGTGGTGGGGTCCATTGCAGGGCGTAGTCCAGATCGTCGAGGCGCAGGCTCGGTGTGCTGCCGTAGGTGTTGTCCTTGACGATGTGCACGCCGCTCAGGCCGGCGTCATCGCCCAACTGGTCCAGCTTGGGCTGGGTCAGTTGATCGATGAACAGCATCACCGAGGTGGTCTGCGGGTCGATGCGAAGGACCTCTTCATCCGGGCGGATCGCCGCCGCCGTGAGTACGGCTGGCCAGCCATTGAACAGGACGTAGCGGCTCAGTTGCCCGCGTTCGGCGGCCAGGGAACGGGCCTGGGCGATGATGGGAGGCAGCGGGGTATCGAGGTAGGCGCCGACCGGGGCATCGCTGGGCTGGCCCTTGAACAGACCGTACTTGGTGCGCTGGTCGTCGATGACGAACACGCCTTCGTAGCCGCTGGCGGTGTACAGCGAATCGCCAATGTTCTTCTCTATATAGGCCCAGCGTTTGTCCACTTCGCCACTCAGATGTTGGTAGGCGGCGTCCCATACCGCATAGCTGGAGAGAAACTGGCGCGAGGCGGCAAGACGCTGTTGCAGGGCCTTGTCGGCGTAGAACGCACTTTTGTCGCTTTCCGCGTGATTGAGCTGCTGGGCGATATTGAACAAGGCGCTCAGGGCGATCACGCAGGCGAGGCTGAACAGCAGCGCGATGCCGACGATCAGTTTGCGTGCGTGTAGCCTGGGACGTGGTGCGGGAGAAGGGGCGCTGGCGTTCCTGTCCATGACATGCCGATCCTGTGGGAAAGCAGTGCGCGGGCGGGGAGCCGCGCGGGTAGGCTTCACTCAGGATAGGCGACTCTCGCGATTGCGCTGTCGGCGTCGGCAAAACCGACCTGGTCGCGGCCATTGTTCTTGGCGGTGTACAGGGCGCGGTCGGCTTCGTTGAGCCAGGAGACCGGGTCGTCGAAGTCGCTGCGGCAGGTGGCCAGGCCGATGCTCAGGCTGATGCGCAGCTCCGGCAAGGATTCATCGCGGTAGGCGGCGACCCGCTCGCGCAGGCGCTCCATGATGCGTGCGGCCTGCTGAAGGCTGGTTTCCGGGAGGATCACGCAGAACTCGTCTCCGCCATAACGGCCGGCCAGGTCGTCTTCGCGCAGGTTGGCCTTGATTTCCTTGCTCAGGTGGCGCAGGACGGCGTCGCCGACCACGTGACCGTAGCTGTCGTTGATGCGCTTGAAGTGGTCGATGTCGATGATCGCGATCACCGCACTGCGGCGTTGTTGCTGGCAGGTCTGGAACTTGAGTTGCAGCAGGTCCTTCCAGGAACCGTGGTTGAGCAGGCCGGTGAGGCTGTCGGTGCGGCTCAGCGCGCTGAGGCTGCGCTTGTGCTCGGCGAGCTGGATCGCCAGGCGGTAGCAGACCCAGCCGAGGGCCAGCGGGTAGAGGGTCAGCATCGGCAGGCAGGCGTAGACCTGCTGGGTGGTGCTGACCAACTGCAGGCCTGGGCCGAAGATGGCCAGGCCGAGAAGGATGCCGCAGGCCTGTGCGAGGAATCCGCGCAGGAACAGGCGTTGGCCGCCGGCCGCGACATTGTTCATGGTCATCATCGACAGGATGGTGATGCTGGGCAGCGGGTTGAATTGCATGGCGGCGGCCCAGAAACCGCCGGTCATGGAGTCGATCAGCAGGCTGCGCTGTTCGGTCTGGTAGGGTGTCTGCGAGCGCAGGCCCAGCAGGTAGGCGACATGGGGCCAGGCCAGGCCGTTGAAGAACATGGCGATCCATACCCAGGTCGGCGGGTCGAGAGGGGCCATGCCGGCGTACACGCCGAGCAGGCCGATACCCATACCGATGGTGCGCGGCGCATGGATCCTCCTGACAAATGAAAGTCCCTTGCCTCGTTTGTTGTCCGTCATGGTGTTCGTTTTTTCCGGGGGGCGCCGTTTATCGCATAAAACCGCGAGCATTGTTGAACAATCGCGCACCGCTCAAGAATGGCCTTGCGAGCCATTTGAAGGGCTGGGCCGTGCGCTGCTTTATATAGAGGGACTTTCGTGCAGGAAGGGTGCCGAAAGCGGGTGCTCGCAAGTTTTTGAAAATTTTCGAAATATTCCCTTGACGGGTGGTTTTGAATCGGTAGAATGCGCCCCCACAGACAGCGAGTCATCGCCGAAGTGGCCGAAGCAAGTGTTTGAAGTTGAACGAGAAATTCTGAAAAACTTCAAAATAAACGCTTGACAGGCTTAGAGGAAAGCGTAGAATGCGCGCCTCGGTTGAAGCGAAACGCTTCGCCAAACGCTCTTTAACAATCGAATCAAG